>JAAYVH010000265.1 GCA_012517255.1 Chthonomonadales bacterium
ACCGGGCACATGGCACCAAAGGGGTAACGGTATCACTGCAACGGCGCGCGCTATGATCCGTCATACCTTACTCAACCCCGCTTTCTTACACACCCACCGCGGCCACGCCGCGTCCGAACTCGCGATGACGTGTGGGCGTGGACTGCTCGGGATCGCGTCGCTTCGCTCGCGATGACGTGTGGGCGTGGGCTGCTCGGGATCGCTTCGCTGCGATCGCGATGACGTGACGGTCCGTCGTTCGCCATGGTGCCCGCGATCCAGCAGCCCGTAGGGGCGAATCAACCGCCGAACGGAACCACCGCAGAGAGGAACGCAGCAGCCCGCGGTTGGTTCGCCCATATCACGCGTGACGCTGGCCGTCCGCCTGTCACGCCCCTATCGTATGCGCACAGGCCGCCGGATCATTCCTGATGGGCGGCTGAACCGCCTCGCAGTGTCACCCTTCTTCGCTGTTTGAACACTACAGCGGCTCGAACCGCGCCTGGAAGAACCGCAGGTACTTCGGCTCGTGCACCATGCGGAGGCCCGGGGTGTTCGCGCGCTGGGAATAGACGGCTGCCACCGATTCGGCGACGACGTCCATGTGCGCCTGCGTGTAGACGCGCCTCGGAATAGTAAGGCGAACCAGCTCGAGCCTCGGGTAGCGATGGTCACCGGTGGCCGGATCGCGGCCCGCCGAGACGATGCCCCGTTCCATGGCGCGGACACCCGAGTCGAGGTAGAGCTGCGCGGCGAGCATCTGAGCCGGGAACTGGTCCTGCGGCAGATGATCGTAGATGGCCCGCGCGTCGAGATACACGGCATGGCCGCCGATGGGCTTCACCACGGGTATGCCCCAGCCGATGAGCTTGTGACCGAGGTACTCGAC
Organism: Chthonomonadales bacterium; assembly: GCA_012517255.1. Classification (GTDB taxonomy): domain Bacteria; phylum Armatimonadota; class Chthonomonadetes; order Chthonomonadales; family CAJBBX01; genus JAAYVH01. Next base: position 869 of record JAAYVH010000265.1, read on the forward strand.
CTGTCCGATACGCGCCCGGATGTGATCGTCCTGCACCGACTCGACAATGCCGCGCGCCATGGCTTCCATGTCGCGTCCGGCCATGCCGCCATAGGTGTGGAGTCCCTCGAACACCACGACGAGATTCGAGGCTTCCTCGTAGAGCGTCTCGTCGTTCATGGCCAGCCATCCGCCGATGTTGACCAGCGGGTCTTTCTTGCCGCTCATCGTGCACCCATCGGTTAGCGAGCAGAACTCCTTGAGTATCGCGGCGACCGGACGCCCCTGCTGACCGGGCTCCCGCTGCTGGATGAAGTAGGCGTTCTCCACCGCGCGCGTAGCATCCATGAAGACGCGGATGCCGTGCTTCGCGGTCAGCTCACGCACTGCACGTGCGTTCTCAAGTGATACGGGCTGGCCTCCCGCCATATTGACCGTGGCATGCAGACACACGTAGGGAATCCGCTCGGGTCCGTGCTCGGCTATGACGCGTGCCAACCCCTCGAGGTCGACGTTGCCCTTGAACGGGTGCTCGCTTGCCGGGTCATGGGCTTCGGGGATGATCACGTCCACGAACGTTCCCCCCGCAAGCTCCTGATGCAGCCGCGTCGTCGTGAAGTACATGTTGCCAGGAATCACGTCGCCCGGCTTGATGAGGATGCGCGAGAGGATATGCTCGGCGCCGCGCCCCTGATGGGTGGGCACGATGTACTGGTATCCGTAGTACTCGCGCACGGCGTCCCATAGGTGGTAGAAGTTGCGGCTGCCCGCATACGCCTCGTCGCCGAGCATCATGCCGGCCCACTGGCTGTCGCTCATGGCGCTCGTGCCGCTGTCGGTCAGCAGATCGATGTAGACATCGTCCGAGCGCAGCAAGAAGGTATTCCATCCCGCCTCGCGAATGGCGGCGTCGCGCTGCTCGCGCGTGGTCAGTCGCACCGGTTCGACGACTTTGACCTTCCATGGCTCCGCCCAGGACCGGCGATCGGGTAATGGAGCGGGTTGGTTCATGGCGCACTCCTGTCAGGTTCTGCCCATGCACTGGGATTCCGGGGCCTGAGCCCCTGTCGATCGGTACAGTACCCTCAATCGGCAACATGGCAAACGCGCGGTTCGAGAAGGCGAGCGGGAGCCTCCGCGACCAATGCACTTTGTGAAAGATTAGTCAAGCTAAGTAATATATGATATTCACAATATCGCAATGTTGTGATATACTGACGTTCGGAGGAAGCGCATGAATGATCTATCCCCGAAGCTCATCGACATGGAGGTGCTCGAGAGAGTCGCTCCGGTGATCCGCGTGGCGGCGCATCCTTTGCGCCTGCGCATCCTGGACTACCTCGCAGTCTCAAACGAGCCTAAGATCGTGAGTGACATCACAGAGTGTTGCGGAGCGGCTCCTTCCTTTGTGAGCCAACAGCTCCGCATCCTGAAGGATCAGGGCATCCTCCGGTGCCAGCGACGGGGCACGAACGTGTACTACACCATCGCCGACCGATCGTTGCTGCACCTGCTGGCGTGCATTCGCCACAGTCAGGGCGGGGAACAGGCGGTCGGCGCCACCATCCATCGAGGAGAGGAATGAACCCATGTCAGATCTGAGCAACATCCAACCGGCCAAGACCGTTGATGCCCGTGCGATGGCATGCCCGGGGCCCCTGCTGGAAGCGAAGAAGGGCATCGGCGGCGTATCCGTCGGCCAGGTGCTCGAGATTCTCTCGGGCGACAAGGGAAGCCGCGAAGACATCCCGGCGTGGTGCAAGAAGACCGGCCACGAGTATCTCGGCGTCGTCGAAAAGGACGGCTACGACGCTCTCTACGTCGTTCGCAAGAAGTAGCGCAACCGCCATGCGGTCCGAAGACGACCTCAAGATCCTGATCATCACTACGTTGATCAGCTCCTATCCGGGAGCCAACACCGTCGGGCAGGCCCGGCTGCAGTACTCGCCGGGCACCTACATCATTCGGGTGCCGGATCCGGTGATGTTCCCCGACGACTTCTACATTCAGAGCCTGAAGAAGGGCATAGACGGCATCATCGTCATGAGCTCGGGCTCCGACTGCCCCTACGAAGGCGCCTACGCCCGTCTCTCCGCGCGTATCTCGCGCGTGTACGGCCGCATGAAGGAGCTCGGCATCCCGACCAACCGGCTGAAGCTGACGACGGTCTGCACGGTCTGCAAAGCAGCCTTTCTCAAGGAGATACGCGAGATGCAGCAGGCCGTGCTCAGCGACGCCGCGGCGGCTGCCGCGTGATGGGAGGGGTAACCATGGATCCTGAGAACGGGCGTCTTCAAGCCGACGTTCTTGTCGTTGGAGCCGGAATCGCCGGGCTTCAGGCCTCGCTGGATCTGGCCGATCAGGGCTATTCGGTTGCCCTGGTCGAGCGGCAACCCAGCATCGGCGGCACCATGATCAACCTGAGCAAGGTGTTCCCGACTCTGGACTGCGCAAGCTGCATCACCACGCCGCGCATGGCCTCGGCGGCCCATCACCCGAACATTGACCTCTTCACGATGACCGAGGTTCAGGCCATTTCGCGAACCGACGACGGCTTCGAGGCGAGTCTGGTCAAGAAGCCGCGGTTCATCGAGGAGGACCAGTGCATTGGGTGCCGACGATGCGAGGAAGCATGCAGCGTGTTCGTGCCGGACGAGTACGATCACGGCCTCGGCGCGCGCAAGGCGATCTCGATACCATTTACCAACGCCATTCCTCAGTATCCGGTTCTCGACGAGGAGGCGTGCATGCTGTGCGGCGCCTGCGCCAAGGCGTGTCCCACCCAGTGCATCAACTTCGTTCAGGAGCCCAGGAGCATCGCGGTTGAGGCCAAGGCGGTGATCGTGACGACCTGCTTCGACCTGACGCCCATGGACGCCAAGAAGGAGTATGGCGGCGGGATCTATCCCAATGTGCTGTCGCCACTCCAGATGGAGCGGCTGCTGGCGCCTCACGGTCCCTACGGCGCCGTTCTGCGCCCGTCCGACGGCAAGACGCCCGACTCCATCGCCTACGTGCAATGCGCAGGATCGCGCGACCTCAGCCTGGGCGTTCCCTATTGTTCTCGCGTCTGCTGCATGTATGCGATCAAGCAGGCCATGCTGCTGTCTGGTTCACTGCCCATCGCCGACATCACCATCTACTACATGGACATCCGGGCGTTCGGCAAGGGCTACGAGCAGTTCTACCAGAACGCCAGGGCCATGGGCATCAACTTCGTCAAGGCCAAGGTGGCCCGCATTCGCGAGGACGAGGATCACAACCTGTTGCTGCGCATCGAGCGACAGGACACGGGCGAAGGACCGGAAGAGGTCCAGCACGATCTAGTCGTCCTTTCGCTCGGCATGGTTCCCGCATGGAAGCCCACCCCCGACGGCATGATCCCGCTGCAGGCTGACGGCGACGGATTCCTGAGGCTACCTCAGTCGCCGCTCTGGCCTAACCTCACCACGATGGACGGGGTCTTCGCTGCGGGCGTCGCAACGGGTCCGAAGGACATCGTGGATGCCATCACCGACGCGGGCGCCGCAGCCATGGCGGCCGCCAACTACGTCGAGCGCGCACGGCGGAGCGCGCCGGCGCTCGCAGGAGCCACGCGATGAGCGATATCAACGCAGTGCCTCGCACGGACAAAGCAGCGGCAGACGACGTTCGTGTCGGCGTGTATGTCTGCCATTGCGGCGGCAATATCTCGGACGTCGTGGATACGGCCGCCGTTGCCGACGCGCTGTCGCACCATCCTGATGTGGCCATCGCGCGCGACTATGTGTTCATGTGCTCGGATCCCGGCCAGAGCCTCATCGTGGACGACATCAAAGCCGGCAAGATCAACAGGGTAGTGGTCGCCGCCTGTTCGCCATCGCTCCACGAGCTGACCTTCCGAAAGGCTCTCGAGCGGGCGGGGCTCAACCCTTACCTCTATGAGCATGTGAACATCCGGGAGCAGACGAGCTGGGTGCATAAGGGCGACCATGAACGGGCCACGCGGAAAGCCATTCGCCTCACGGCGGCAGGCGTGGAGAAGGTCGCCCGGCAGGATCCCCTCGAGTCCATCGCCGTTGATGTCGTCCCCCATGTCGTCGTCATCGGCGGGGGCATTGCAGGGATGAGCGCCGCGGTCGCCCTCGCCGAGCGCGGCATCGGAGTGACGCTCATCGAGGCATCCGACCGCCTCGGCGGACGCGTTGCGGAGCTTCCCAGCGTCTACCCAACCGAGCAGACCGGCGAGGACCTGATTCGCGAGCTGCGTGACCATCTGTTCGTCGAGCCGCTCATCGAAGTCCGTCTCCGGTCACGTGTCACCGCCATGGAAGGACATGTCGGCAAGTTCCGGCTGCTCGTGACAGACGCCGACGGCGCGAGCGCCGAAGTGCGAGCTGGAGCCATCATCCTCGCGACAGGCTTCGATCACTATCGGCCGGCAGACGGTGAACTCGGCTACGGGACGTCGCCGTCTGTCATGACGCTGCCCGAGTTCCTTGGCGTCCTGCGGGATGGCAGCTTGGCGAACGGCGAGCTGCGGATCGGACAGAAGACCGTCAAGAGCATCGCGTTCATCCATTGCGTCGGGTCCCGGCAGATAGAGGGCGTCCATGCGCCGCAGGCTGACGGCAAAGTGAACGACTACTGCTCGCGCGTGTGCTGCACGGCCACGCTCCACGCCATTCGGGAGGTGCAGAGGCGCTGCCCCGACATAGCCATCTACGACCTGCACAAGGACATTCGGACCTACGGCCGTGGGCACGAGGACCTCTACCTTCAGGCCTCCCGCGACGGCGCGCTCTTCTTCCGATACCCCGACGAGGAGCCGCCGGTCGTGGCCGATCGCAGCGGCGCTGCCGTCGTGACGACGAAGGACGTCCTGACCTGGGGCGAAGAGCTGGAGATACCGGCCGACCTCGTCGTACTGGCGACGGGCATGCAGCCGCGGGACATCTCGGACCTCATTGCCATGCGCAAGTTGCCCGTAGGGGCGGACCGCTTCCTCCAGGAAGTGCATCCCAAGCTCAGACCCGTCGAGATGGCCGTCAACGGCGTGGTGCTGGCTGGCGCGTGTCAGGGGCCGGTGGACATCGGCGAGGCCTGCGCTGCGGCTCAGACTGCCGCCGCGAAGGCCGCGATCCTCCTGTCCAAGCCGGTCATAGAGCTGGATCCCTTCGTGGCGCACGTTCAGGAAGACCTCTGTGATGGCTGCGAGCTGTGCCTGGCGGAGTGCGAGTACCAGGGCGCGCTGACCATGGTCGAGGTTCAGAACGACGGCGGCTCCGTGCGGCGGGCGAGGGTGAATCCTGCGCTCTGCGCAGGCTGCGGCGCATGTGCCGCGGTATGCCCCCCGCGAGCGATCAACGTGGCGGGATGGACCCTCGACCAGTTCGATGCCATGGTGGACGCCATCGTAGCCGAGGATGTCGAGAGCCTCGCGCGATCGGAGCGACGCGCTCGGTCTTTCGCTCCGCTGGCCGTCACCATTGGAGAGGCAAGCAGATGAGTGAAGACACCGCTGCCCGGAAGGGCAACTACGCGGCCGAGCAGATCAAGGCCGCACGCGCCCGCCGCGGACCAGCCGATCCGGTGCGAGCCGAAGCGTACAAGCGCGATAGGGAGAAGCAGAACGCGATCCTGAAGGCCATCGCCGATGAAGCCCGGACCGTCCCCGAGATCGCTGAGGCCACCGGGCTGACCACGACCGAGGTCATGTGGTGGGTCACAGCGCTGCGCAAGTACGGCAAGGTCCAGGATGACGGCAAGCGCGACGACTACGTCGCCTACCGGCGGAAGTGAGGAATCGAGCGATGGCCATAACAGTCGACGCGCGGCTGCTCAAAGACATCAAGCGGCATGGCGCATTTGACGTCTCCGCCTGCTTCCATTGCGGCAACTGCACCGCGGTATGCCCGCTCTCCGATGAGCACGGCAACTTTCCCCGCAGGATCATCCGCCTCGGACAGATCGGCGACCGCGAGAGGCTGCTGGACAGTCCGGAAGCATGGCTCTGCTACTACTGCGGCGAGTGCTCCGACACCTGTCCTCGCGAGGCCGAACCCGGCGAGTACATGGCAGCGGTACGCCGGTACGCCATCGCCTCTGCCGAGCCCACGGGGCTGGCGCGCTGGGCCTACGGCAGTACCCTGGGTCTGCTGGCGATCACCGCGCTGTTCGGGGCGATCCTCGGAGCGTTTCTGGTTGGTGTTCGCCCCCCCAGCGAGGTGCAGCACGTGCTCTTCCGCATGGTCTCCTACGGCGCCGTGCACTCCGTAGGCATTGCGGTGATGGTCCTCACGGTCCTCAGCATGGCTGTGAGCGTCACCAGGGTCCTCAGGCGGTTTCTGAAGGGCGCAGGGCCGCAACCCATTGCTGCATATGCGCGCGCCGCACGGGCAACCCTCGTCGAACTCGCCACCATGAAGCGGCATCGGGATGAGACGCCTACGCCGAACGAACCGTGGTACCGAAATGCCGCATCGGTCCACCTGGCGATTCTCTGGGGATTCCTCGGCCTGCTGGCAGCGACGATACTCGACTACATCTTCATCGCGCTTCTGCCTCTGGGCATCACCACCTTCTGGCCAGCGCGGATTATCGGCACGATCAGCGGCGTTGTCATGATGGCCGGCGTGACGGCCGCCATCGTCCGGCGTCTGGCGAAGGTTGAGAAGAACGTCGCGCGAACCGATCCCATGGACTGGTGGCTGCTCTGGGTGCTCTGGATACTGGGGATCACCGGATTCTGGCTGGAAGTCGCCGTTACGCTCAGAGCCTCCAATGCGCTCAGTGTTATCGTCCTGCTGGTCCACGCGGCCCTCGCCATGGAGCTGATCCTCCTGACCACCTTCACCAAGTTCGCCCATGTGATATACAGGCCTCTGGCGTTGTTCGCCTACTTCGTACGCCGGGGAACGGCCAGTTGAGGAGCCTCGGGCAGCGGTTGACCGATAGATCGAACCGCCCAGCCGGGAACGCCCACTCACTAACAAGGACACGATTATGACCAGTGACACGCAAACCACAACCGTAGACCAGCTAGCTCAACGGGTCGCCGAACTCCAGAGCCAGCTCGACGAGCTGCGCGAATCCTCGCTGCCCCAGGACAAGCTGTCCATGGTGGTCTTCAGCGGCGACCTCGACCGGCAGCTCGCCGCCTTCATCATCGCCACAGGCGCTGCCGCCATGTTCGAAGAGGTCGTCATGTTCTTCACCTTCTGGGCGACGCCGGCGCTCAGAGACCCCGCCAAGAGGCCAGGCCCGAAGGACATGATGGCGAAGATGTTCGGGTGGATGCTCCCGAAAGGCGCCGGAAGCCTGAAGCTCTCCAAGATGCACATGGCCGGTATGGGCACCGGCATGATGAAGGGCCTCATGAAGAAGAAGGGGGTGATGTCCCTCGAGCAGCTCATGCGGCAGGCCGCCGAATCCGGCGTCAAGATCTACGTTTGCCAGATGAGCATGGAGCTCATGGGCTTCAGCACCGACGAGCTCATAGACTACCCTGACCTCAAAGTCGCGGGCGTCGCGAAGTTCCTGGCCGAAGCCGGAACGAGCAAGACCACGCTGTTCATCTAGCAGCCGCACTCCTGCCTCTGTCAGACGTCGGTGACGCGCGTCTGAAGGGCAGCTCGTACGCGAAGGGGGCGCCGGCACAGCGCCCGATCACTCAGTCCAAGGAGGACACCAACCAGAATGAACCGCATCCATGCGGTCGGTACAGGTCTCATCGCGATCATCGCCATCGCTCTTGCCGGCGCACGTGCCGAAGCGACCGACGGGTACTTCAGCCATGGCTACGGCACGCGTGTCAAGGGCATGGGAGGCGCCGGAGTCGCCCTGCCCCAGGACTCGACGTCTGCCATCATCAACCCCGCCCTGATGGTTCGCATCGGGAACCGCTACGATCTCAGCCTGGCCCTGTTCCATCCGGAGCGCGGCTACAGTGTTGACGGCAATCCCAGCGGAGCTCCGGGCACCTTCGGTCTGCAGCCCGGCTCGTTTCAGAGCGACAACACGAACTTCGGCGTGCCGGGACTGTCCATCAACAAGATGATCGGGCCACGATCGGCTCTTGCCTTCACGATCACGGGCAACGGCGGCATGAACACCACCTATCGGACGGAGCCGGGATACCCTGGACCGTTCGGCGCCGGCGAAGCTGGCGTGAATCTCTCGCAGCTATTCATAGGCCCGACCTACGCCGCAGAGGTCGCTCCGGGCACATCCATCGGAGTGTCGGCGATCTTCGCCTACCAGTCCTTCGAGGCTCGCGGGGTCGGGAGCCTGGGCTCGATGGTGGCGGACGGGAATCCCGATGCCCTCTCGGATAATGGGGCATCGTCCTCCACCGGTTTCGGATGGCGATTCGGCGCGCTGCACGACGTGAATGAGCGGCTGAGCCTTGGGGCTGCGTTCGAGACCCAAGCACACATGTCCCGATTCAAGGGCTACTCGGACCTGTTTGCCGAGGGCGGCAAGTTCGACATCCCTGCGTCAACGACGCTCGGCCTGGCCTATCGCCCAACCGAGAAAGCGGTCATCGCTCTCGACTACCAGCATATCTGGTACCGCTGGATCCACTCGGTGGGCAATCCGTTCTCCAACATCTATCAGGGCATGCAGGGCGATCCGAGCTCGCTGCTCGGCGGCGACAACGGTCCCGGCTTCGGATGGCGCAACATGACCGTTTGGAAGCTCGGGGCGCAATGGGATGCGGGACGGGGATGGACCGTGCGCACGGGACTGAACTACGGAAGGCAGCCTGTGCCGGGCTCCGAGGTGCTGTTCAACATCCTCGCGCCGGGCGTACAGGAGTGGCATTTCACGGGCGGATTTACCAAGGACCTCGGCCGGTCCGGGGAGCTGAGTCTGGCGCTCATGTATTCGCCGGACCACACCGTCCGCGGCTACAACCCCATGGAAGCGCCCGGCCAGCAGCTCATCAGCCTGCACATGCACCAGTTCGAAGTCGAGATGAGCTGGGGAAAGAAGTTCTAGGAGGCGCGCGCCCCGTCCGGACGATGGACGGGGCGCAGCCGCAACTGACGTTCGTGGGCGCACGAGTTCATTGACGCTGGCACGATGACGGGGCTACACTACCGTATGGCCTAGCGGTCGCGGCGACACAGCGCGGCAGAGCTTGCACCGACGAGGGAAGGACCGTATGCTGACGCGTCTGCACGTGCGAAACTTCAAGCGCCTGGTACACGCTGACATCGAGCTCGGCGATGCCGTTGTGTTCATCGGTCCCAACAACTCCGGCAAGACATCAGCGTTGCAGGCGCTTAGTCTCTGGAACATCGGAGTGAAGCGTTGGAATGAGAAGCGCAGCGCTCAGGGCTCGCCGGAGAAGCGGCCAGGGGTCGCCATCAACCGGCGTGATCTGATCGCCATTCCAGTCCCCGATGCCAACCTGCTCTGGCGCGACCTGCACGTTCGCGAGATCCGCCGATCCAGCGGCAGGCAGGACACACGCAACGTCCGTGTCGACATTACTGTCGAGGGGATCACCAACGGACGCGCATGGCGATGCGGTATGGAGTTCGACTATGCCAACGAGGAGTCCATCTACTGCAGGCCACTGCGCCAATCTGATGACCGGCCCACGGACAGGATGCCGGTCCCTCCCGAAGCTGCGGCGATTACGGTCGCCTATCTCCCCCCCATGTCGGGCCTTGCCTCCAACGAGACTCGGCTGGATACAGGCGCGGTGAATGTGCGAATCGGCGAAGGCCGCACCGCCGAGGTTCTGCGCAATCTGTGCATGCGCATCTCTGAGAGTGATCCGGATTGCTGGACGGAGCTTGTGCGGCAGGTGAAGGCCATGTTCGGCGCCACACTTCAGCCCCCGCGCTACATCGTCGAGCGTGGCGAGATCGCTATGACATTCGAGGAGCGAGGGATCCCCTTTGATCTGTCGTCATCGGGCCGTGGCCTTCAGCAGACGCTCTTGCTCCTGTCGTTCATGTACGCCAATCCGGGTGCTGCGCTGCTTCTCGATGAACCGGATGCCCATCTGGAGATTCTCCGCCAGAGGCAGGTCTATCAAGTACTGACCGAAGCTGCCAGAGCGACCGGCAGCCAGGTCATTGCTGCGAGCCATTCCGAGGTGGTGCTTAGCGAAGCCGCCGAACGGGATGTGGTGATCGCGTTCGTGGGCAAACCCCACAGGATTAACGATCGAGGCAGTCAGGTTCAGAAGGCTCTGCGCGAGATTGGCTTTGAGGATTACTATCAGGCCGAACAGACCAACTGGGTGCTGTATCTCGAAGGTTCGACCGATCTTGCGATCTTGCAAGCGCTCGCACGACGAACGAACCACGAGGCCGCACGGCGGGCTCTCGAGCGACCCTTCGTCAAGTACGTGGGGTCCGATGTCCAGCGTGTCGCCCATCACTTCCATGGTCTGCGTGAGGCTGTACCGACGCTGCGGGGCCTGGCGCTGTTCGACCGGATCGAGAAGGGGCTACCGGAGCATCTTGGCGTTCAGGCGATGATGTGGCGACGCCGTGAGATCGAATCGTATCTCACAACCCGGGAGAGCCTGATGGCGTATGCACGTGCCTCGGCCCGCGCTGCATCCGAAGGGCCGCTGTTCGCGCTGCCGGAGGCCGAGCGCCGCATGGGGGCGATGGATGAGGCCATCCAGGAGGTTGAACGTGCACTGGCGACCCTCGGCAAGGGCTCGCCGTGGGGACCGGACATGAAGGTCAGTGATGACTTCCTTCCGTCCGTGTTCGCGACGTTCTATGCCAAGCTCGAGTTGCCCAACGTGATGCTGAAGTCCAACTTTCACGTGCTTGCAGATCACGTGCCCAGAGACCAGCTCGACGACGAGGTGTTGGCCAAGCTCGACGCCATTGCAGAGGTGGCAGGCGAGACGCCTTCGCAACGATCGCAAGGCCTCTCAGCGGACCCATCGCCCTAGGCCCAACCATCTGTCACGCTCGCCGATAGGCGCGCGCCCCGTCCGCACGATGGACGGGGCGCGTCCTGGTCGAAAGGCTTACTTCTTCTCGAAGGCCGCGTCGAACGCGACTTCCGACGGCTTGAAGTCGAGCTTTCGCACAAAAGCGCAGGCCTCCGCGGCGCCATGCTCGCGGTCCATACCGCTGTCTTCCCATTCGACGGAGAGCGGGCCCTGGTAGTTGATGTGGTTCAGAGCTCGAATGATCTCTTCGAAGTTGATGGAGCCTCGGCCCAGCGAGCGGAAGTCCCAGAACCGCTCGGGATCGCCGAAGTTCACGTGGCCGCCGAACACGCCGATCCGCTTGGGGGTGGGCGACCAGTAGACATCCTTCATGTGGCAATGCACGATGCGGTCGGCGAACTCGTAGAGGAACTTCACGTAGTCCACGCCCTGATAGCCGAGGTGGCTGGGATCGTAGTTGAACCCGAAGGCCGGATGGTTATCGAGCGCTTCGAGGGTCCTCTTCGCGCTGACGATATCGAACGCGATCTCGGTCGGGTGCACTTCGAGCGCGAACTTGACCCCGCACTCGGCGAACACGTCGAGGATCGGCGTCCAGCGCTCTTTGAGCAGCGCATAGCCGTCGTCAATCTGGCTTGGCAGGTTCGGCGGGAACGAGTAGAGCAGATGCCAGATAGACGAGCCGGTGAAACCGTTGACGATCTTCACGCCGAGGTTCTTGGCCGCCTTGGCCGTCTGCTTCATCTCCTCGATGGCGCGCTTGTTGACGCCCTCGGGATCGCCGTCTCCGTAGATCCGCGGCGGCAGGATGGCCGCATGGCGCGGATCGATGCGGTCGAGGACGCATTGCCCCACGAGGTGCGCGGCGATAGCCCAGGTCTTGAGCCCGCTCTTGGCCAGGATCTCGTGGCGCGACCGGCAGTAGGCGGCTCCGTCGGGCCCGGCCGCCTCAGCGACGTCGAAGTGATCGCCCCAGCATGCGAGCTCGAGGCCGTCATAGCCGAATGAGGCCGCCTTGGGCGCGAGCTCGGTCAGCGGCAGATCGGCCCACTGACCGGTGACGAGAGTGACAGGTCTTGGCATGGGTACTACCTCCTGTGCATACGGTTTGGTATGAGACGTTCGACAGGGTGCGTCATGCGAGCGAAACCGACTGGCCCGTCTCGGCCGATCGGTAGATGCCGTCGAGGATCTTCATCACATCGAGCGCCTGGTCGGCCGTGGCGATGGGCGGCTTATTCTCGACGATGCACTCGATGAAGTGAGCGATCTCGGCCTCGTGGCCGCCTATGTTCGGATACGCCGGCGTGATGTCGGCCGGGCGGCCATGGGCCTCGGTGTACACGCGCAAGGGCTCGAGCGTCGCTCCGCCCTTGTCGCCGTATACCTCGCTGTAGAGCCGCTCGCCGGCACAATGCTGGGCCCACGAAGCCTCCAACACCAACGATGCGCCGTTCTGGAAACGGATCTGGGCGCAAGCCAGATCCTCCACATCGAATGCCCCTCCTTTGACCGGAGCGCCCCACTGGCCCTGCCCGCGACCGTAGGGCCCGAACTTGGCGTAGGTTGCGCCGAAGACGCTGGTCGGTTTGGGATTGCCCATGAGGTATAGCGTCACATCCAGCGCGTGCACGCCGATGTCAATGAGCGGTCCGCCGCCGGACATCTCCTTCCGCGTGAACCAACTGCCGAAGCCTGGGATGCCGTTGCGACGGATCCAACCACACCGAGCGTAGTAGATTTCGCCCAGTTCGCCATCCTCGATGTACTTCTTCAACACCTGAGTGTCGCCCCGAAAGCGGTTGTTCATGCCGATCATGAACTTGCCGGCCGATTTGCGGGCGGCCTCGACGATCTTGCCGCCCTCCTCCGCGTTGACGGAGAGGGGCTTCTCGCACAGCACATGACAGCCGGCGTTCAGCGCTGCTATGGCCACGGGCGCGTGCAGAGCGTTGGGGGTGCAGACGGACACGGCATCAAGCTTCGCTTCTGCCAGCATCGCCTCATAGTCGGTATAGATGCTTCGGACGCCATAGCGAGCCGCCAGCGCTTCCGCGCGCGCGGCGTCTATGTCGCAGATAGCCGCGATTTCGACGTTGGGCAGCTTGCTGTACCCGTGAGCATGGACGCTGCCGACACCGGCGCCCACGATCCCCGCACGCACACGCTCCGACTTTTTCGGTCTCTTCGCCATGTTTGCCTCCTTGAGCAACTTCGATAGCTGAGACGCGCGACGTATCCGCCCGGCGTCAGCGTTCGACCTCATCGTAGATGACCGCAGGGGCGGGCTCGCCCTCATGCGTCCGTGCCTCGACTTCCGGGCGCGGAACCCGTCTCCCGCCACCGAGCAGATCCGCGGACACTGTCGGGGCGAACCGACGCACTCGATCGAGACCCGGACATCGAGACCCTTGCGCCGCGCATGGTTCAGCGGACTCGCGGCCATACTCTCGCCGCAGAGGATCATGGGATAGGGGGCGCAGACGCCGCTCGTTCCGGCTCACAGATGTATTGTACTGCGGCAGCCGTTCTGAAGCAAGCGGATCGGCTCGCGAAAGCGAAGGCGCGTTGGCGCGCGCCGTTGTACAACGACCGCTCGCGTTCGTGCGCCGCGTGGACGAGCGAAAGGGGGTTATGGCGGCGTGCAGACCGCACGCCGCCGAGGACAGAACGGGACCGGTCTAGCGCTTGCTGAACTGGAAGCCGCGTCGAGCGCGCTTGCGGCCGTACTTCTTGCGCTCTTTGACGCGTGGGTCGCGCGTGAGATAACCCAGCCGCCGGAGGGTGGTACGCAGCTCCGGATCAGCCTCGATGAGAGCTTTGCTGATGCCGTGGCGGACGGCTCCGGCCTGACCGCTGATTCCGCCGCCCGAACACGTGGCGATCACATCGAACTTACCGGCGGTCTCGGTGATCTCAAAGGGCTGGTTGATCAGCCGCATGAGAACGAGCCGACCGAAGTACTTGTCGCCGGGTCGGTCATTGACCTTGATCTCGCCGGTGCCGGGCACGAGCCAAACCCGCGCGACGGCATCCTTGCGCTTGCCTGTTCCGTAGTATGAGACGCCTGTTGGCACGCTTTACTCTCCTGCCTTCCGCTCAGGCCCGGTCCAGACGACCGGTTGCTGGGCCGCGTGGGGATGATCGGGCCCTGCATACACCTTGAGCTTATTGATCATCGAATCGCCAAGCTTGTTGTGCGGCAACATGCCTCGCACAACGCGGCGAACTGCGTTCTCGGGGCGCGCCTCGAGCTCCTCGGCGCGCGTCACGCTCTTCAGTCCGCCCGGCCAACCGCTATGGCGGTAGAGCCGCTCGTCATCCTTATGACCGGTGAGCAGCACCTTGGCCGCATTCACCACAATCACGAAATCACCGGTATCGACATTCGGCGTGAACGTCGGCTTGTGTTTTCCTCGCAACAGCCGCGCCGCGTCTGCAGCAAGGCGTCCCATGGGACGCCCAGCGGCATCCAGCACCCACCACGTTCGCTCGATTGTCTCCGGATTGGCCGAATACGTTTTCATTCTCATCCCTCAGTATCTGACGCGTACGAGGCACAGCCCACATGCCGGTGCCGTCGGTCCCGCCTGACTCCTATCGCGCGACGCTGTGATCCGCTCGATGTCTGCAGGCTCACGCTTTCCGTGGCCCACCTGAATCAGCGTACCCGCGATGTTCCTAACCATGCCGTGCAGGAAGCCGGTCGCTTCAACTGCCAACAGTATCAGATGTCCCCGCCGTCGGACCGAGCACTGCAGCACTCGCCGAACGGTCGTCTGCACGTCTCCCAGGGCGTTCGCCCAGGCCGCAAAGTCCATCTCGCCTATGAGCCGGCGTGCGCCCTCTTCCATCGCGCCCACATCCAACCGCTGACGCACGTGACAGGCAAATCGGCGCCAGACTGCTGACGGCTCCTGCCGGTTCAGTATCACGTACACATAGGCGCGCGACTTCGCGCTGAAGCGTGCGTGGAATGCTTCATCCGTCTCGCACGCCTCCACAGCCCGTACATCCTCCGGCAACACGCTGTTCATCGCCGTTGCCAGACGCTCGGTCGGTATCCGGGTAGAAGCCCGGAAACTCACAACCTGCCCCAGCGCATGGACCCCCGCATCCGTCCTGCCGGCGCCGCTCACGCGCACATCCTGCTCTGTCAAGCGTCGCAACGCCGTTTCGAGCTCGCCCTGGACGGTCCGCAGATCGCGCTGCCACTGGAAGCCGGCAAAGTCGGTGCCGTCATACTCAATGGTGGCGCGATAGCACCGCAAGCCGGTAGGATCCGATGCGGCGCCTCCTACTTCCTCCGTGCGAAGAGCCCTCGCCGCTTCGTCGTCGTCGCCGGCGTCTCCTCGGCATCAGGTCCCGCTTGCACGGTTCCGCCTTCGACGAGCTCCAGCACCACCATCGGCGCGCCGTCGCCTCGCCGGGCTCCGATGCGCGTAATGCGGCAGTAACCACCGGGCCGATCCTTGAACCGGACCGCGATATCGTCAAACAGCCGGGGTACGACGTAGTACGGATTGCGGGCGACCTTGCCCGTCTCCGCATTCACGCCGAACTCGGCGATGTTGGAATCGATGTAGCGTCGGACCATACGCCGTGCGTGGATGTCGCCGCGCTTGGCCATGGTGATCAGCCGCTCGGCGATCACCCGAACATCCTTCGCTCGTGTTTCCGTCGTCGTTATCTTGTCGTTCAGGAACAGCGCCCTCACGAGACCCTTCAACAAGGCCTTGCGCTGGTCGCTCGGGAGGCCGAACTTACGGCCGCTCATCCGATGACGCATGCTTCTATCCTTTCAAACGGGCCGTCCGGCATCCGCATGCCGCCGCCCGTCATTCCCAGCCAGTCCATTTCGTGCAGGACCGATCTCATTCGTCCTCGATGTCTTCCTCGTCGGCGTCGCTGTCCTTCGAGGGCGACGACGTGCCGCTGCCCCGCAGCGCCAGACCGCGCATCTCGAGCTTCGCCTTCACCTCATCCAGGGACTTCTTGCCGAAGTTCTTCAGGTGCATCAGGTCGGCTTCGGTGGCCTGGATCAGCTCGCCGAGCGTCAGGATGTTGGCCTTCTTCAGGCAGTTGGACGTTCGCACCGAGAAGTCCATCTCCTCAATGCGCTCGTCGCCGGCCTGGCGCGTCAACGGCCCTTCCGGCAGCAGCAGATCGTCCGTTTCGGCGAACTCCTCTGCGCCCGCCAACTCCATGAAGTGGCGGAAATACCGGTCGAGGATCATGGCGGCACGGCTGATCGCGAGGCTCGGCTTCAGACTGCCGTTCGTCGTGATCTGCAGCACAAGGCGCTCGAAGTCGGTCTTGAACCCGACGCGTCGGGGCTCGACCGTGTAGTTCACCTTCCTGACCGGCGTGAACGCCGATCCCACCGGGATCACGCCGATCGGCTGGCCCGGCCGCTGTTCCTGTTTGTCGGGAAGGACATAGCCCTTGCCGACCTCGACCACCATCTCCATGGAAAGCGTGGCGTTCTCGTCATCAATCGTCGCGATGTAGCACTCCTGATTGATGACGCTGACCCCCGGCGGGCATTCGACATCCGCGCCGGTCACGCGGCCGGCGCCTGTCCGCTCGATGCGGATGGTTTGCGGCTCGGGCTGGCCGCCGCCGACTGCTTCCATCTTCACGTTCAGGTTCTTCAGATTGAGCAGCAGCTCCGTCGTGTCTTCTTTAAGTCCCGGGATCTCCGAGAACTCATGCAGCACGCCTTCGATCTTCACCGAGGTGATGGCGGCCCCCTCGATAGACGACAGCATGACGCGGCGCAGGGAGTTCCCCAGCGTCACGCCATAGCCGCGTTCGAGAGGCTCGACGACAAACGTGCCGTAACTCTCCGTCTCCTCCAGCTTCTCTATGCGTGGCAATGCGATTTCCATCGGCAACCTCAACTTCCGCGATCACATGGCGCGGGCAGGTTGGCTGAGCCGCATGGCTCCGATTCCATCGGAACCGGCGCCATGCCCAGCCTGCGTGCTAGCGCGAGTAGAACTCGACAATCAGCTGCTCTTGCACTTCGGTGTCTATCATGCGGCGCTCGGGCTCCTGCAGAATCCGACCCGTCATCTCGTTGTGATTGAACTCGAGCCACTCCGGCAATCCGCGCGTGTGCAGCTTCTCACGCACGGCTTTGATGATGGCGGTGCCGTTCTTCGACTCATGCACGCCCACCACGTCGCCGGGGCGCACCTGATACGACGGGATGTTCACCCTGCGGCCGTTCACCGTGAAGAACCGATGGCTCACAAGCTGACGCGCCTGGGAGCGCGAGACGGCCAGTCCGAGGCGGTAGACCACGTTGTCAAGGCGCATCTCGAGCTGCTGCAGGAGGTTCTCGCCAGTGACGCCGCGACGGCGCATGGCTTCATCCATGTAGCGCCTGAACTGCCCCTCGATGATCCCGTAGATCCTCCGCAGCTTCTGCTTCTCGCGCAACTGGGTGCCGTATTCCGTAACCTTGCGGCGCATCACCGAGTCGCCGTGCATTCCCGGCGGCTTGGCCCGCTTCTCGTTGTTCATGGGGCACTTCTGCGTGCAGCGGTCGCCCTTCAGGAACAGCTTCTGTCCCTCACGCCGGCACAACCGACACCGGGGGTACGAGGATGTTGCCATGCTCTGATTGATTCTCCTTCTGGTCTTTGCCAGTCAGCGATCCATACGGACTGGGAGTTTACGTCCCGATCGCTCGGGATTTCATCCTCCCGCGATCAGTCTCGCGCGTCCCAGACCTAGACGCGCCTACGCTTGGGCGGTCGGCATCCGTTGTGCGGGATCGGAGTCACGTCCCGGATCAGCATCACCTCAAGGCCGATGGC
Source organism: Chthonomonadales bacterium (assembly GCA_012517255.1). GTDB lineage: Bacteria > Armatimonadota > Chthonomonadetes > Chthonomonadales > CAJBBX01 > JAAYVH01. The sequence goes on from JAAYVH010000265.1 coordinate 18,590, forward strand.
CTGCAGCGATCGGATGGCCGTCTCGCGGCCCGACCCCGGCCCCTTCACATACACCTCCACACGTCGCAGACCGTGTTCCATGGCCTTGCGAGCCGCGCTCTCCGCAGCCATCTGGGCAGCGAAGGGCGTGCTCTTCTTGGCGCCCTTGAACCCGATTCCGCCGGCGCTGGCCCAGGATATGGCATCGCCCCGCATGTCGGTGATGGTGATGAGCGTGTTGTTGAACGTGGACTTGATGTGCACCACGCCCTGCACGATGTTCTTCTTCTCTTTGGGCTTCTGCCTCGTCGAGGCGCCGCCCGTCTTCTTGTTCGCCATGCAAACTCCCTCAGCGCAGCGCCATGCTGCGCGTGCCCCGTTGACTGCCTACTTCTTGGCGCGCTTCTTGCCGGCGATCGTCCGCTTGGGTCCCTTGCGAACTCGCGCGTTCGTCTTCGTGCGCTGGCCGCGGACGGGCAGACTGCGGCGGTGCCTCAGGCCCCGGTAGCAGCCGATCTCGACCAGTCGGCGGATGTTGAGCGAGATCTCGCGGCGCAGGTCGCCCTCGACACGATAGTCGCGCTCGATCAGTTCGCGCAGCTTGCTGCTTTCCGACTCGGTCAGATCGCGCACGCGCGTCGCAGGATCAATGCCCGCAGCCGCCACGATCTTCCTGGCGCTGGACAGCCCGATCCCGTAAATGTACGGCAAGGCGTACTCTATGCGCTTGTCACGCGGCAGATCAACGCCCGCTATTCTAGCCAATACCGTCCTCCATCGAGTGTGCCATGGGCCGGGTCTCCGGCCGCGATGCTCGTCCCATCCGCGCAGCGGCGGCGCAGGCGGTCATCCCTGCCGCTGCTTGTGCTTCGGGTTCTTGCAGATGACCCGCACGACTCCCTCGAGCTTGATCACCTTGCACTTGTCGCATATCTTCTTTACAGATGCCCTGACTTTCATGATGCCCCCATGAGCGCGCCTCAGACGGGCGGTTCCCGAACCGTCCCGGCCGCTCGATTCTACTTGTACCGATAGGTGATCCGGCCCCGCATCAGATCATACGGCGACAGCTCCACAAGAACGCGATCGCCGGGCAGAATGCGGATGAAGTGCATCCGGATCTTGCCGGAGACGTGGGCGGTCACCTCGTGTCCGTTCTGAAGCTGGACCCTGAACGTGGCGTTCGGCAGGTTCTCCAGAACGACGCCCTCCGTCTCGATCCCCTGTTCCTTCCCGTCCTCTGAGGTGTCCTGAGCCCGAGGGGTCCTCGCCTCCTGAGCCGGGCGCGCCGCTCGATTGGCCCCGCGTCGGCGACCCGAACCCCCCGTCTTGTATGTGCGTTTTGGTGGCATTCAGTCCTCCTGCGTCAAGATCAGCGCACCGTTCCGCGTCACCGCAACTGTGTGCTCGAAGTGCGCCGACATTGAGCGATCGCGCGTCACGATCGTCCACGAGTCCTTCAGCACCTCTATCTGCCTGCTGCCCATATTCACCATCGGCTCGATGGCGAGGGTTGTCCCCTCGATCAGCAACGGCCCCGTGCCCCGCTTTCCGTGGTTCGGCACCTGCGGGGCCTCATGCAGATACCGTCCCACTCCGTGCCCGACCATCTCGCGCACCACGCTAAACCCGTGCTTGCGCACGTGCCGCTCGATGGCAGCGCCGATATCACCAACACGGTTGCCGGCCCTTGCCTGGGCGATGCCCTCGAAGAGAGCCTCCTCAGTTACGGCCAGCAGTTTCTCGGTCTCGGGCGCTATGCGCCCTACCGGGAAGGTCCGAGCGCTGTCGGCGTAGTACCCGTCCAGCCTGACCCCCACGTCGCACCCAACGACATCGCCCTCATACAGCACGCGCTTTCCCGGGATACCGTGGATCACTTCCTCGTTCACCGAGATGCACGTCCACGCAGGGTAGGGCGGATGTCCGTCCGGAGCGTAGCCCACAAACGCCGATGTCGCCCCATTCGAGGTAATGGCTTGCTCAGCCGCACGCTCCAGATCCATCGTCGTGGTGACGCCGGGGACGATCGCGTCGCGCATGGCGGCCAGCGTGTAGGCAACCACGCGGCCTGCTGCCCGCATCTTTTCGATCTCCTCCGGTGTCTTCGGCAGTATCCTTCCCTCGGGATATGCACCCACGACGACGTCCGATACCCCCTGCTATCCGACCGTTGCCGGTCCGAGGATCGCCTCGACCCTCGCGTAGATCTCGTCCGGCGTCGCGTTGGCGTTGATCTCGCGGAGCAGGCCTCGCTCGCGGTAGAAGGCCAGTACCGGCGAGGTCTTCGCCTGGTATTCGCGCAGTCGGGTTCTGATGGCTTCGGGCATGTCGTCGGCCCTCTGCTCAAGCTCGCTCCCGCACTGATCGCATATGCCGGCCTTGCGCGGCGGCACTGCTTCGATATGGTAGGTTGCGCCGCACTTCCCGCACGTTCGGCGTCCCGAAAGGCGGCGAATGAGCTCCTCCTCGTCCACCTCGAAGTCAAGCACGCCGTCTATGCGCACGCCCGCCTCGTTGAGCATCACTTCCAGTATCTCGGCCTGGTTGATGGTGCGCGGGAATCCATCGAGCAGGAACCCTCCCGCACAGTCCGGTTCGCTGATCCGGTCCTTGACGAGCTGCACCACGATCTCATCTGGAACGAGCTGTCCCCTGGACATGTAGTCTTTGGCCACAAGTCCTAGAGGCGTACCGGCAGCCACGTTGTCACGGAAGATAGCGCCCGTGGAGATCGTGGGCACGCCGTATTGCGCAGCAATCCGAGCGCCCTGCGTTCCCTTGCCGGCTCCCGGCGGACCGAACAGAACATAAACCATTCGCACATGTCTCCTTATAATGAGGCACGGAGTGAAGTTGCGGCACGAACCTTCGTTCGCGTCTCGCCCTTCAGACTTCGCCCTTGAACCGTCGTCATTTCCACGTCAGGCCGACACGCCGCTCTGCTTGATGAAGCCTTCGTAGTTGCGCATCAGGAGCTGAGCCTCGATGGCCTGCATGGTCTCGATCGCGACGCCGACCACGATCAGCAGCGACGTGCCGCCGATGAGCGTGAACGAGCTCACCCCTGTCAGCGCAGGCGCCACGTACTGAATGGTGGCAACGGCTGCGAGGAACACTGCGCCGGCTAGCGTGATGCGCGACACGACGCGATCAAGATAGTCGAACGTCGGCTTGCCCGGCCTGATGCCGGGGATGTAGTTGCCGTACTTCTTGAGATTGTCGGCCATGTCCTGAACGTTCATCACGACGGCAGTGTAGAAGTAGGTGAACACGATGATCAGGATCACGTACAGCACCATGGCCCACCAACTGGCGCCCGGGCTGAACGAGTTGGCGATCGCCTTGAGGCGCATGACCCACTCGGCCTTCGATGGTATCGAGTTGAGTATCTGCGCCGGAAACAGCACCATCGAGATGGCGAAGATGATCGGGATGACTCCCGCAGTATTCACCTTGATCGGCAGGAACGACGCCTGCGCGGGCGCCACTCGCATGCCCACCACACGCTTGACATGCTGGATCGGAATGCGCCGCGCCCCCTGAGTGATCAGCACGATGCCGTAGATCGTGCCGACGAACAGCGCGAGCAGCATGATCACGTTGAGCGGGGTTACCAGGCCGCTCTCGACGGACCGGATCACCAGGCTGCTCTGGTAGGGCAGGCTGGTCATGATACCGGCAAAGATCACCAGCGACACGCCGTTGCCGATGCCCTTCTCGGTCACTTGCTCGCCGATCCAGAGAAGGAAGGCAGTGCCCGCCGTCATGATGAGGGCCATCTGGAACAGGCCGATGGATGTCGTGGCAGCATCCCGGAAGGAGACGCTGAAGCCGATCGATTGCAGGAACGCCAGCACGATGGTCAGATACCGTGTGATCTTCGCGATCTGCTTGCGGCCAGATTCGCCTTCTTTGCTCATCGCCTCGAGTTGCGGGATGGCCAGGGTCAGCATCTGCATGATAATGGAGGCGTTGATGTAGGGGGTAATGCCCATCGCGAAGATGGTCATCTTGCGAAGAGCGCCTCCCGAGAATACGTCCACCAGGCCCATGAAGCCGCCGGCTCCGAACAGAGCCTCCAGCTTGTCATGGTCAATGCCCGGCACCGGTATGTGCGCCCCGAGAACGAAGATGGCGAACATCATCAGGTTGAAGTAGATGCGCTTCTTCAGTTCCGGGATTCGGAACGCCTGCATCAACGACTCTAACAATGTCAGAGCTCCTCCGCCGTGCCGCCGGCCGCCTGTATCTTCGCGATCGCGGCCTGGCTGAACTTGTGAGCCCGAACTGTCAGGCTCTTCGTCAGTTCGCCGTCGCCCAGTACCTTGACCGGCTCATTCTCGTGCCGCATGAAGCCGAGGGCGAACATCGTCTGGGGCGTGACCTCGGTCCCGGCTTCGAGAGCTTCGAGCTTCCCGACGTTGATGACCGCATACTCGATGCGATTCACCGGCTTGAAGCCGCGCAACTGGGGTAGTCTCCGATGGAGCGGCGTTTGGCCGCCTTCGAAGCCCAGATGCGGACGACCGCGCGCCAGGTGGCCCTTGTGGCCGCGACCGCATGTCTTGCCCTTGCCTGAGCCGATCCCTCGACCGACTTTCTTGGAACGCTGACGCGCTCCCCTGGCGGGACCCAAATCGCCTATCTGCATTGCTCTATCCCCTGCGCCTGCGCCGCCCGGCGCCGGTGCAATCCGTTCCCAGTTCCTCGACCTTCAGCAGGTGCCGTACGGCCTCGACCATCCCGCGAATCTGCGGGTTGTCGGGGCGTTCCACCGTCATGTGCATGCGAGTCAACCCCAGCGCACGCACCGTCGCCTTCTGCGACTCCTCGTAGCCGATGGGGCTGCGGGTGAGTGTGATCTTAAGACACGGCATCGGCAGCCTCCGCTATGGGCGAAGCTTCCTCGGCGTACCATGGGATCAGCTCGCGAACGGTCTTGCCGCGCATCTTCGCCACGTCTTCGGGCCTCTTGAGGGACGCCAGAGCGCGCATGGTCGCCCACGCGATGTTGATGGCGTTCGAAGAGCCCAGCGACTTGCCCAGCACATCGCTGATGCCGGCCAGCTCCAGAATGGTGCGCACTGAGCTGCCGGCCACGATGCCCGTACCCTCAGATGCGGGCTTCAGCAGCACCTCGGCGGCGCCGTGTCGCGCGATGATCTCATGCGGGATCGTGGTGCCCGCGATGGGGACCTCGATCATGTTCTTCTTGGCGTCTTCCACGCCCTTGCGTATCGCATCGGGTATGGCGCGCGCCTTGCCCAGACCGGCGCCGACATTGCCCTTCCGGTCGCCCACGACGACGAGCACGTTCCAGCTCATGGTTCTGCCGCCCTTATGGGTCTTCTGAACCTTGTTCGTCCGGACCACGCGCTCCTCGAGGTTGAGCGTATCCGCCGCTATCCTCGCCATGCTAGAACTCCAATCCCCCCTCGCGGGCGGCATCCGCCAGCGATTTCACTCTGCCGTGGTACTTGAAGCCGCCACGATCGAACACGACCGCCTTGATGCCCTTTTCCTGGGCCTTGGAGGCGATCAGCGCACCAACGGCCTTGGCGCCGGCGATGTTGCCGCCCGACTGCCCGCGCAAGGGCGCTTCGACGCTGGAGGCGGCCGTCAGCGTCACGCCCGCATCGTCGTCAATCAGTTGCGCATAGATGTGCTTGGTGCTGCGGTAGACGCACAGCCTGGGGCGCTCCGCCGTGCCCCTGACCTTCGCTCGCACGCGACGATGGCGCTTGAGCCTGAGAGCGAACTTCTTTTCCATGCTGTATCTATCCTCATCGGGCAGATTGCCGACCTGCCCGCACTCGTCCCCGCCGGACGCGAAAGTGCAGTATACCCTGTCTTCGCGCTCCGGCTCGCCTCTGTCGGCTTTACTTACCCTTTGCGCCGGCCTTGCCGGCCTTGCGCCGAACCTGCTCGCCCCGGTAGCGAATGCCTTTGCCCTTGTAGGGCTCGGGCTTCCGCAGCTTCCGTATCTGAGCCGCCGTCTGCCCCACCAGCTCCTTGTCCACGCCCTTCACAACGACGAACGGCAGACGAGTCTGCTGCTCAGCGCCTGCCTCGAACTCGATCCCTTCGGGCGGCGCTATTTCGATGCCGTGCGAGAAACCGACGGACAGCGTCAGGTTCCGGTCAGAAAGCCCGGATCGGTAGCCAACGCCATGGACTTCGAGCACGCGGGTGTATCCGTTGGTCACTCCCTCGACCATGTTGGCGAGCAGCGTGCGCGTCAGTCCGTGGAGCGACCGGTGCAGCTTCGAATCGGTGGGTCTGCGAACCGTCAGGAGACCATCTTCGACGTCTACGATCATCTGCGGGGAGATGGGCTTGGTGATGCTCCCCTTGGGTCCCTTAACGGTGATCTCACCGGCTCCCTTGATTATCTCCACGCCCGCAGGCAATGGTATGGGGCGCTTTCCTATGCGAGACATGTCTTTCTCCTATATCTGCGCGCCATGCGCTACCAGACGTAGCACAGGACTTCGCCGCCGATGCCTTTGGCGCGAGCTTCCTTGTCCGTCATGACGCCATGCGACGTCGTGAGAATGGCCAGTCCGAGGCCGCGCAGAACTCTCGGCAGTTCGGTCTTGTCGGCATAGACGCGCAGACCAGGCTTGCTGATGCGCTTAAGGTCCGTGAGCACGCGCTCGCGCTTCGGGCCGTAGCGCAAGAACACCTTGATCCGGTCCTGCTTCGGGTCTTTGATGATCTCGAAGCCCTTGATGAATCCCTCGCGCTGGAGGATCTTCACTATCTCCAGCTTGAGCTTGCTGCCGGATACCTCGGTGCTTTCGTGATACGCTCGGTTGGCGTTGCGAATGCGCGTCAGGAGGTCGGCTACGGGATCGGTTGTGTATGCCACGGCGTCCCTCCTACCAGCTCGACTTGGTCACGCCGGGCAGTAGCCCGCGCAACGCCATCTCGCGGATGCATATCCGGCACAGGCCGAACTTCCGATGTACGCCCCGCGCGCGTCCGCAGACGCTGCAGCGCGTGTAGGCGCGCACCGAGAACTTCGGCTTCGCTGCGGCCTTGTTGATCAAGCACTTCTTAGCCACTCTTCACTCCTCCCGTCGGGACCGCGGTCGGTCCTCTTCGGCCCCACCACCCATGGTCGGGCCGGCAGTCCGGCGCGGCCGGTAACGTTGCGGCAACGACTACTGCTCCTTGCTCTTCTGATACTCAGCGATGATGTTCTGCGCGATGTGCGCCGGCACTTCCTCGTAGTGGGATGGCTCGATGGAGAACACTCCACGGCCCCGGGTGATCGAGCGCAGGTCGATGGCATAGCGCAGCATCTCGGCCTGCGGAACCGACGCTTTCACGCAGGTCCGTCCGCCGGGAAGCGACTCGGTGCCGATGATGCGCCCGCGCTTGCCGGACAGGTCGCTCATCACGTCGCCCATCATGCTCTCCGGCACGGTCACGGTCACGTTCACGATCGGTTCGAGAATGACGGGATTGGCCTTCGGCGCGACATTGTTGAACGCTATGATCCCTGCCATCTTGAACGCCTGTTCGGAGGAGTCCACGTCGTGATAGGAGCCGTCGTAGCAGGTGCACCGAACATCCACCACAGGATTCCCCGAGAGGATTCCGGTGGACATGGCTTCGACGACGCCCTTCTCGACCGCCGGGATGTACTGGCGGGGGATGGCGCCTCCGACGATGGCATCCACGAACTCAAACCCGCCGCCGCGGGGCAGGGGCTCTAACCGGATGTGACAGTCGCCGTATTGTCCGCGACCGCCCGTCTGCTTCTTGTGGCGCCCCTGACCTTCGGCTTTCGACAGGATCGTCTCTTTGTAGGGCACCTTGACGGGGATCGTCTCGACGTTGGCTCCGAACTTCTTGAGCTTCTCGACGACAATGTTGAGATGGGTCTCGCCCATGCCGCTCATCACCGTCTGACCGGTCGTGGGATCACGCCGATACGTGAAGCTCGGATCCTCGGCGGCTACGCGCTGGAGAGCGGGGCCGAGCTTATCTTCGTCCACCTTGGTCTTCGGCGTGATCGCGATTTCGAATATCGGCTTCGAGAACTCGACGGGCGGCAGCACGACGGGCTTGGCCGCATCGCAGAGCGTGTCGCCCGTGTGCGTGGCAGACAGCTTGGCGACGGCGCCCATATCGCCGGCTCCCAGCTCGGGCACGGCCTCCTGATTCTTGCCGCGCACGACGTAGAGCTGACCGATCCGCTCGTCCTTCGAGCTCGTTGCGTTGAGAACGTGTGTGTCTGATCGGACGGTGCCCGAGAAGACCCGGAAGTAGGTGAGCTGGCCGACGAACGGGTCCGCCAGCGTCTTGAAGACCAGCGCGCTGAACGGGTCGGTGTCAGACGCCTGGCGCTCGACATCCTTGCCGTCGGGCGTCTTGGCGGCAATCGGACCGAGATCCGCCGGGCTCGGGAACGTCTCGACGATCAGGTTCATGAGCGCGGCTGCGCCCTGATTCTTCGTCGGCGCCCCGCACGCGACCGGCACGACTTTGCCCGACCGGATGCCCTCGCGCAGACCCCGCACGACCTCCTCATTGGTCAGGTCCTCGGTCTCGAAGTACTTCTCGAGGAGCTCATCGTCGCCCTCGGCAGCGCTCTCGACGAGCATGCCGCGGTAGCGGGCCACGGTCTCGGCCAGATCGTCAGGAATGGGCACCTCAATGAACTCGCTGCCCACGCCTTCCCACGCCTTCATCTGGACCAGGTCTACGATGCCGCGGTACTTCTCGGCCTGCCCGATCGGAACCTGCGTCGGTGCGATGGCATTGCCGTGCACCGCGCGGAGCTGCTCGACCACGCCGAAGAAGTCGGCATTCTCGCGATCCATGCGCGACACGAAGACGGCACGCGGGCGCTTCTCTTTGGCGGCGTGGCCCCAGGCGATCTCGAACCCGACCTCAACATCGCCCTGAGCGGGCGTGACCAGTACGGCGGCGTCCACGACGCGCATGGCGATCTGAACTTCGCCCTCGAAATCGAGGTAGCCCGGCACGTCAATAATGTTCAGCTTGTGATCGCGCCACTCACACGGCGCCATGCCGAGGTTGATGCTGATGTTGCGCTTGATCTCCTCGGGATCGAAGTCCGTCGTGGCGGTACCGTCGTTGGTACTGCCCATTCGGTCTATCGCCCCGGCGGATACCAGCATGGCCTCGGCGAGCGACGTCTTACCGCTCCCCTGGTGGCCAAACAGGCCCACGTTACGGATCATATTGGTCGGGTATTTCCTCATGTGCGATCTGCCCCTTCAGTCGTCAGCCCACGCCCTGCGATCAGCGCTCCCGGAAGGGCACGCCCAGGCCCTTCAGCAGCGATCGTGCCTCTTCATCGGTGCGAGCGGATGTGCAGATGATGATGTCCATGCCCCGCACCTTGTCAATCTTGTCGTACTCGATCTCCGGGAAGATGAGCTGTTCGCGCACGCCGGTGGCGAAGTTGCCGCGCCCGTCGAAGCTGTTCGGGCTGATTCCCTGAAAGTCACGCACGCGGGGCAGCGCCGTGCTCACGAAGCGATCGAGGAACTCGTACATCCGATCGCCCCGCAGCGTCACCTTGCAGCCGATGCGAGCGCCGGCGCGGATCTTGAAGTTCGAGATGGACTTCTTGGCGCGCGTCACGTGAGGCTTCTGCCCGGCGATGATGGTCATATCGCGCATGGCGTTGTCGAGCAGCTTCGGGTCGCCGCCCGTCTGGCCGGCCTGGCCCACTCCCATGTTCAGCACGATCTTCTGAAGCCTGGGCACCTGCATCACGTTGCTGTAGCCGAACTCACGGGTCAGCGCGGGCATCACCTGTTCGCGGTAGACGTCCTTGAGTCGCGGCTTGGGCGCCGGCCCCTGAGGCTCCGGCTCTTCGCCCTTAGCCTGAGCGGCGGCGGCCTGCGGCGCTTCCTTCTGCTTGGCCTTCTCTTTTTTCGGAGGCATTGATCTTCGTCCTTATCACACGGCGTCCGCATCAAGCGGCCGACCGACCGCACGGTCGTCGGGCTTGATGCGGTGGGCCTCGTCAGTCAACCTGTTTGCCGCAATCCGGGTGCTTGCACACGCGGTATTTGCGTGAGGCGAGCTTGCCCTCGCCTTCATGGTAGGCATAGCCGACCCTAGTCGGCCTCTTGCATTGCTGGCAGACCAGCATCACCTTGGATACGAATAGCGGCGCCGGCTTCTGGATCCGACCGCCCTCTTGCACCTGCTGGACGCCTGATCGCCCCGTGCGTCCGGTCTGCCGGGGCTTCTGGTGCCGGACGATTATGTTGAGCCCTTCGACCAGCACCTTGTTCACTTTGGGGTAGGCGTGGAGCACTCGCCCCCGCTGGCCCTTATCCTTCCCGGCGATCACTTCGACCTCGTCGCCGCGCTTGATGCGCAGCTTGGCCGGATACTCGCCTGGCTTCGGTTTGCCTGCCATCACAGCACCTCCGGCGCTAGCGATATGATGCGCATGTAGTTGCGCTCGCGCAGCTCCCGCGCTACCGGTCCGAACACCCGCGTGCCACGCGGCTCGCCTGCGTTGTCGAGCACGACGCAGGCGTTGTCATCAAAACGGAGCACCGAGCCGTCTGGCCGCCGAATCGGCTGTCGTGTGCGAACGACGACGGCTTTCACCACATCGCTTTTCTTCACTTGTTGGCCGGGCGTCGCCGATTTGACCACGCCGACGATGGTATCGCCGACGCGGGCGTCCATGGACGACGACCCCTTGAGAACGCGCACGCACATGATCTCGCGTGCGCCGCTATTGTCGGCGGCTCGAAGCCGCGTATATGGCCGTATCATTCCGCTGCCTCTCCGCCTATTTGGCCTTTTCCAGTATCCGAACGACGCGCCACCGCTTCTCCTTGGAGATGGGCCGCGTCTCCATGATCTCGACGCGGTCGCCGATGCCGCACTCGTTGGTGGGATCGTGAGCCTTGAACTTGGTTGTCCGTCGCATGATCTTGCCGTAGAGCGCATGGCGCACGCGGGTCTCGATCGCAACAACCACCGTGTTCATCATCTTGTCGCTGATCACTCGACCTTCGCGGACCTTGCGCCGGCCGCGCGCGGGGGCGGCGCCTGTCGTCTCTTCGTTCATCTCTTATGCTCCTCCCCCGGTGAGGGCGCGTTCGCGCATCAGCGTCAGGATGCGCGCGATCTCCTTCTTGGTCTCAGGAATCGCGGCAGTGTTCTCGAGCTGTCGCGTCACGTTTTCTCGCCGCAACGAAAACAGGCGCTCGCGCTGCTTGCGCAACTCATCCGCCAGCTCCCGATCGCTGAGATCCCTAAGCCTCTCCATCTTCGCTCGGCGTTTCTCTTCCGCCATCGGGCGCCTCCTTCACTTCCTCTGCTTCCATCTCTCGCTTCACGAACTTCACGTCTATCGGCAGCTTGTGGCTCGCGAGCCGCATGGCCTCGCGCGCCGTCTCTTCGGGCACGCCCCGCATCTCGAACAGGATGCGGCCCGGCTTCACCACGGCCACCCAGCCTTCGGGCGCTCCTTTGCCGGAACCCATGCGCGTCTCGGCGGGCTTCTTGGTGTAGGGCTTGTCGGGGAACACGCGAATCCAGACCTGCCCCTGACGACGCACATAGCGCGTCATGGCGATACGGGCGGCTTCGATCTGGTTTGCGGTCATCCAGCACGACTCAAGAGCCTGGAGCCCGTAGTCGCCGAAATGGACGGTGTTGCCCGAGTGAGCCTGACCGCGGCGATTGCCTCGGTGCTGCTTCCGGTACTTGACCCTCTTTGGCATTAACATCAGGACGTACCTCCAGACGAGTCCTCGGTGCGGGCGCGGCTTCCACGTCCTCGTCCGCCGGTGCGGCCGCCGCGTCCGCCACGGTCGCCGCGGTCGCCGCGTGAGCCGCGCTCGGCTCGCAACGCTTCACGACGCGGCACGATCTCGGCTTCGGTGAGCCTGGCTGCGCCAGGAAGCACGTCGCCTTTGTAGATCCACACCTTGATACCGATGTTGCCGTAGGTGGTGGCGCCTTCTGCGAAGCCGTAGTCAATGTCGGCGCGCAGGGTATGCAGCGGTATCTTGCCCTCACGCATATGCTCGCGGCGCGCCATTTCGGAGCCGCCCAGCCGACCGGAGCAGGATACGCGGATGCCGCGCACGCCGAGCTTGATGGCGCGCATGACAGCCTGACGCATGGCGCGCTTGTAGGCGATGCGCTTGTTGAGCTGCTGGGCTATGGAGTCCGCCACCAACTGGGCGTCAATGTCCGGGTGCTTGATCTCCTGAATGTTGACATGCACCTTCGCCTTGGTCAGCTTCTCCAGCGCCACGCGGATGTCATCAATCCCCTTGCCGCCTTTGCCGATGAGGATGCCAGGCTTGGCGGTATAGATGGTGACGCGCAGCGTGCCGCCCGGGCGCTCGATCTCGACGCGCGATATGGCCGCATTGGCGTGGTTCTTCCGTATCCACTGGCGCACTTCGTGATCCTGCTTGATGCCGGCGGCATACCCCTTATCGGCATACCACTTGCTCTCCCAATCACGGATAACGCCGATGCGGAACCCGATAGGATGTACCTTCTGACCCAATGGTGTCTCCTTTACTCGGTCTCGGCCTCAGGGGCTGGCGCATTGGCGGCAGCGCCAGTCTCCGGCGCGGTGACCTCGGGCTCGGTCTCAGGCGGCTCAGGCGGGGTTGTCTGAGGCTTTGCCCGGCCAGTCGTCGGCGCGGCGGCCGCTGCGCCTGTCCGGCCTGCTGCGCGGGCGCGTCGGCTTGCCGCCTGCCTGCGCTCGCGGCGCGGCTTCGGCTCAGCTTCTTCGACGATGACCGAGATATGGCACATGCGCTTGAGGATTCGGTAGGCTCGGCCCTGGGCGCGCGGCTGCACGCGCTTCAGACGGGGACCTTCGTCCACGCGGCCGCTCACCAGCTTCAGGTTCTCGGCGACGAGTGCGGGCAAGGGTCGGCCGTTGGCATCGAAGGGCCGGCCGTTCTCCGCGTTGGCGACGGCCGATCCGATCACCTTCTCGATGGCGCGGGCTGCGAAGTTCGGTACGAACTTCAGCGTCGCCAGCGCATCGGGCACGTACTTTCCGCGGACGGCGTCCATCACGAGGCGCGCCTTCCTCGGCGGCACGCGGATGAACTTGGCGGTCGCTGTCGCCTGGTTCGGCTTCAGCCGGGATTCGGTCTTAGCTTTGCCCATGGAATGATCGCTCCTGATGGGACCACTGCAACGAACGGGTCATTGATCTCTTCTCACTAACGTATCTGCGTCCGGCGCTCGACCTGCTGGCCGGCATGTCCCCGGAACAGCCGGGTGATCGCGAACTCGCCCAGCTTGTGCCCGACCATATTCTCGGTGACGAACACGGGCACGTGCTTGCGGCCGTCGTGCACCATGAACGTGTGCCCGATGAACTCGGGGAAGATGGTGGAACGCCGCGACCAGGTCTTGATCGCCTTCTTCTCTCCGGTCTTGTTCATCTGCTCGACTTTGGCGAGCAGCTTGGGGTCGGCGTACGGCCCCTTCTTCAGTGAACGGCCCATGCGTTATGCTCCTGACCTACTTCGCGCCGCGGCGGCGCACGATGAACTTCGTCGTCGCTTTGTTGCGCCGGGTCTTGTATCCGAGCGCCGGTTTGCCGCTCGGGGTCGCAGGACCCTTCTTGCGTCCGACTGGCGACTTGCCCTCGCCGCCTCCGTGCGGGTGATCCCTCGGGGTCATGGCCACGCCGCGGATATGGGGACGCTTGCCGGCCCACCGGGTCTTGCCGGCCTTGCCGGCCGATTCGTTCTCATGCTCGACGTTGCCCACCTGGCCGATCGTGGCCACGCACTCGATGAGCACCCGGCGCACTTCGCTGGAGGGCAGGCGGACCTGCGCATACTTGCCTTCTTTGGCCATGAGCTGGGCGCCTGCGCCCGCGCTGCGCACCATCTGGCCTCCCTTGCCCGGCGAGAGTTCCACGTTGTGGATAACGGTGCCCACAGGGATATTGCGCAGTTTCAGGCAGTTGCCCGGCTTGATGTCGGCTTCCGCGCCCGAGACGACGGTGTCGCCCACCTTCAGCCCGACAGGCGCAAGGATGTAGCGCTTCTCGCCGTCGGCGTAGACGATGAGCGCAATCCGGCTCGAACGATTCGGATCGTATTCGATCGTCGCCACTTTGCCGGGAACGCCGATCTTGTCCCGCTTGAAGTCAATCCGCCGGTACAGGCGCTTCGTCCCGCCGCCTCGGAACCGGGCCGTGGTCTTGCCCTGATTGTTGCGGCCGCCGGAGCGCTTGATGGGCTCGGTAAGGGACCGTTCGGGCGACGTGGCCGTGATCTCTTCGAACGTCGAGACCGAACGAAATCGGCGGCTCGGCGTTGTTGGCTTATAGGGTCGCAGTGGCATCTCACAGTCCCTCGAACATCGTAATCGTGTGGCCCGGCTTCAGCGTCACAATGGCCTTCTTCCAGTCGCTCGTGCGTCCCTCGGGGAATCGCCCCACGCGACGCTTCTTGCCGCGGACCCGCAGGGTGTTGACTTTCAGGACCTCGACCTTGAAAATCCGCTGCACGGCATCGGCAATCTCGATCTTGTTGGCGTCGAGGGCGACCCTGAACGTGTACTTGCCCACATGGCTCTGGTCCATGCTCTTCTCGGTGAGCAGGGGCCGCTCGATGATCTGGTAGGGATCTCTCATCGCGCCAATACCTCCTCGATCTTGCCGACAGCGTCTTTGGCCAGCACAACGCGCCCGGCGGACACCACGTCGCGCACGGAGAAGTTCGGCGCATAGCGCAAGGTCAGATAGGGAATGTTGCGGCAGGACTTCAGCAACACCGGATCGTAGTCCGGCACCACCAGCAGAATGCGGTGAGGCACGCGCTTGGTGCTGCGCACCACCTCATAGTAGGATTGGCCGTCTTCGTCCTGACGCTTCTCGTAGTGCTTCGTGTTGACTTCGCGCTCGAGCGGTAGGGCGCTGAGCATGGACGCTATCGCGCGGGTCTGAATGCGCTCGAGCGCCACGCCCTCGAGCCCGATCACTTCGCCGTCGGCGATCTTCTCTGATAGAGCTGCTCTGAGGGCGCCCCGGCGCATCTTCTTCGGCAGAGCCAACGAATAGTTGCGCGGATGCGGCCCGAACACGACGCCGCCGTGTCGCCAGTGCGGAGCTCGTGTGGAGCCCTGGCGCGCACGGCCGGTGCCTTTCTGCCGCCATGGCTTGCGCCCGCCGCCGCGGACCTCGCCGCGGGTCTTCGTGTCTGCGGTGCCCTGGCGTTGATTGGCCTCTTCCGCGACCAGCGCCTGATGCACCAGCGGGCGGTTGGACGAAACGCCGAACACGGACTCGGGGAGCGACAGCGTGCCCACGTTCTCGCCGGACATGTTATAGAGCGGTATCTCTGGCATGGTCGTCTCCCTATATCCTGCTGATCGTCAAGAGGCCGCCGTTTGCGCCTGGAACGGCCCCTCGAATGAGCAGCAGATTGCGCTCCGGATCAATGCGCACCACCCGCAGGCCGCGAACAGTGCTCGTCTTGCTGCCCATATGGCCGGGCTTGCGCGTGCCTTTGAAGGTGCGCGCGGCATCCGTCGCGCCCGAGGATTGGGGCTTGCGGTGGATCATGGAGCCGTGGGTCGCGTCGCCGCCGTGGAAGTGGAAGCGCTTCACCACGCCGGCGAAGCCCTTGCCCTTCGAGACCCCCGTGACCTTGACGACGTCGCCGACTTCCAGCACGTCGCCCACCGTAATGGCCTGACCGACCGAGTAGTCGGACACATCTTCGGTCCGAACCTCGCGCAGTGTCCGGCAGAGCGGCACATGGGGATGCCTAGGGTTGTGCAGGCCGCCCCGGAAGTGCCCCTTGAGCGGCTTGTTGACGAGCTTTTCTCTTATTGCCCCGAAACCTACCTGGACGGCCGTGTAACCGTCGGTTTCAACACTCTTGAGCTGCGTGACAATGCAGGGGCCTGCCTCTATCACGGAGACCGGCGTCACGGACCCATCTTCTTCGAAGATCTGGGTCATGCCGATCTTCTTGCCCAGTATTGTGTCTATCACGGAAGTATCTCCCTCGCGGCGCGATCCCGCCCCTCAGCCGCGGCTAGCCGCGGTCTCAGGGACGAGACCCGCCCGTGTTCGCCTCCTAGAGCTTGATCTCGATATCAACCCCGCTGGGGAGGTCCAGGCGCATGAGCGCGTCAATGGTCTTAGCGCCAGGCTCCTGTATGTCAATCAACCTCTTGTGGGTCCGCATCTCGAAGTGCTCCATCGACTCCTTGTCAATGGTGGTGCCCCTGTTGACGCAGACGATGTTCTTCTCTGTTGGAAGGAGCACAGGCCCGCTGATGCGCGCGCCCGTGCGCCGTGCGGTGTCCACGATCTTCTCAACCGATTGATCGAGGATCCGATGGTCGAACGCCCTCAGGCGAATGCGCACCTTGGTCCTACGTGCTACTGCCATGCCTCTCTCCTGCGGGCAACCTGTACGGTCGCCCCTACTCGATGATCTTGGTTACGACGCCGGCGCCCACCGTGTGGCCGCCTTCGCGTACCGCAAAGCGAAGACCTTCCTGCATCGCGATCGGCTGAATCAGCTCCGCCGTGATCGTGATGTTGTCGCCAGGCATCACCATCTCGACGCCCTCGGGAAGATGC
>JAAYVH010000266.1 GCA_012517255.1 Chthonomonadales bacterium
CCGCTGAGCGCCTATGGTCATTCAGTCAGGGGCGCTCATTTGGTCCGCTGAGCGCCTATGGTCATTCAGTCATAGGCGCTCAATTGGTCCGCTGAGCGCCTATGGTCATTCAGTCATAGGCGCTCACTTGATCCGCTGAGCGTCTATGGTCATTCAGTCACAGGCGCTCACTTGGTCCGCTGAGCGTCTATGGTCATTCAGTCATAGGCGCTCACTTGGTCCGCTGAGCGTCTATGGTCATTCAGTCATAGGCGCTCATCTTCGGTGGGACTGCATTGAGCATCTATGGACGTAGGCAGCTGCAACACCCATTTGCCCGACTGGCCGAAGCCCTCCCGCGACGATACGGCCCCGATCTTCTTCCTGGCGCGCCTCAGGGTAGCTTGGGTGATGCGTGCCGCCCTCGCAGCACGCTCAAGGTCGGCCACCGGCTTCGGACCGTCCTCGAGAAGCGTCCGGAGCCAGTCAGTAGCCTTACGTTCCGCTCCGGTTGTCGCTGGTCTAAGCAGATCGTCGGCTTGAAGGTCGGTGGAGCCGACCCAGACGATCTTCACAACGCCCCTCGTTGTGGTCTCCAGTCGGAACTTGAGGCTGGCGGGCATGGGTCCGAGGTTCGATTTCGTGGAAGCGACCACGCGTTCATCTGGATCCTCGGGGTTGCAGCCCACGAGTATCGCCGAACGGACAGCGCCCACGATCCCTATGGATCCGCCGCCACGATAGAGGGCTTTTCCGCTCCCGAGCTTGTTCAGGTGCCTCACAAGCACGATAGCAGCACCAGTCTGCTGCGCCAGGGCCCCCAGTCGAGCCAGAACGCGGCGGACATCTTGGTCCCTATGGGAGTCGATGCGGCCGTCAAGGAATGCCATCAGCGGGTCAATGACCACGAATCGGGCTTCGTGCTCTGTGATAGCCTCTGCCAACCGGTCGAGGTCACCGGGGAAGACCAACGGAACGGTCGCGCCAGGTTCTGTTTCGGTCCCCTGGAGTAAGACGCAGCGACTGAGGTCGGCGCCTGCCACTTCGAGCCGAGGGCGGATGGTGTCGCCCGGGCCATCTTCAGCCGAGAGGAGCAGGACGTTGATCGGATCGTGGCGTGTCTCATCGCATGGGAGCTCGTCTCCACGAGAGAGCCTTGCAGCAAGGTCCAGTGTGAGGACTGACTTTCCGAGCCCAGGATCGCCATCGATGATCGATATCTTGCCAAGAGGTATGCGGCCATGCCACAGCCATTCGATCTTCTCGGCGGGTACCTCCGCCATGGTGACCGTCCGCACGACTGGCAACGGCGTCGGTGATGACGCCCCGCCCACGGCCCGCGTATGCAGGTTGCTTCTTGCCATACGCGGTTCAGATTCGTAGATACCCCGGAGTTCGGACCAGCTCTTCCCTCGACAACTGTTGTGATGGCAACCGGCAGCGATGGCGCCCGAGGCCAACTGCACGACATAGGCCGAGCGATTGGTGTGCGACGGGTCCCAGGGACAAGGGTCAAGAATCCACTTGCGGCCGCCCTGCCAGGGCAGCTCAGCGACCACGGGCAGTTTGTGCTCAGCGATCCACCGGCCCAGGTCGAAGCCGCTGCGTCGCGCGCTGAGGCCAATCGGCGGGACGGGAACCTGCGCGGCCAGTTCCTCGAGTTGCTCACGTGTCACGATGCCGACGCGGACTGGCACATGGAGCAGGCGAGCGATGCGGTGTGGACGCTCGTCCGTGCTGTCGCCCTTGGCGGCAAGCGTGCCGGGCACTTTCCAGATCCTCGCTGCGTTGCAGGTCGTGACGTCTACCTGGACGATGTCGTCGGAGAAGCGAAGCGAGATCGCCTCGAGCGCTCTGCGAACCAGCGCAAGGGACTCAGGATCATTGGCCAAACCGATACGGAAGAGGAGATGGGCTCCGTTGCCGCTGTCCGCGCATACCGGCTCTGGCCAGCCCTGTTCGAGCAGGTACTTGCGACAGGCGCTCGCCCGCTCCATTGCCGCACGGTGCTCTTCATTAGTGGCGCTGATCCCACTCGGTCGTGCAGGATCGAAGTCGATCAGGAGCCATCTGCGCTCCAGGATATCGGCGTCGCCGGTGGTGTGTTTGGCGTACTCGACGAGCCTGTTCGATGCACGCGCCAACAGGTCGCGGCGGACAGGGTTCAGTGTCACGTAGACACCCGGCGCTTTGCCTGACCACGCAGCCGCCTCGTCGGCGAGTCTGCCGAAGTCATCAAAGTAGCCGGATACGGTACCACGACGGGTATTCAGGATGCGCAGCTCGACTACGGAGCCAGGCTCGGCCAGGGCTTCAATGGCCCTGCCGATGGTGTCGCGGTCAGCCTGCTTGACGTGGGGTATACTCATTGTGATTGTCCTTCAAGCGCCTCGGCCGGGTTCGCCTCCCATGTGGCCGGGGCGCTTCTGTCTGTGCAGCAGCGTGTTCTTCGACTACCTCATGGCGTTGGGCTTCCTGTTCCATGAGCCGACGTTCTGCTTCGCGCCGGATGCGGCCCAACGCGTTGGCTAGATTCTCGCCGCGCACCATGACGGGTCGTAGCCAACCGGGGACATCTTCTTCGCTCCGGTCTGCCAGAACACGAACCACGAACGCTAGGCGCGGGCTCGCGGCCATCAGTTCGCCCCGCCGCTCCTCGACTCCATCGTCGAGATCGCCGACATCAAAACGCAGGCGCCGGAGGCGCGCCTCCATCTGGGCGACCGTCACCGGCGGAGTCCTCCGCCAACCTGCTGCGCCTCCTCAAGCAGGGCCAGGCGTTGATCGATCTCGGTGATCGCGACGGTGCGGATCGCGAGATCAATGAGGGCCGTTGCTGCCCGGCACTCAACCGCCGGCTGTCCGCAGGTGAGATGGCGCCGCAGCGCGCTGACCGCCTCATTGATCGATAGCTGAACCGTCCCGATAGCGTCTCTGACCAGTGTGTGTCGAGCGATCTCGAACGCTGCGCGGAACTCGGCATCCCGCAGCCACCGGTACAGCGTCGGCGCGCTAACGCCGCAGGCGGTTGCGGCGGCAGTCACCGTCGGGCACGTCAGCAGCGCAGCGATGGCGCTTTCTTGCTTACGCGTAAGCTTCTGGCCGTGTCCGATCATCTGCGATCACCTGAGATCATGTGCGGGTCCTCCTCGTCGTGGAGATGCTCGGGGTTGCATTGTCTCGGCCCGTTGAGCGCGTCGAGCCTCTGCTGGGCCCGCAGCAGGGCTGCAGTTGCCCGAACCCAAGCCGCAGTGGCGTCCTGTTCGTCACATCCACTTGGCAGGACTCGGACGACGAGATCTCGGGCCCGGCGTGTCACGGCTCGTCTCAGAGACGTTGTGAGGATGACGGGGCCGGGTGCCCCTCGTCCATCGGTTCCGAGGCCGATGCCGCCGTCCCTTGGTCCGGCTGGAGCCGATCCGCGACCAGCGCAACGATCTCAGCG
>JAAYVH010000267.1 GCA_012517255.1 Chthonomonadales bacterium
GACGGCGACCACCATCACCCCAACCCGTCGCGTAGCGACGAAGGATGGTAGCCGGGCGGCGCAAGCCCCGGGGACGACGGCGTCACCCATCACCCGAACCCGTCGCGTAGCGACGGTGGATAATAGCCGGGCGGCGCGAGCCCCCGGACGACGGCGACCACCATCGCCCGGATGCAGAGTCTCGGCGCGCGACGGAAGTCGCGAGACTCCCCCTCCTCCTGACCGCCTGCCGCGAGGGGAGGGGGGACCTTAAGCTCCTGCCACACCGCTCGGGGTCGGGCAGGGATCATCAGGCTGCGTCATCCGTCCAGCCCTGCGAGCCGCCGCACGGTGTCCGAGAGGTAGCGGGCCGATGCGAGGAGGCGACGTCGGTACTCGGGATGGTCGTCGAGCCATTGGCGCGGATGCTGGTTGGCCTTGGCTGCGTTGCACTGGAGGCAGCAGGGCACGCGGTTGGACGGATTGTCCAGGATTCGCCGCGGCACGCGGAACTCCCGCGCCCGCGACAATGGCACGACATGGTCTATGGTATCGGCGTTCTCGGCTCCGCAGTAGGCGCAGGTGGGTCGGCGTCGGTGTCCCATGGATCATCAGGCCTCGCTCTGATCTGCCACGGCTTCGTCGGCGAAGTCGCTTTGCTCGCCTGATGTGATGGGCTCGGTCTCAGCCGAAAGGACCGGCTGCTCCAGCATGGCGGCAGTGTAGACTGCGTGGATGACTTCGCTGGGTGTCGTGATGCCAGCGAGCACTTTGTCCACGCCGTCTTCCATCATGGTGCGCATGCCCTGCGCCCGAACCAGCCGGTGCATGTCCATGGCCCCGGCACGCTGGGCGATCAGGGCTTTGAGATCGGGATTGTTCACGAGCAACTCGAACACGCCGATCCGGCCGCGGAACCCGGTCTCGCGGCACGCCTTGCAGCCGGCTCCGTGATAGAACTGGCGCTGCTTCGCGGCCTCCATGGGCAGCCCCATCGCAAGCATCTCGTCGGGGGTGGGAGTGTAGGGCTGCTTGCACTCGTCGCAGATGACGCGCACGAGCCTCTGGGCGAGGATGCAGAGCACGGTGGACGCGACGAGATAGGGCTCGCCGCCCATGTCCATCATGCGGCCCAGCGTCTCAACCGCGTTGTTCGTGTGGAGCGTGGTCAGCACCAGGTGGCCGGTCAGGCTGGCCTGAATGCCGATGGACAGCGACTCGGGATCGCGCATTTCGCCGACCATCATCACGTCCGGGTCCTGACGCAGGAACGACCGCATGACGCGGGCGAAGCCCATCTTATCGGTCACCTGTACCTGCGTGATGTTGTCGTGGAACTCGTACTCGATGGGATCCTCCACGGTAACGATGTTGCGCCGCTGGCGATCGAGGCTGTTGATGGAGGCGTAGAGGGTGGAGGTCTTGCCCGAGCCGGTCGGTCCGGTCACCACGATCATGCCGTAGGGGGTCTGAATGGCGCGCAGCCACTCCTTCCGGACGGCCTCGGGCATGCCCAACCTGGCGATGTCAATGCGGACGCTGGCCGGGTCGAGCAGCCTGATGACCACTTTCTCGCCGTTGAGCGACGGCAGAACCGAGACGCGGGCGCTGAATCGCCGTCCCGCATACTCCATGTCAATGCGGCCGTCCTGCGGAACGCGCCGCTCGTCAATGTGCATGCCGGCGGCGAGTTTTATGCGCGCGAGCACGCTGGCGACATGCTCGTTGGGGAAATACCCGATCTGATGCATCACGCCGTCCACGCGGAAGCGGATGCGTGTCCGGTCCCGTTCGGGCTGAATGTGGATGTCGGACGCATTGCCGTCGAGCGCTTCCGTGAAGATGCGGTCAACGATGGATACCCCGAGGGCGGTGCTCTCGCCGCCCATCTCGCGGGATACGCCTCCCTCTCTGAGTACCAGTCGAAACTTGCGGGCCGCTGGCGCGGCGGCAACCTGGGCCATCTCGGTCTCCCCGGAGTGAGGTGTGGTGCCGAACGGACGGATGCCGTTCGGTCGCGCCCGGGCATGCTGGCAGAAACCCTTTGGGCTGCCGAACGGTATCATTGAATATAACCCGTCTGGCCGAACAAGTTACCGCAACAAGCAGGTCGTTGCCAACCAGTGTCCGATGTCATCGCCTTTGTGCCTATGCTAAGCGGAGGTGAGCCATGAAGTGCGTTTCGTGTGGCGCCGAGATGCCGTCAGGCGCGCAGTTCTGCGCCAAGTGCGGCGTTCGGGCAGAGTCTTCTGCCGCGGCGCGCCCCGCCGTATCGTCGGTCTCGAAATCCGGCGGAATGGACAAGGGCAAGATCGCTCTGGCCATTGTTGCGCTGATCGCGCTGGCCGCAGCCGGCTACTTCGGGTGGCGGGCAATGCGTCCGGCACGCGTGGCGCAGATCGCCGCGAAACAGCCGGCGGTTGGTCCGCTGACAGAGCGTTCGGGACGGATTGCTCCGTCCGGACCGTTGACCGAGCAGACCGGCGCCGCCCCCGAGAAAGAGCCCGTGCCTCAGGACGTCATAGACTATCTGGCGTTCCTCAGGGAGATCGAGCGCCAGCGCGTGCTGCTTGCAAAGACGCAGATGAGCGAGGTGCTCAAACAGAGCAGCGAGCTGACCTATGCCGGGGCCATGGCGGACTGGACCACGAATGAGCCTGAGCAGAAGTACCGCGAGGTCTACGGGCGATTCCAGCAGTCGCTGTCGCAGTGGTCCGTCCAGTGGCAGGAGCTGGCCGGACGATTTCTGGGCTATCCCAAGCCGGTACCGGCCACGTGCGGCGAGCTTCGCGACCGATACTACAACCTTCTGGGCGTAACGAGCAAGGCTATGGCGCAGGTCGGCAACAGCTTCGCTCAGGCGCTGAGCGGCGATCCGGGCAAGGCGCTCGAGGCTCTGACGCAGATGCAGGGCTCGGGCCTCGGTTCAGCCTCCAAGGAGATCGGCGATGCCTGCGTTGCGGCCGACGATGCGCTGGCAGCCGTCTGCGATAGGCACAAACTGCGCAAGGACTTCGCCATCCGGGACGACCTCGGCGGCGGCAACCTGCTGGGGCGATAGGTTCCGAGACGATCGCATTGGATCACGGAACAACCTGACCGATCGGGTTCGACGCGCACTCCCCGCGCGAGCCATGCCGTCCACCCCATGCGATGGATGGGGTAGGCAAGAGGCGCGCAATCCCCGGCCCTGCGGACCGGGCTGAACATTGTCGGCCCTTCAGCGCGGATGGCGACATGGGCAGCCCCGCGGCGGTGTCCATCCAATCCGTCGTGATGATGGCTGTTGCCGTTCGGCCTGAAGGGCCGATCGTATTCAGTCCGGGCCAGCGGCCCGGTTCGGGTTCGACGCGCACGCCCCGCATGAGTC
>JAAYVH010000268.1 GCA_012517255.1 Chthonomonadales bacterium
CCCAGTACCGCGGCATCCGGCTCATCTACGGCCGGGCCACCGGCTTCGACACCTACGGCCGAGACGGCTTCCCCCGAGGCGGCCGCGTGATCCAGCTCGAAGAGAACAACGAAACCTTCACCACCTGGATCCGACTCCAGGACGGCGAGAAAGTCCAATACTGAGGGGTGAGGAGGACGACGCGGCCGTGCGTGTGAAATGGAGGCTCTGAGATCATGCGCGTTGCTCTTTCCGACTGCGTGTTTGCCGGGGCGCTGTTATGGCTTGTGTGTCACGCCTCTCTCGACGTTCGCAGCGCGACGGGCTTCGACCGACCGCAGCGTGAGACGTTGCCGGATGAGGCGGTTCAATCTTTCGCTGGGATCAGCCTCACGCTGATCCCGCCCTCGCCGGTGACGGACCGGATCGAGCTGGATATCCGCGGATCGGTGCGGAATGACGTGGACGGATCGCGGACCTTTGAGGTCGCGTTGTATCTCGATGAAGAGAAGCCCCAGCAACGTCTGCATCAGGCGGCTCTCACCATCGACCCTCAGTCGGCCGCAGGCCTCGCCTTCCGCTGGCCTGCCCAGGGGCACGCGGGCCGACATCGCGTCATCATAGCGGCGCGGTCGGGCGATGTGACGCTGCGAATGGAGCGTCGAATCGAGATCATCGCATCGGACGTCCGCTCCACTGGCCGGCTCGGGGGCGCCTGGGTGGACCTCTATCACCATGATGAGCAGGAGGGAAGACCCTTCAACGCCGAATTGGCCAAAATGACAGACGGGAACTGGCGCGAGCTGGTCCGCGCGATGCACACGACCGAGCAGAATCTGCTGGTTGTCACGATGATGTTTCAGAACTTCACGCATCGCGCCAAGCACGACTTCACTCCCGAGACGTATCCGGGCAGAGCCTATTATCCTTCCGAACTCTATTCCGCCCGCATGCCCATCGCTTCGAGCGACCCGCTGGAGACGATCCTGGACGAGGCCGACAAACTGGGCATGCACGTGATGCCGGGGGTCGGCATGTATGCGTTCTTCGACTACACGCCGGGCTCGCTGCGCTGGTGCATGAATGTGGCCGACGAACTCTGGCGACGGTACGGGGGCCATCCGTCCTTCTATGGCTGGTATCTCAGTCACGAGCAGGGCGGCGGCCTGTACATGCCCGGCCTCGGAGACCCTGCGATTCAGCGTCGCGAGATGGTCGACTTCTTCAGGGCTTTCACCGCCCATGTCAAGCGGTACGCCCCGGACAAGCCCGTGCTCCTGGCGACCAATCCCTATGCCCTTCGCGGCGCGGAGGAGACATACCGCGAATTGCTGCCCCATGTGGACATCCTCGGGCCGTTCGGGTTCCACCGCATGCCGGAGGGGGACTTGACCGGTGAGCAGGCCGCCGCGCTCTTGCAGTCATTGTGCGACGAGGCCGGATGCCATCTCTGGCTGGATTTGGAGACATTCGTGTTCCGCAATGGCGTCGAACTGCATCCTCGCCCGATCGGCGAGCTGATCGGCGACCTCCGGCGTTTCCCGAACTTCGAGAAGACCCTGCACTACCAGTTCCCCGGCCTGATGAGCGCGCCGGCGATGA
>JAAYVH010000269.1 GCA_012517255.1 Chthonomonadales bacterium
CGATGGCCCAGGCTGAGGATGCGCCCTCCGCGACAAACTCCTTGAGTATCGCCTGCTGGAGTTCCAGCTCGGTGATGCCGGGCCTCAGCGCCGCTAGCGTGCGATCGTAGACCCGATCGGCCATGGCGGCGGAACGTTCCATGGCGCGCAGCTCGTCCTGGTCCTTGATGCCGCGCAGCGCTGCCATGACAGCGCGACACGAACGCCAGCTCACAGATGGCGCAAGGGACTGCAGATCCATCAGATGACCGGCGCCCAGGTCATCATCCACGAGCACAGTCCCGCCCCGCAACAGCGCCGATAGAAGAGGCTCCACGCCGGCGTGCCACCCGGCATTGTCGTGCCACGAGGTGATCGCCACCGTCGTGACAGCGCGCCGCGCATCGTCGGAATACAGGGCTGGAACGATCAGCACAGGCTCGCCCGATGCGGGGACCCAAAGGACCATGAACCGCTCGCCTGGCGGTTCCGTCCAGCCGACCAGATACCGCATGTGGTCTGTCGCGCCAATAACGGCGCCATCGGCGCCGGCGTCGCGGAGCGCAGACTGCAGACGGATCACACGTTCAGGCGACTGTTCCATGGTGCAGCAATGATACCTCAGCCCAGGTGTGCTCCCTCAGATGCGCCGCATGGACAGGAAGTTACCGAGGATGCGCTTGCCTTCGCGCGTCAGAATGGACTCGGGATGGAACTGCACGCCTACGACCGGGTACTCGCGGTGCGCGAGCGCCATGATCTCGCCTTCGTCGGTCTCTGCGGTTACTCGCAGGGTCGGCGGTAGGCTCTCTCTGCGCACGATTAAGGAGTGGTAGCGCGTGGCCTCGAAGGGATTGGCGCATCCATCGAATAGACCTGTTCCGTCGTGTCGTATCCACGAAGTCTTGCCGTGCACGATCCGGGAGTTGCGAACGACCTCGCCCCCAAATGCCTCCCCTATGCTCTGATGCCCGAGACACACGCCGAGAATCGGCACCCGACTATGGAAGCGTCGGATACATTCGACAGAGACTCCGGCCTCGGCAGGAGTGCAGGGCCCGGGCGAGATAACGATCCGCTCCGGCTGCATGGCAGCGATCTCATCGAGCGTGATCGAGTCGTTACGGCGCACCAGCAGCTGACAGCCCATCTCGCCCAGATACTGAACGAGGTTGTAGGTGAAGCTGTCGTAGTTGTCAATGACGAGCACCAAGATATCGTTCCTCTGACACCGATCGGCCTTCTAGTCCAGGCCCTCATGCGCCATGCGCACTGCGCTCAGCAACGCGCCGGCCTTGTTGACACACTCCTCGTATTCGCGCGCAGGGTCCGAGTCGGCAACGATCCCTGCGCCGGCTTGCATGTGCGCCATCCCGTCCTTGATCAGCATGGTCCGAATGGCTATGGCGAAGTCGGCATCGCCGCGGAAGCTCAGGTAGCCCACCGCACCGCCGTACAGGCCGCGCCGTGATGGCTCCATCTCCTCGATGATCTCCATCGCGCGGACTTTGGGGGCGCCCGTCAGCGTGCCTGCAGGGAAACAGGACTCGACGGCTTCGCAGGCGCTCACGCCGTCGGCCAGATCGCCGGTGACGTTGGAGACGATATGCATGACATGGGAGTACCGCTCAATGGTCATCAGGTCATCCACGCGGACCGTACCATAGCGCGCAACGCGACCGACGTCATTGCGACCGAGGTCCACCAGCATGATATGTTCGGCCCTCTCCTTGGGATCGGCGAGCAGCTCCTGCTCGAGGCGGCGATCCTCATCTTCGTCAGCGCCCCTCGGACGAGTACCGGCAATCGGCCGCACCCTCACGCGGCGGTTCTCCACGGTCGCCAGAATCTCAGGCGACGATCCAACTACCTGGAAATCGCCGAAATCGAGGAAGTACATGTAGGGCGATGGGTTGATCGATCGAAGGGCTCTATAGAGCTCCAGCGAGCCGCACGTTACCGGCACCGAGAACCGAACCGACGGGACAACCTGGAAGATGTCACCGGCGTGGATGTACTCCTTGCAGCGCCTGACGATCTCCTCAAACTCATCGCGCGCGACGGACTGGCTGCAGGATTGGGGCGCCACTCCCGGCGCGGACTGAGGGGGCACGAAGGGTTGACGCAAAGCGTCGGCTATATCCTCGATCCTCTCGACGGCGTCTGCATAGGCGCAATCCGCATCATCGTGAACCAGAGCGTTGCACAGGATGAGAATGCGGTGCCGCACGTGATCGAAAGCCAACAGCGTGCGCGTCAGCATGAAGCCGACATCGTCGAGCCCCAGAACGTCGGGCTTTAGCGCCGGAATGCGCTCAAGGTGACGGACAAGGTCATAGCTGATATATCCGACCGCCCCGCCCGCGAATCGCGGCAGGCCGGACGGATCGAGCCATGCGCGTTGGGAGACCAGATCGGCGACGTGTGCGAGGGGGGTCTGACTGCTATCGAGCGCATACGATGTCGCGTCTCCATCGCGGGCAACACGCACCGCACCGTTCCTGATGCGCACAACCAGCTCGGGCTGGGATCCCAGAAATGAGTATCGGGCCAGTCGTTCGCCACCCTCGACACTCTCCAGAAGGAACGAAGGTCCGTTGCCCGCGATCCGCTCGAAAGCGGAGACTGGCGTCAACCGATCAGCAAGCACCTCGCGCCACACGGGAACAATACTGCCCGGGCGCGCCAGTTCTCTGAACCGGAGCAGGTCAGGCACATACCGCTGGCGGCGCTGCGTCACGTTCCCATCCTCGCTGTTGTTCGGTCTGATTCTGGTATCCGGCATGCCCTGGGTGGGATTCGAACCCACACCGGAGCGATTTTAAGTCGCTTGTCTCTGCCGATTGGACTACCAGGGCTTCTGAGCAGAACGGCGCTTCGCTGGCGGCGACACACGGCCCTGGCGGAAGTCGACGGTGACTCGGGGCCGAACGTTCTCAGCATCATCCCTCCGGGCTAATCGCGCCCTGTCAAGGTGCGGATCGCCTCGGCGAAGTCGGCCGCCGTAACGCACTTTTCGGCCGTTTCGCCGTCGCCGTCGGCGATGCGTATCAGAGCCTGCAGGCCGGCTTCGTTGACCAGCGCTCTGAGATCAGCGCCGGACCATTGTACACAATCTTCGGCAATGGATGCCAAGTCCACATCGGCGTGCAACTTTACGTTGCGCGTGAACAGCGCCAGCAGCGCTGCCCTGCCTTCGGCGTCTGGCATGGGTATCTCTATCTCGCGCGACAGACGACCGCCACGTCGCACTGCTGGATCCAGCATGTCCTCCCGGTTCGTTGCCCCAATCACCAGGACCCTCTCGTTCGGCGTCATGCCGTCCATTTCCTGCAGGAACTGATTGACGACCTTGTCGTAGTGAACGGCGACACCGCCTTGCCGTGCCGGCAGCAGCGCGTCAATCTCATCAATGAAGATGATGGAGGGCGCGGCCTCTCGTGCGCGAGCGAACAGGTCCTGAACGCGCTTCTCGGACTCCCCGACGAACATCTGGTTAATGTCGGCCGGCGTAATGGAAAAGAACTTACATTTGGCCTCGTTGGCAAGGACCCGGGCTATAGTGGTCTTGCCGGTACCCGGGGCTCCGCGCAGCAGGATGCCAGTCGGCGGCTCCACGCCAAGATCGCGCGCCATGGCGGGATTCTCGAGCATGAGTTGAACCTGCCGAAGCTCCCGTTTCGTCTTCGGCGACAGAATAACGTCGTTCCACGTGAGCTTGGTGCGGCTGTCGGGAGCGGCCTCGGGGGCGCCGAGAGCCTGGCGCAGCGGGTCGAGCGGACCGGCATTCATGCTCGACACCAGCGAGGCGTACCGTTGATTGTCGGGCTCAATCTCCGCCGCGCGTCGCGCCATCTCGGCCGCGTCCTCTTTGTACCCGAGCTGGCGCAACGTGCGGGCGAGATAGTACAGCGCACGCGCATCCTGAGGGCTGAGCGCGAGCGCCTCCCGCAGCCAGTGTGCCGCTTCGTTCAGGCGGCGCTTGTGCGCGGTGAACTTCCGTGCACGGTCACGGGCAAGCCCTTCGAAGCCTGCGAGTTGTGCGAGATACCCGACGCCGAGATCGGCGAGGCTCGGCTCCTCTATGCGGGCAGCATGCCACAGCGCCCATCCCAATCGGAACGCCGCCTCGGCGCTATGACGATCCGCGGCGAGCGCCCGTCGGAAGCTGTCAGCCGCTGCCGTCCACTGCTCGGCCCGCGCATGCGCCAAGCCACTTTCGATCAACTCCTCGGCAGACGCCATCCTCGACCTCCCTTGCGACGTTACTACGGTACCGCAACGATGAAGGTTGCACGATGGCGGCGCTCTGCCCCCCGGTTGTTCGCGCCTGTTCGGTTGGGTATACTCACCGAGCCGCAAGGCCACATCACACCGGTGCGCCGGCAGAGCAGGGTCGCGTTCCACGAGGGCGTGCTGCATGCCAGAAAAGCCGCCGGGAGGCTAGAACCAGGAGACCGCACGATGTCATCCATCACCATGAAGGAGCTCCTCGAAGCAGGAGTTCACTTCGGCCACCAGGCGCGCCGCTGGAACCCCAAGATGAAGCGCTACATCTACGGCGCGCGCAACGGCATCTACATCATTGACCTTCACCAGACGCTCAAGCTCTTCGACGCCGCGCAGCGCTTCGTGCAAGAGACCATGCTCGACGGCGGGAGCCTCCTCTTCGTCGGGACGAAGAAGCAGGCTCAGGATGCGATCGAAGAAGCGGCCAAGCGGTGTCGGCAGTACTACGTGAACCAGAGATGGTTGGGCGGCATGCTGACCAACTATCGCACCATCCAGTTGCGTGTCAAGCGGCTCGCCGAACTCCATGAGATGGAGGAGAAGGGCATCCTCGAGAAGCTGACCAAGAAGGAGGCCAAGGGTCTTCTCGAAGAGCGCCAGCGGCTCGAGCGATACCTCGGCGGCATCAAGGCCATGACGAGGCTTCCGCAGGCCGTGTTTGTGGTGGACCTGCGCAAAGAACACATCGCGGTCGCTGAGGCGCGCAAACTCGGCATTCCGGTCATTGCCATTGTGGACACCAACTGCGATCCAGACGTTGTGGACTATGTCATCCCGGGCAACGACGATGCCATCCGCGCCATCAAGCTCATCTGCAACAAGATCGCCGATGCCGTGATCGAGGTGAAGCAGGATCAGTGGGATCGTGAGGCTGAGGCTCCGGTAACCTCGGTCGAGGAAGTGGTCCCCGACATCATGACCGCACCCGACATCGAGGAAGACAGCGTGTTCCTCGGCGATGAGGAAGATGAGTACGCGATCATGGCTCGCCGAGTGGCTGAGAACGCCAAGCTGCGCGACGAGGATGATATCGAAGCAGACGTGCCGTAGGGCGTTCAGGGAGGAGCGCAAGCCGCTCAGACAGCCTCGCTCGTACGGCTTACGACGTTGAGAAGGAGTCGAGATGGAAATAACAGCCCGGATGGTTAGCCAACTGCGCGAACAGACCGGCGTTGGCATGATGGAATGCAAGAAGGCGCTCGTGGAATGCGAGGGCGACATTCAGAAAGCTCTCGACCTGTTGCGTGTCCGCGGTAAGGCCGGAGCCGAGAAGCGCGCCGGTCGCGCCACAAGCGAAGGCGTTGTGGCCGTCGCTTCCAACGACGCACGCGCAGCGCTGCTGGAGCTCTGCTGTGAAACGGACTTCGTGGCCCGCAACGACGAGTTTCGTCACGTGGCTCAGACGCTCGCCGACACCGCGGCCCAGACGGGCGCGGCGACGGTGGATGCGCTCATGGCAGCCGTTACGCCCGATGGTCAAGGCGCAAAGGCGCTTCTTGAGGGGTTGGTGACGCGCCTCCGAGAGAACATCGTCGTGAAGCGCGTGGCGGTTGCGGAGCCGGAGCCCGGCGGCTTCCTCGCCACCTATGCACACAAAGTGACCAACAAGATCGGCGTCGTGGTTTCGGTGCTGGGCGATCCTGCGAACGAAGGACATCAGGAAGCAGCCCGCAACACGGCCATGCACATCGCGGCGGCGAAGCCGCAGTACGTGAAGCGCGAGGACGTACCGGCCGATGTGCTTGAGCATGAGAAGCAGGTCCTCGCAGAGAAGACACGGCTGGAGGGCAAGCCTGAAGCGGCCATTCCGAAGATCGTCGAGGGCCGGGTCGGGAAGTTCTTCGAACAGGTGTGCCTTGTCGATCAGCCCTTTGTTCGAGATCCCTCAGTCACGGTGGGTGCGATGCTGAAGGCTGCGGGCGTCTCGCCGGTCTCCTTCTGCATGTTCGTGGTGGGCCAGGAATAGATGCCGACTCCGCGCTGGAGTCGTGCGCTGCTGAAGCTGTCGGGCGAAGCGCTTGCAGGCGATGAACGCTTTGGCTTCAGCCCGACAGCCATAGGCCGACTGGCCGGAGAGATTGCCGAAGCGGCTGCTACCGGCGTGCAGCTCGCAGTGGTTGTGGGCGGCGGCAACGTCCTCCGGGGGCATGTCGCGGAAGCTGGCGGTATGCAGCGCGCGGCCGCCGACCACATCGGCATGCTGGCGACGGTGCAGAATGGCATCGCCATGCAGGATGCCCTCGAGCGGCTCGGCGTGGCCACACGGCTGCAGACAGCAGTCGCCATGGTGCAGTTTGCCGAACCGTTCATCCGCCGCCGAGCGATCCGACATCTTGAGAAGGGTCGCGTGGTGATCTTCGCTGGCGGAACCGGCAATCCGTTCTTCTCGACGGACACGGCGGCGGCGCTCCGTGCGCTCGAGATAGGCGCCGGCGCCGTTCTGAAAGCGACCAATGTAGACGGCGTGTACGATCGCGATCCTCGAACCGATCCCGATGCGGTCCGCTATGGCCACGTAACCTATCAGGAGTGCATTGATCGCCGTCTCCGCGTAATGGATGTAGCAGCCTTCGCCCTGTGCGAAGAACATGACCTGCCGATCGTGGTGTTCGACGCCAATCAGTCCGGCAGCATTCGCTCGGTGTTGCTCGACCCGAGCATTGGCACGATTGTAGGGAGGTAGCCATGCCAATAAACGATCTCCTCACTTCAGCGGAATCCAAGATGGCCAAGAGCGTGGAAGCCACGCGTCACGAGTTCACGCTCATACGCACCGGCAGAGCCAACCCTGCCGTGCTAGAGCATGTGATGGTGTCTGCCTACGGCTCGGAGCTTCCTCTCCAGCAAGTGGCAAGCATCACGGTACCGGACCCGCGCCAACTCCTGGTAACCCCGTTCGACAAGAACAACCTTGCTGCCATCGAGAAAGGCATCCTCAAGTCCGATGTCAATCTGACCCCGGTCAACGACGGCACTGCGATCCGCCTAAACATCCCGCCGCTGACCGAGGAGCGTCGCAGGGAGTTCATCAAACAGCTTCATAAGAAGATAGAACTCGGACACGCCGCCATACGAAACGTCAGGCACGAGTGCCTGAACCAGCTTCGGACGCTCGCCAAGAACAAGGAGTGCGGCGAAGACGACGAGAAGCGCGCCCAGGAGAAGCTCCAGAAGCTGACCGACCAGTACATAGCCATGATTGACAAGGCTGGCAAGGTCAAGGAGCAAGAGCTGCTCGAGGTCTAGATGCGCCGCGTTGCCGTCCGTAACTCGCTCGCCGGCCGACCTGGTCGAGCATAGCTGATGACCGATCGGGCCGGGGATTCCGTTCCGAGCATGCCCCAGCACGTTGCCGTCATTATGGACGGCAACGGGCGCTGGGCCAGGGCACGCGGGCTCGAGCGCATCGAAGGGCATTGGGCCGGCTACAAGACACTCAAGCGCATCGTCTACGCGGCCGACGACCTCGGCATCCGGTACCTCACAGTCTACGGCTTCTCATCCGAAAACTGGCGAAGACCTCAGAACGAGGTCTCTGGCCTGATGCGCCTGATGTATGCCGCCATGAGAGCCGAACTCGAGGACCTGATAGAGAACGGGATTCGCGTGCGAGTCATCGGCCGTCTCCATCAGTTGCCTGACGAGCTTTCCGATATCTTCTACGAGGCCATGCGCAGTACCGAGGCCTATACGCGCATGACGTTTACGCTGGCGATCAACTACGGCGGCAGAGCCGAAATCGTGGACGCGGTCCGCGCCATCGCGCGTGACATTGCCGACGGGCGCATATCAGCAGACGACGTGGACGAAGCAAGCGTTGCGGCACGCCTCTATGCGCCGGAGATGCCCGACCCGGACCTGCTGATCCGAACAGCGGGTGAAATGCGCCTCTCCAACTATCTGCTCTGGCAGTCCGCCTATTCGGAGATATGGGTCACTCCCACGTACTGGCCGGACTTCACCCCGGAGCTGCTGCTCCAGGCGGTGCAAGACTATGGCAAGCGTACGCGACGCTTCGGAGCGGTTGTTGAGTGAACGGCAGCGGCGCGAACGTGCCGGAGCTCCAGAACGTAGTACAGACTGAGCCGATCGTGCGCCGTGTCGCACCTGGCTTCGATCATTCGGGAGCGTTGCTCTAATGTTTCAACCGCCATTGCCACCGCACTATATGCGCATGGGCTCCGACGAGACGGCTGAGCGCATTGCCCGCGCGCGATCCGCGCTGGGTGATAGACTGGTCATCTTGGGGCACCATTACCAGCGCGATGAGATCATCCGCTGGGCCGACTACCGGGGCGATTCCCTGAAACTCTCGCAGCTAGCTGCCGCGGAGACCAGGGCTGAGCTGTTTGTGTTCTGTGGCGTGCACTTCATGGCGGAGTCCGCCGACATTCTCACGCGCGACGATCAGGTTGTCGTCTTGCCGAACATGTCGGCCGGCTGCTCTCTGGCAGATATGGCCAAGCTCTCGGACGTTCAGACTGCATGGGATGCCATCGGAAGCGCTGTCGGCACTGCACGGACCGTTCCGATCACCTACGTAAACTCCGCCGCCAACCTCAAGGCATTCGTTGGCAAGCACGGGGGAGCGTGCTGTACGTCCACCAACGCGCGGAAGGTGCTCGACTGGGCGCTTGCCGCCGGCGACAAGGCCTTCTTCTTCCCGGATCAGCATCTCGGCCGGAACACCGCCGTAGCCATGGGTCTCGATCCTGACGATGACATGGTGCTCTGGGATCCGGCGTTGCCCATGGGCGGCACCACTCCCGAAGTTCTCCGCAAGGCGCGCATCATTCTGTGGAAGGGCCATTGCTCGGTTCATCAGCGGTTCACCGTTGATCAGATCGCCCGGGCTCGCGCTGAACACCCGAACGTGCGTGTGATCGTCCATCCGGAGTGCGCTCTCGAGGTGGTCATGGCCGCCGACCTGTACGGTTCCACCGAGTACATCATCACCCAGGTCCGGAATGCCGAGCCCGGCTCCGTGTGGGCCGTGGGTACTGAGGTCAACCTCGTGAACCGCCTTCAGACCGAGATGCCGGATCGCACCGTGTTCTGTTTGGATCCGATCGTATGCCCCTGCAGCACGATGTATCGGATCCATCCGCGGTATCTGGCCTGGGCGCTGGAGAGCCTCGTTGAGGGCCGGATCGTGAACCGTGTGCGAGTGCCGGATGACGTCAAGGCGGACGCGCGCATCAGCCTTAACCGCATGCTCGAGATCACGTAGAGAACGTGCCGCTACTCTCGGTAGCTGGCGAGCTCCTTCACGATGCGATCCTGAACCGCCGTCGCGCCTGCGTTCCTGCACGGATGGCCGTTCATCAGCATCGAGAACACGAGCGGCTCGCCCGAGGCACTCGCCACGTAGCCAGACAACGAGCTGACGCGCGACACATACCCGGTCTTGGCTCTGCAGTTACCCTCGGCAGGCGAACCCTTCATGCGATTGCGGAGAGTCCCATCCACTCCGGCCACGGGCAATGAGTTCCTGAAGGCTTCGCCAGCCGGATGCATGGTCATGTGGCGCAACAGGGTGAGCACATTCCGAGCCGTCACGTAGTTCTGCCTCGAGAGACCGGAACCGTCGGCAATGATCACGCCACGGGTGTCCATGCCGATATCGCTGAACCACTGGAGCGCTCGGGAGCGCCCGGACGGTACATCGCCCGGCGTTCGTTTCGTGCGGCCGATGGCGCGCAACATGCACTCAGCCGCCAGGTTGTCGCTCGGCTTGTTCAGACGCGCTACGAGATTGGATAAGGGCGGGCTCGCGTAGCTCGCAAGGACCTTTACACTCTGCGCCCCCAGGCTGCCTACCCGGGCGGGCTTCCTCACAGCGACGCCGACGGATCGGAGTATCTGCGTGAAGCGGGTCGCCGCATAGAGCGCGGGATTCTCGACAGCCACAGGAATCGGCTTCAGCGCATCGGCGCGCCGATCAAGGGGCACATACCCGCTCACGGTGACGATGTCCGTGCCCAGCCGCCGTTCGACATCAACTCGGGGGGTCACGCCTTTCGCGCCGGTGTAGGCTTTCACCACAACCGTACCGTACAGGCCCGTCGGCCAGACCGATACCTTAACGCGTTCACCGACCCGACGGCCGGGGATCACACTGATGCGGCGCACGTTGGAGTTCAGGTTCAGCCCGCTCACCGGGACCGAGTAGTAGTACGGCATATCGTCCCAGGCCCATCCGTCGCCGTAACCTTGCGGCCCGAATGCGCCGGGGTCACCAACGACACCGCCCGCGACTTCCCTGATGCCCCGCGCGCGCAGGCTCCTCGCCATTGTGGTCAGCGCCGCGTCGTCAAGGAACGGGTCGCCGTCGCCTCTCAGCGCCAGGTCTCCAGCCACGACCCCGCGACGCAGGCTATCGGCCTTTGCGATGACCGTTGTGATGAAGCGATGGGTCGGCCCAAGGAAGTGCAACGCAGTAGCGGACGTCAGGAGTTTCTGATTGGAGGCAGGGATCAAGAGCGTGTCGGCATTGCGCTCGAACCAGACCTCGCCCGTCGCCAGCGACATCACGACGATTCCCTGGATACCGCCTTTGATCTCGGGATCGGCGAGCGCCGCCTCGATCCGGGAGACTAGCGCGGCCCGTTGCGGCGACTGACGCCCCAGCGCGCCTGCCGGCGTGACCAGCGCAAGGGCGAGGACGACCTGCCACGCCAGCGTACGCCTCATACGCAACGACGGCGACATCACCTCCACGGCGCCCTTCCGTCGTCGCCATCATCCACAAGCTGGCTGATGGTCGGAGCGCACACGCGCGCCACCAGCGCCTCGGGATCCGTCAGGTCGAACAGTCGGCTGAGAGGCGGAACGGTCATCAGGTAGAGCAGTTCCTCCACCGTGTCGGGATCCTCATCGCGCAGATTGGTGAACTCCGTTTCGCTGACGAGGAGCATGCGGACGTACTCTCGCAGGCCCACATGGACGACTCGGCTCAGAGTGGTGTCGGTCGTCACCGTCACGTGATCATTCAGCTGGAACTCATGCGTCAGCCCATCGTGATCGCCGAACGAGATGTCGAGCCAATCGTGATCGGCGTCATAGTCCAGAGCTACCGAAAGCATGCCGTGTAACCGCGCTAGAACCGCTCGAAGCGTTGGACGTCCATGACGAACGCCACAGCGCCGCCAACCAGTACCTTCACCGGTGAAGGCATGAATGCGCCAACGGGCGCCGCGTCAGGCGGAAGCACGTTGACGAACTGCTCACGCGTCTTGCAGCTCTCTCCGATGAGACCGAGCACACGGTCGAGCTGGTCCTCCTCCACGCCGATGAGCAACGTGACGTTCCCTTCTCGGAGGAAGCCGCCGGTGCTGCCGATCTTGGTGAACTTGAAGCCGTTGCGCAGCAGTGTCTCGGTGATCTTGTTCTTGTCGCGGTCATGGACGACTGTCAGTACGAGTTTCATGGCACTCCCCTCCTCCAACCGTGCGCGGCGTTCATGGCCCGCCGGCGCCCGCAGCACGACGCCCTTGCCCGGATCGGGCCAACTCCCCCATTACTATACCGACGATTGTGCCGTGCAGGATTTCCGGGCTTGCTGCGGCATCCAGGACTCGCATGCGCTCTGGCGCGGCTTCGGCCTCGGCGAGATACCCTTCGCGCACGCGACGATGAAACTGGAGCGGCTCATCCTCCATTCGGTTGCGAACTGTCTGCCGGGCCAGCCCTTGAGATGGATCAAGGTCGAGGAGGATTGTGACGTCGGGCCACAGCCCGCCCGTTGCGTAGCAGAGCAACCCCCTGATGATCTCAACGTCGGCGCCGCGCCCATAGCCCTGATAGGCGACTGTCGAATCGGAGTAGCGGTCACAGACCACGGTGATCCCGGATTCCAGAGCCGGACGAATCCGTTCGGCAGTGTTCTGAGCGCGCGCTGCAAGGAACAGGAGCGTCTCAGCTTCCGGACAGATGCTGAACCGGGAATCGAGAAGGACGGCACGCACTGCCTCTGCCATCGGCGTTCCGCCGGGCTCCCGGAGCAGCACGGAGCGGATTCCAACGCGCTCCAGATGATCAACGAGCATTCTGGCCTGCGTAGTCTTGCCTGCCCCCTCGACGCCCTCCAGTGACACAAAGAGACCACGCGCCGGACCTTCGCCTCTCATTTGTCGGCCAGAATGCGCACACGGCGACGCGGTTCCGTCCCCACGCTCTCGGAAAGCATCTCCAACCTCTCGATCAGTTGATGCTGCAGCCTCCGGACGTAGCTGTTCTGAGGCCGAAGCTCCACCGCCTCGCCCGTATCACGGACCCTCTGGACGCCTTCCTCGGCCTCGCGGAGCGCACTGTCGGTATCCCCCTTGTCCAGAGCGCCTGCCTGGAAGGCATCGCGGACAGCGGTCGCGATCTGGGAGTACGTGTTACTCTTGATGATGTATGTCGGCAGGTTGCGCGCGGCCCCCTCGCGCATCCGAAGCGGCTCACGGCGGAAACTCGACTTGAGCGCGATGACGATGTCGGCATCCTTGATGTCGCGGGTGACGACGGCGGGGTGCCCGCCCTCGAGTATGGCTCGATCCAGGCGGCTTCTGTTGACGCCATAGGGAAAGAGCCGCAGCGTTCGGGCCGATTTGCGGCGTGACTTTACGGCATCTGACCGCCGTGCCCGCGTTTCACCCGCGTCGTCATCCTCATCCCA
>JAAYVH010000270.1 GCA_012517255.1 Chthonomonadales bacterium
AGGATCGGGTCGGGCGAGATCCCGATTATCAGATCGGATTGCGCCAGCAAGGGACCGTGGCCCAGCAACAGGGCTGCTATGCCGAAGACGGCGACCTGTCTCAAACAGCGTGTTCGCATTCGCATCATGATCTGTACCCTCTCCTCTCACGGAAGCGTGACGCGCAGGCTTGAGCTCGCACTGCCCGTCGCGTGAACGGCGGTAACGCGCAGGAGCGTCGCCACGCCCGGCGCGCCCACCGTCCCGTTCCACACAAGCTGCACGTTGACGCCGTCGGGACCCTGCGGGATGTCGCCGACCGTCACAGGCAACGGCGTGACGGTTGCTGCCGAACGCAAGGTCGCGAGCGTCACACGGCATGCCCTGGCGGGAGCCGTTCCTGTGTTGCGGATGTTGATCATAGCAATCACCTGTCCGCTCTGGCGCGTCAGAGACACCAGCGACATGCGCAGGTTCGGCCTGCCCACGTAGAGAGTGCCCGATCCGGAACTGGCAGCGTAGGTCGCATCCCCGCTGAACGACGCCGAGATCGTCTGACTGCTGCTCAGATCCGACGGCACAGCGTAAGCCATGTAGGACATCCCGTTGGAGTTCGTCAGTGAACCCGGCCCCAGGGATGTGCCGGCCACGGCGAACTCGACGGTCTTGCCGGCGATACCCGGCTTCGATCCGGCCGTCTGGCGGAGACAGGCCGTCAGGTTGGCCGACGTTCCGGGCTCGGCGAAGACATCGTTGACCAGCAGTTCCGTTGACACGGGCAGGACGGTGAGCCGTCCCGATCCTGCGCTCGGTAGGAACGTCTCGTCACCCGCAAATGTCGCCTCCAGAGCGTAAGTACCGGCAGCCATATCGGACGGAAGGCGGTGCGCGAGTGATGCGATGCCAGCAGAGCCGGTCTCGGCTGCGCCAATGGGCGATCCGTCGAGCACAAATGCAACGGAACGGCCGGCAATCCCCACGGCATCCGTGGAGCGAGCCAGCACGGCTTCCAGGCTAACGAGATCGCCGGGCAACCCGTCCGCGTCAGTCACCGTCAACACGCAGCCAGCGTGCGCCAGGGTAAGCGTGCCGGATCCGGACGACGGGTTGTAACCCGCGTCGCCTGAGAACTGCGCAACAACGGTGTAGGTTCCTGCGGTCATGGTCCAGGGAACCGAGTAGTCGTGGACGGCCGTACCCTCATCGTCGGTTGTCACGCTGCCGATGCCGGTACCCTCCAGCGTGAATGTCACGCTCTTGCCGGCAACGCCACCACCGTCGTGTGTCCGCGACAGGTGCGCGCGTAAGGCGGCTGTCCCGCCCGGTGTCGAGGCAATGTCCGCCACCGACAGCGTGGTGTCGCCGGCTACAAGCGTGAATGTGCCCTCGGCCGATGAGCCCTGATAGGTGCTGTTCCCGTCGAACGCCGCCGCAAGGGTCCTCGTCACGGGTCCGTCGGTGACCGCCCACGACAGGACGGCGATCCCGTCCGCGCCGGTGGCCGCAGAGCCGGCGTATGTTCCGCCTACCTCGAACACCACCGAGACGCCTTCAACTGGGGTCCCGTCCGACTGGCGCTGCACCTGTGCGCGAAGCGGGACCGCAGTCTCCGGAGGACCCGCAGAGTCCTCGACTGCGAGCACGGTGGCCTGACGAACCGTGAGGGTTCCGGTCGCCGAAGAGCCGCCATAGCTCACATCGCCGCCAAAGGACGCGGCAACCGGGTGGCTACCTGGCGCCATCCCCTCGGGAAGAGACACCTCAAGCGAGGCCCAGCCTCGCGCGTCTGTGGACGCGTGGCCCACTGAAGTGCCGTCTATCCTGAAATCAACCCTGCGCCCGCTCACCCCCTCGTAATCGGTCGTTCGACGTAGCCGAGCCATCACCACTCCCATGGCGCCGGCATCGCCGAACGTATCTCCAACTACCAGGTCGGTCGGAGCGCTCACGATCGTCATCGGCTTGGCATCGCTGCACGGGCCGCGCACATCGTCGCCGTTATACTGCGCTGTCACTGTGGCCTGCCCGGGAGCCACGGAGTCGCCAAGGTGGAACGAGGCGCGAACAACCCCCTGGCCGTCGGTGCGCGCTTCGGCGACCTTCGTGCCGTTGAGCAGGAAGTTAATCAGCCGCTGGTACAGGCCGCCCTCGCAACGCAACACTGCGGTCAGGTTGACCGCCTGGCCGGGGGCGTAGGCGCCGATGTTCTAGAGCACGATGGTGCTGATGGACTTGATCACTGACAGCGTCTTCTGTTCCGAGACCGAAGGAGCGCATACCGCGTTCCCGCCGAACTCGGCGACAAGCGTATGCTCGCCCGGCCACCACTCGCGGTGGACATCGTACAGCAATCTGGCCTCGCCATCCTCTCGAGGAGGGGTCGCCCCGCTATCGGCTGCAGCCGAGACTCCGCTGCCGACGCAACTTCCGTCCACATAGAACCGGACCCCCAGACCGACCACGCCGACGTGCGGGTCGGCCCTGCGGACAATGGCTCGCAGCGTCGTCCTGCCCCAGCAGTGGACGACAGCGTCGAATGCCTCGACCTCGGTGGGAATCCGCTCTCCCGCCTCTCCCACCACGATCGTGCCGGAAACCTCGCTCGCGAGGTAGCGGTCGTCGCCTGCAAACGTTACCGTGTAGGGTATCTCGCCAGGCTCCGTCGTCAAGGGCAGATCGAAGGTCTTTGCAGTGACCCCGGAACTGCTCGTCTGGTCCATCGTCTGGACAGGACCGTTGTTGACCGACACGGTCAGAGCCTTGCCAGCCAGACCGTCGCCTGCCTCATGCGTAAGGGCGGCCATGAGCTTCACCTGCGCCGCGCCGACGCTGGCGAAGTCGCTCTGGGCGGTAAGCGAAGTGGCGCTTGGACGAAGGGGCAGTTGGGCCTCCGCAGTGCACGCGTTGTAGTCGTCGTCACCGTCGAAGGTAACCGAGACAGTGAGCGGCTGGGTCGGAGCCGGGTAGTCGCTCTCGATCTTCACGAGACACTCCGCCTGTCCCGGGTCCTGGGTGGGGGTCCCGTCGGCCTTGAGCCCGGTCGTGCCCGAAGGCACGGCGAGTTCCGAGCCGTCGCTTCGAAGGATGCGGAAGGTCAGCGACTTGCCTGGGATAGGTGCGCCGCCTGACGTAGTCAGCCTCGCCCGAAGGGGAACGGTCTGGCCGTAAGTGGCTGGAGTTTCCGGAACCACTATGGCTAGGCTCGAAGAGGCCGGCTGCGGTATCTGATCCAGCAGCCCCTTGACGTAGTCGGGTTCGGTGCTGAAACGGAAACACCAACCTTCCTCGATGCTCTTCCACCAGGGTCTGTCAATGTACGGGTAGCTCGAGCTTGGTATCTGTGCGATCAAGCTGTTGTCTCTACGCGCGAGGAGATCGGCCAGACCCGTTGCATCGATTCTAGCCCCGCCTCCCCAGACACTGTTGAAAGCTATGGTGTACTCTTTGTCTCGGAGGATCTCCAGTTGGGACTGCAGGTTGCGGCGCAGTTCCCCGATGACGGATTTGCCATCGACCTCCCGCTCGCCACGGGCGCGGTAGCTCCACAGTGCCGCCTCTTGCTTGACCAACATGTGGAGACGGGCTAGGTCCAGCAGGACTGGCTTGAGTTGGGCGCCGCCTAGGGTGGATCCCCACAGTTGCGCGATCCGGTACATTGTGATACTGTCGTTAGGTAGCTGGAAGGCGGCATCTATTATGTTCTTCGCATCCTCGACCATGCCGCTGGCCATGCTAAGCCAACCGAAAAGCCTGGCCGTCTCACGACAGGCCGTGGCCAACACGGTTAGGACAGGAGACGACAGGTTGCGCTCCAGGATCTGGATGAGCGTGTCCAACGCCTTCTCGTCCACCTTCCGCGCGCCGGAAAGCAGAAAGGCGTCAAGCGCCTGCGCGTCAACCATCTTGTAGAGACTGACTCGCTTCCTTGTTTCGTCGTCCGAATAGTCCCTCACTTCCACGCGCACGGGCAACCCATACCCCGGGAATGCCTTTAGTGCCACCTTTGCTGCTGAAAGCCACAGCATCTGGGTGGCTTCTTTGAGAAACAGTGCCGGATCCTGTGGTGTCCAGAATGGTGCCGGTTCTCCTAGATCCACCCACGCCTGCCGAGCCTCGCTGTCCTTGTACCACAGCGGGTCGTCCTTCAGTCCGGGGTTCGATGGAGTCTCCGTATCGTACAGGAAGTACGGCGCGATCTGTTCCATGAATCGGGCACGGCCGAGAGCCGTGCCTGCCAGCAGCGCGTAGTCCAGAGCAGGAATGACGGTCACAGTCACCGTCGCCGTGTTGCTGTACGCGCTGCCGTCCGTGGCGCGGAAGGTGA
Source organism: Chthonomonadales bacterium (assembly GCA_012517255.1). Taxonomy (GTDB): domain Bacteria; phylum Armatimonadota; class Chthonomonadetes; order Chthonomonadales; family CAJBBX01; genus JAAYVH01. The sequence continues at coordinate 4,304 of JAAYVH010000270.1, forward strand.
AGCTGTCCTGCCCGGAGTAGCCCGGCGCGGCCTTGTAGCGCACGATCTTGCCTATCGGGGCATCCTGGATCGCAAGCTCTCCGTGCTGAGGCCCGGTCACGACCTCGTAGGCCAGAGGCTGCTCGTCCGGATCGGACGCCCGTAGGGTGATGTCAACGCTCTGGTTCTGGTCTACTGTTACCTCCTGGTCGTAGGCGGTGGGCGGCTGGTTCACAAGTGGCGCCAGCGGCTTCGCCGTGATCCGCACGTAGTCCCAGTCGGCGCTGGCTCCTGGTGCTGTGCTCTGGTCACCCCAGAAGACACACCCTGGCTGGAAGAAATGGTCCTCCATGCCGGTCGTTGAACAGGATTCCGAGTCCTGCGAGAAGGCCAGTTGGCCGTCCACGTACACTGAGTA
>JAAYVH010000271.1 GCA_012517255.1 Chthonomonadales bacterium
CTCGTTGAGCCAGGCGGCGGCGTCGATGGCCTCACCGTTCGTGCCGCCGGGCCGGACCTCGAAGTGCAGATGTGCGCCGGTGCTCATGCCCGAGGAGCCGACATCGCCGATGTGCTGCCCTGCGTTCACGCGGTCACCGGGACGGACGTGGATGCCGCTCTGCCACATGTGCGCGTAGGCCGTGGCGACGGTCTGGCCGTCGATGGTGTGCTCGATGACGATGAGGCCGCCGTACCCACCGGAGAACTCCGCGACGGTCACGGTGCCATCCGCGGCGGCGAGGATCGGCGTGCCGTCGGGCGCGGCGAAGTCGGTGCCGGTGTGCATCTTCCGTTCGCCCGTGATCGGGTGCACTCGCATCCCGAACGGCGAGGTCAGCACCCAGGTGCCCTCGGGCAGCGGGAACACCACCCGCGACGACAAGACCGCCGGGCCGCCCGCGCCGCTAGCGGCACCGCCGCCTGTGGTGAGGGCGGCGAGGATGCTGTCGGCGACGGGCGCGTAGTTGCGGTAGCCGTCGGGGAAGGCGGAGACCTCGACGGCTTGGGCGGCTTCGCCAGGGTCCATCTGTTGCCAGCCGGGGATGTCGAGCAGCCCGCGCGGCGAGGGGTAGTTCGGGCCGGTCGGCCCGCCGAAGAACGCCTGCGCCTGATAGTTCGGGTCCATCAACTCGGCGACGGTGCCCCACCCGGATTGGGGGCGCATCTGGAACAGGCCGAGGGAGTCGTGGTCGCCGCCGTTGCCGTCGTTCGGGTAGTTCGCCGAGTCGGGGTAGGTGCCGGTGTTGGTGAGCATCCGCAGCGTGGACTCGGTGAGCGCGGCCATCAGCGCGATCTTGATTCCCGGCCTGCCCACGTTGGTGATGCCGTTGCCGACCGTGATGATCGTGGCCGCGTGCGTGAGCTGCTGACGATTCAGCGTGAAGGTCTCGTCGTTCGCGGTGGTCACGGTGAGCGCGTCCGGGATCGGTCCGAGGTTCACGCTCCCGGCAGGTGTGGCGCAGTACGCAGCGGCGGGGTTCATCAGCACCCCGATCCCGAGGAGCGTGGCGGCGGGGGCGAAGAACAGCAGTGCCAGCGCTGCGATGGTGGCTTTGCGGAACACGACGCCAGCCCTTCAGCGCAGCGGGTTGTCGAGCTGCGAGAGCCGCAGCAGATGACAGGTCGGGTAGGTCGGGGCGCAGACGACGAACACGGTGAACGCGACCGGATGCTCGCTGGTGACCGGTTGCCCGTTCCAGACCCCGGCACGGTAGCGGGTGCCCTCGATCGTGACGGCCGTCGTTCCTGCCGCGAGCTGCCCCGGCTGGGCCTGCGCTGCCGCGTCGGCCCAGCCGTCGGGGACGTACGCGGCCTCGATGGTGAGGTGTTGGCGGGTGGCGTATTGCCGCAGCTCGATCCAGGCGTCTCGGGTCGGCAGGTAGACGGCTACGTCGGAGGCCAGCCCCGCCTGTTCGTCCCCGCTGGGGTCACCGACCGCGAGGATCGTAGGGCTGTAGTCCAGCGGCCACAGCCCCGAGGCGGTGTCCCACGCGAACAGCGTGGACGCGACGCCGCGAGCGAAGGTCTCGGGGTCTACCGAACGCGGAACCGCTGGAACCCGTGGTGTCCGGGGCGTGCTCGGTGCCACGGTCGGCGGTGCCGTCGTGGTCGGGCCAGGCTCCGGGCCGGGATCGGTGCTGGTGCTGGTGCGGGGGCCGGTGAGGAGTCCGTAGACGCCGACACTGGCGAGGAGCAGCAGGACGATGCCGGCGGCGATGAGGGCGACGAGTCGGCGGCGGTTCCGGGGATCGGTGGGTGCAGGGCTCATGCCGAGCAGGTGCACATCCGACACCCATGCCAGCGGTCAGAGCGCGCGGAGTCGTGGCCGCTCCACCGCGTCTTCGCGTGCGGCACGGAGGGCGTCGGCGAACCGGACGGTGCCGTCGGTGGTGGTGAGGAAGTTCTCGAACTGCTCGTCGGTTAACTCGGCGGCGAGTGTGTCGGCGTCGTAGTGGGTCCACCAGTTGGTGAGCTCGCCCCAGGTCTGCACGAACGCGCGAAGCGGGTAGCGGACGGGTTGGCCGTCGCCGGTGACGAGCGGCAACGGCTTGGGTGGGGTGCGCTTGCCCTTCTTGATCGACTTCGCCTGGGCCACGGCTGCTTCGGCGCGAGCGTGCATCTCTGCCTCGCGCCGCTCCCGCGCAGCGGTGTCGGCATCGCGGATCGCTTGATAGATCGGATGCACCGCGTCACCGGCCTCGATCCGACCCAACCCGGCGGCGGCCTCGGCGCGCAGAGTCTCTGGCAGAGCAGGGTTGCCAGCGATGTCTTCGAGGTAGCCGATCTTCTCCAGCGTCGTGTGCGACGCGCCACCCGGAATCATCGCCGCCGCCTGCTCCCGGGCCTTCCCAAGCGGCCCGCTCGACGGTGGTGCAAATTTTGCACCACCGTAGTTTCCTGGCTGGTTCTCGCTGCTGAACTGGGTCGCGCTCTTGCGACGGGCGGCGTCTTCGGCCATGACCTGCTTGATCTCGCGGTAGAGGCCGGCGGCTTCGAGCTGGGTGTAGGGCTTGTGGAGCATGTTGTCGTCCTGCTCGGCGAGGAGCTGCCCGAGCCGGTCGGACAGGCCGCTGCGCACCCACACGTTGACGGTGCGCCAGCCGAGCTTCTTGATCGCGGCCAGGCGTCGTGCCCCGCACACCAGTACGCCGTCGATCGTGATGGTGAGTGGTTGCAGCAATCCGTCGCGCCCGATGGATGCCGCGAGGGCGTCGATGTCGCCGAGGTCGGCGCGGTGCCGGGTGCCGACGAGGATCGACTCGACGGTGCGGTCGAGCTGGATGCTGCCGATCTGTGGCTCGGTCACGACGACTCACCGCCTCCACCACTCGGAGCGGCCAGAGCGAGCGCGAGGATCAGATCGTCGTCGCGGAGCAGTAGGTCGAGCGTTTCGCCCAGCAGCAGCCGGAGCAGGATGCCGCGACCGCTGCTGGTGGCGACGTAGGCCGGGTGCGGGTTCCCGAGCAGCGCCTTCAGCAGTGCGGCCCAGGAGCGGCGCGGGAGGTCGAGCAGTGCCCGCGCGTGCCGGTCGCGGCGCAGCGTCTCGTAGGCGGACTGGCGGGTGCCGGCTTTCGTCAACGCCCCGCAGACGTGCTCGACCGCGGCCCGTGCGGTGTCGGCGGGCCAGTCGAGCAGGCACAGCATCGCGATGGCGTCCTCGGCCGCCGATCCAGCGGACATGCACGCTTGCGCTGACCCGAGACTGTCGCGCGGTTCCGGTTCGAGGTCGCTGGGACGCAGGTCGGTGGTGTGGAACGCGGGATGATAGTCGGCCAGCGCGGTGTCGCGTTCGGAGAACCGTTCAGGATCGTGGAACGCCGAAACGTGCGCGCGACGAGCCTGGTGCACCGAGCAGAGCAGGCCTTGGGCGCGTTCCTCGTAGACGCAGGTGATCCGCACGGCGTGGGTGATGATCGCCCACGGATCGTTGGCCTCGCGGGTCGAGCGGTACTGCATCGCGTCGAACGCCGCCGTGACCGC
>JAAYVH010000272.1 GCA_012517255.1 Chthonomonadales bacterium
CCGCCGGCGGCGATGCGGTACACGGAGGTCCGGATGGCCCGGATTTCGGAGGAGCTGCTGGCCGATCTGGAAAAGAACACCGTCAATTTCATTCCCAACTACGACGAATCCATGGAAGAGCCCTCCGTGCTTCCGGCGAAGATCGTGCCGCCGTCTGCCGCATAGGCGAGCGAAAGCACGCCGACAGGCAGCGGGATGGTGCGCTCAACGGCGCCGTCAGCGACGGTTCGGATCACGATGGTGCCATCGCCTGCCCCCGAGGCAAGTCGGGTTCCGTCCGGCGAAAACGCCACGTCGTAGACATAGAGGGTCTGGCCCGTGAAGGTCCCGATCTCGGCGCCGTCGGACATGCGCCACAGGCGCGTCGAGTTGTCGGTCGAACTCGAGGCCAGCGTGTCGCCCGAGGGCGAGAATGCCAGCGAAAGGACAAACCCCGTGTGGCCAGCGAGCGTGCCCAGCGAAGCCCCATCGGACACGCGCCAGAGGCGGATCGTGGCGTCGCCGCTCGCCGAGGCGAGCACCGTATCGTCGGGGGAGAAGGCGACTGCGTATACCCAGTCCGTATGCCCGACGAGCGTGCGAATGAGGCTGCCGTTGGCCGCGTTCCACGTTTTCACGGTTCCGTCGGCGCTCGCCGAGGCAATCATTGTGCCGTCGTGCGAATAGTCGAGGCCGAACACGCCGTCCGTGTGGCCGGAAAGCACGGCTACGGGCAACCCCGTCGCGGTGTCCCACACGATGACGTTGCCTTCATATCCCCCGGTCGCAACCCGCGTTCCGTCCGGAGAGAAGGCGACTGAGAGTGCGGCAACGCTGTGTCCGGTCAGCGTGTGCATGAGCAGGCCGCTCGTCAGGTTGAACAGCTTGACCGAGGTGTCGAAGCTGGCCGTTGCGAGGGTCTGGCCGTCGGGTGACAGCGCCACCGACGAGACACCGCCGCTGTGGCCTCCCACCATCCACGCGATGTCCGGCTTGCCCTGCGCCAGCGCAGAGGTCCGACCGAGGAGAGATGCTCCAAGCGTCAGCGTCAAGACGAGCACGCCTGCCGCCACATGTCGGGGTAACTTGGCATGAAACATGGTTCGAGCCTCCTAGGGTGTCAGGAGCCCGAGGAGCCGAGCGAAATGGCAAGTGCGGACGTCGGAACGACGCGGGGCGCATCGTCCTCGCCCCCGCGCCGGCATGAAACGCAGATCCGATAGGTCCTCGACAGGGGGCCCGGCAACCTGTCATCGGGACTGCTACGGGTCTACTGTACCGGCGCTTGCCGACAACGCTTATCGGTCATTCCGCGCGTCGAAAGTAAGCGGATGCGCTCGCCCCGTGAAGGATGATCCCTGACCGCCCTGTCGGACTGAGACCTACACAGGATGTGCGGCGGTTGCCGCGGCCGCAAATACGTCGTAGGCCCATCCATCCCATTCCGGCTGCACGCCGATGCCATGGAGATCCGGGTAGTCCTTGGCGATAAACGCGCCGCCGAAAAGCTCTACCATCTCTTGAGCCTCACGCTCGATGCGCTCACGGTCTCCTGTTGGCAAGACCTGCTGGATGTCTACCGGCGCGTGGAGTGCCATGCCGTTGGCCCGGAGCCTCTGCGCCAGCTTGTCCAGACCGTAGATGGAGGGTTGATCGAACTGCATCGCGTTGACCCCGCAGTCCGCGAGGTCGTCGAGGATGTCCCAGACGAAACCGCACGAATGCATGATCACGTCCATGCCGCGCTCGCGAGCCGCCGAGCATAGCCTCGCGAAGAGGGGCCTGAACACCTGCCGCCACATCCTCGGGCTGATGAGCAGTCGGTTCTGGACTCCCCAATCCTCGCAGAACATGATGCCGTCGGCGCCGACATCTGCCCACTGAATGATCATGGCCTCGAGCAGGTCGGTCACCCTGGCGTGGAGACGATCCACGTTGTCGCGCTCCCAGACGAGGTCCTGAAAGTAGACTTCCATCTTGCGCAGATACCGGCAGATGGCAAAGGGGAAGCCCGGGAGGAACCCGACACGGTAGTGTTCGGCATCGCACGCGAAATGAGCGCGTGCCGGCTCGAAGCGCTTCGGATTGGCAAGATCCGGCATGCGATAGGCAGAAAGCTTCGACCAATCGTCGAGCGCGGGAGTGTGGATCTCGCCGCCGCGTGACATGCCGACGAGCCTGTGCCAGACGTTGCCCCACTCGTCGGTGTAGAACTCGACGTTGCCTTCCGTCCAGCGTCGCGGTTCCCAGCCGTCCACGGGCCCCAGTCCCGCGCCGGTCATGTCATTCATGCGTCCGCCGGAGAAGTTCATGCCGATTCGTGCCGGCGATGTGCGCGTCAGGTTGCGTCGGATGATCTCGCGTGGTGTCATGGCGTCATTCTTCGCCCCGGCTCACCCCGGGTCCTCCCGGACACGAAGCCATTGACAGGGGTCGCCTCTGCGCTCCACAATCCGGCCGATGATATCCGCGCAGGAACACGCTCGATGATCCCGTTCGGCAAAGTCCTCGATGCGCGCCAGCATCGTCCCGTGCTGCCGGCCAACGCGCAGTACAGCGCACCGCCTCTGACGGTCGAGTGCCTCGCCAAGCTCGACAGCGCCAAGGGGTTCAACATCCTCGTCGCGAACGAGCCCAAATCCTCGGCCACCCATTGGGAGATCTACAGCTACGCCGGCACGGGCGTCCTGAGCGCCTACATGCCAGGGTACACACCGGCGGAGATACGGTCGGATGCGGTCATTGCCGACGGCAGGTGGCATCATTGCGCCATGACCTTCGATGGCCGGACCGTCCGGCTGTATGTGGACGGCAAGGCGGTCAAGACGGAGCCTGTGCTGCGTCAGCCGGGCATGGCGCCGGTGTCGGGTCCTCTCGGCGTCGGAGATGTGCCGGGCACGGGGATCGGCTGCGATGGCCTCCTTGACGAAGTGCGGGTCTCGAGCGTGCTCCGCACGATCGAAGGCATTCCGCAGGCGCCGTTCGAGGATGATCGCGATACGCTGGCGCTCATGCACTTCGACCCGGAGTTCGCCGGGGCGGGCATGTCCTCGCTTAACGAGCCCTTTCGCGCGGGCGCCGAAGCTGCTCTCCGGGCGCGCAAGGCGCTGGGAGGGACCGAGGCCTCGCTCGTGCTGGTGTTTGACCGACTGGACGGTGACGCAGAGGCACGGCGGCGCTTGATCGAAGGGATCGGCTGGTTCTTTGACACCGCCATCGTGTACGGATGCAACGGTTTCGGGCCCATCACTCGCGATGGCAACACGGGTACCGTCGGCGTGCTTGCGTTGGGTGACATCGTGCAGACCTTCTCGGCGTGCGCCGATGTGGGAGGCAGTCACGAGCGGTGCGGCGATTCGTTGGGCAGGGCGCTCAAGCCTGAGATGGCGAAGGCTCGTGGCGCCAAACTCGCGGTGTTGCTCGGCGATTGCCATGTGCCCGCCAACGATTCGTTGGTGAGGGGTTTCGTGGGCGCAGCCGGCCCTGGCATCCCCGTTGTGGGCGGATCATGTCCCCTCAACGGCTATGTGTATGATCGTGGAGTCGTCAAGCAGGGCGTCAATATCGCATTGCTGATCGCCGGCGAGTTTCGTCCAGGTTTCGCCCTCCGAGCGGCCCAACAGCCCGACGCCATCGCGAGCGTCGCAAAGCAAGCCGCGGCCGCTGCCGTCGGCGACCCCGGGAGCGACCTCGCGCTGGCGCTCGTCTTCGACTGCGTCAGCCGCCTTCAGGCGCTGGGACCGAACGCTCAGGATGAGCTGGCTGCCCTGCGGCAGATCACAGGGCACGCCCCGCTGTTCGGCTTCTATGGCTCCGGCGAGATCGGCATGGATGCCGCCGGTTCTGCACCGCGCGGCGTCGGCGCGCATCTCTCCATTGCGGCCCTGCTTCGCGCCTGATCATCCCGGACGAACACGCCCCGCTTCGGCGTCCGGCCCCTATCCTGCGGTTCCGGTCAGCCTCTCGAACTCGGCGATGTGCGTCCGCACGACATCAAGCCCGGCTCGCCAGAAACCGATGTCGGTCACATCAGCGCCGAATCGCATGCCCAGACTGGCAGCATCGTCCATGCCCGTTGAGGACAGGAACTCGTCATAGCGAGCGCGGAACCCGTTCGGATCGTCCAGATAGCGCGCGTAGAGCCCGATACCGAACAGCAGCCCGAAGGTGTACGGGTAGTTGTAGAACGTCGGCCCGTAGTAGTGGCCCTTGACGGCCCACATATAGGGGTGCAGCGGCTCGACGTCCGGACCATAGGTCTGCCGCTGGGCATCGGTCATGAGCTGCTTCAGCTCTGCGACGGTCAGGTCACGGCTCTTTCGGCGCTCGAATACGGCCTTTTCGAACAGGAACCGCGAGTGGATATCCACGACGGTCTGCAGGTCGCGCTCCAGCGATGTGTCAAGCAGGGCGATGCGCTCGTCAGCCGAGGCTTCCTGCAGGGCAGCATCGAACGAGAGCGTCTCGCAGAAGATGCTTGCGGTTTCGGCGAGGGTGCTCGGCGTCAGGCGCTGGATGGGCGTGCGTTCGGCGAGATTCAGGTTATGGTAGGCGTGGCCCAACTCGTGCGCAAGCGTGGAGACGCTGGTGAACGATCCGTCGAAGTTCATGAAGACGCGCGACACGCCCGGCAGCAGGCCAGTGCAGTAAGCCCCGCCCTCCTTGCCCACGCGCGGCTCGGCATCCACCCACCGCTCGTCGAACGCGCGTCGCGCGAATGCCTGAAGCCGCTCAGAGTACCGCCCGAAGTTGGTCAGAATGAACTCGGTTGCGTCCGGCCAATCCCACCGTCGGGCCGAGGCGCCGACCGGCGCCATGAGATCGTACCAGGCCAGCCGCTCGACACCGAGCGCACGAGCCTTGGCCGCCATATAACGCCGAAAGTCCGGGAAGCTCTCGGCGCAGGCTCGCTGCATGGCATCCAGAATGTCAGCGCTGATGCTGTTGCTCAGAAGCGTAGGCGCAACGTCGTCGTCATAGCTGCGCCGCCGTCGAATGATGCTCTGGTACCCCTTGACGCCGTTCATACACGCGGCAATCGGAACCTCGACGCTCTCCCAGGCCTTGATTTCGGCCTCGAAAGCGGCCTGACGAACCGTCCGATCCGGGTCCGACGCGAGAGCCCGCACCGAGCTCATGGGCAGCGTCTGCGTCTCCCCGCGGATCTCTACGTCGGCGGTCAGCAGCGACGTCATCGTGCCGTGCAGGCGAGCCCAGCCGATGATGGCAGTGGGCGCCAGTTCGGCGGCGAGGTTCTCTTCTGCCTCAGGCATCTGGTGCGTCGCCAGAATCGCTGCCTTTCGAACCGCGAATGCGTGATGCCGCGCCACCTCAGATGCCTCCAGAAGCGCGTCGGTGTCCGTGGTTCCGACCCAAGCCGTGTACCGCGTGCGAAGTTGATCCAGCAAGACGGCGCGGGCGTTGAGCTCGGATTCCAGGCTCTGAGCCTGCTCGTCGCGGGCATCGGTCGTGACGAAACACGCGACGTATGCCCCCACCGTTCGCAGACGGTCCATGAGCTCGTTCAGCGCATGCGTCGCCTGCTCATACGCAGCCACGAACTCAGAGTCCACTCCGGCTGACGCGCGTCGGCGGACACCGAGTCGGTCGAAGCGCTCGGCCAGACGGCCGATGTCGCCTACCGCCGACTCGAAAGCGGCGCGGAACTCGGGCGAATCGAGCGATGGGAAGATGGGCGTCATATCCCATCGAGGCAACGGCTGTGACGCTGACATGCTCTGGTATCTCCTCTTCGTGCAGGGCAGCGGCGTGGTCGTGACGTCATGCACGACACGGCGCGCAGTCCCTGAGCGGAATCTTGCCGCGCATTTCAGCGTGATTCTGCAGGAAAAAGCGCGAACCGCGGATAACGGATCATAGTACCGGCACTTCCAGGACTATGCATCAGGTCTCGGCAGAGTGAACCACGCTCCTAACCTCGCCAGTACTCGGAGAGATCGCCGACCGAAGCCGTCTGCTGGTTCTGGACTCCGACGGCGCGGCATGGCTATGGTCCATGGCCATGTCAGGCGTCTTCGAGATCGGCAGACGGGCCACCACTGCGTGCGTGAGCCCCTGTGGGCGCCTGGCGGCCGCGGCCTCCCCGGGGCTCGTAAACATCACCGACCTGTCCGGCAGGCCCGTACGTCGGATTCGGTGGGGCGGCTCCCTGTCAGACGCCGTGTTCTCGCCAGACGGCAAGTGGTTTCTGGGAGGCGGTGACGGCATTGCCTCCCTGTGGGAGACGGCAACCGGCACGCGACGGCTCGCCTGCCCCCTATGCTCCACCGCGGCGCTGTCCGGCACATTGCGTTCTCTCCCGACGGAGCGTTGCTCGTTACGAGCGGCGCAGACCGGACGTTGCGTCTCTGGAGCGCACGCACGGGCGAACCCCTGTGCCAGCCGATGCGCATGCCCGGACAGGTCTACATCTCCTACATTGCCCGCGGCAATCGGGCGGTGCTCGCGGCCTCCAATGATGGGACCGTGCGCCTCTGGTCCCTGCACGGCACGCCGGACGATCCCGCCAAGCTGATGCAGCTCGCCCAGTTGATGTCGAACCGCCAGATTGACGCAGTGGGCGGGGTCGTTGCCCTGAGCCAGCGCGAACGAGGCCGGCTCGCCGGACGGCTGCATGCCCTGCAGCCCATTCTGCAGCGCTGAGCTCTTTCGAGCGCATCGCGCAGGGGATTCGGGAGTCGGCATCGCGTCACGGCAGAACCTGCCCGAAAGGGCCCAGGCGGTTTCGCTCCCCTCGGCGGCAGACCGCACGTCATGCCCCGCTCTGCGCACGCGATGGGGTACGCGGTTCGGTCCCTGCATGCGTGCTGATGCTGCGCCTCGTTCGGCGTTCGCTGAGCCACGAGCACAAGGGAGTGCACCGCCGGGTTATTGTCTGTCGCGACGCGAAGGTGATCCATGGGCGGATCGTCTGTGGGTACAATGACTCCTTGAGCAATCCGCTCCGTACCAAGCTATGCCACTGCTAGAGGAACTGCCTCCTTCCGTACGCGAGGCCCTGCAGGCAATCGCGCCCGACAGTGCGCCGCTTTCCGACGTCCCTCCTGACGGGGCATCCGGGAACAACGGCTCCAATCCCACAATCGTGCTCGAGACGGACATTCACGACGGAGTGTTCGGAACCGAGTGGCTCGTGCTCAAGAACGGCACGGTCTTTGTGCTCAGCCCGAACGGCGACGGGCCGGCATCGGTGCGGTGTGCGCTGCCCCTGAGCAAGATCAAGACCGCACGGGCCGAGATGTACGTGGGCAACGGCGCCCTGGAGGTCCAAACCGCCGACGAGACGATCCCGCTCATCCGGTTCTCCAACGCTGTGGCTCCTGAGGCAAGCGCGGTCGCGCGGCAGATCAACGGGCTGGCGACGGGCGAGCACCTCCAGCTCGACAAGATCGAGCCGCGCAAGCGTCTGTGCCCCAAATGCAAACGGGTGCTCCCCGAAGGCAGCGACGTCTGCAGAGCATGCATCGACGCTCGCGCCGTCCTCTTGCGCCTGTTCCGATTCCTCAAGCCCTACAAACTGCAGGCCGTGCTCAGTGTCTGTATCATCATCTCGGTGAACCTGCTGGAGCTGGCGCCGCCGTGGATAGGCGGTCGGATCGTTGACACCATCGTCTCCAATGTGAACGCGAAGTCGCGCGACATGGCGGGAGTCCTCTTCTTTGTGGGGATCTTCGCTGCCACCCGGGTCGCTCTCGCGCTCCTCATGTATGCCCAGCGTCGCCTCAACTCCTGGCTGGGAGCGCGGGTGCTGATGGAGATCCGCATCGCCGTCTTCAATCAGCTCAGTCTCCTGTCGCTGAGCTACTATGACAAGCGCAACTCGGCGTCGGTTATGTCCCGGATCACGAATGATGCCGACCATCTCTGGGACTTCCTGACCGACGGCATACCCTGGCTGCTCTCGACTTTGATCTCCATCGTCGGAACGAGCTGGATGCTGTTCCACATGAACGCGCATCTCGCGGCCGTTCTCCTCACTCCCGGCATCTTCGTGTTCTTCCTGAACCGCTGGTTCCATCCGAGGATCCGGCGCAAATGGCACCATGTGTGGCACCGCATCAGCAAGATGTACGCGGCGCTGGGCACGACCCTTTCGGGCGTCCGGGTGGTGAAGGCCTTTGCCCAGGAAGACAGGGAGCGCGAGCGGTTCCGAGACCGGAACTTCCGCGTGTTCCGCGCGAGCTATGAGGCCAACGCCATGTGGGCGCCCTACTGGGCCGGCATGAACCTCATCATGGCCAGCGGCTTCCTCATTCTCTGGTCGTACGGCGGCTATCAGGTCCTGCATGACGCCATGACCGTCGGCATGCTGACCGCGTTCGCGGGCTACTTGATGCGGTTCTACCAGCCGTTCCAGGATTTCAGCCGGGTGATGGACTGGTCTTCCCGATCGCTGACGGCTGCCGAGCGCGTGTTTGAGGTACTGGATACGCAGCCCGACGTGACCGAGAGCGACCAGCCGCAACGGCCGGACGAGATGAAGGGCGCCGTGGAGTTCGACCGAGTCGGGTTCAGCTACGATGGCGCGAAAAGAGTGCTGGACGAGTTCACTTTGAAGGTAGAGCCTGGCGAGATGATCGGCCTCGTTGGCCACAGCGGGGCCGGCAAGACGACGATCATCAACCTGCTCAGCCGTTTCTACGATGTCATTGACGGCTCCATCAAGGTGGACGGCGTAGACCTGCGCGACATGGACATGGACGAGTTCCGCAAGCGCCTGGGCATCGTGCTGCAGGAGCCGTTCCTCTTCCCCGGCACCGTGCGCGACAACATCGCCTACTCGAAGCCCCATGCCACCGTCGAGGAGGTCATGCGCGCGGCCAAGGCTGCCAACTGCCACGAGTTCATCATGAAGTTCCCCGACGGCTACGACACACAGGTCGGCGAACGCGGGCAGAGGCTGTCGGGCGGCGAGCGGCAACGCATCAGTATCGCGCGGGCCATCCTGCACGATCCCAAGATACTCATCCTCGACGAGGCGACGGCGAGTGTGGACACCGAAACCGAGCAGCAGATCCAGCAGGCGATCCAGCGGCTGGTGGCCAATCGCACGACCTTCGCCATTGCCCACCGCCTGAGCACGTTGCGCAATGCCTCGCGGCTCGTGGTGCTCAAGGAGGGCAAGCTCGTCGAAGTCGGCACGCACGATGAGCTGATGGCGAAGGATGGAGTCTATGCCAACCTTGTCAAGATCCAGACCGAGGTGAACCAGATCCGTGCCATCTGAGACCGCTGAGACCACGCAGGCTCCCGAGCAACTCGACAGCTTCGAGCTGCGCATCCTGGATCCGGCCAGGACAACGCTGAGGCGCATCGGCGGCCTCACACGCCTGACCATCGAGGGCGACCGATCGTGGACCCGAGCCAATCCCGCTCGGGCCTTCCCCGTCTCCGATCCTGACCACTACATCGGGTTTCTAGACGGCGCCGGCAAGGACATCGGCATTCTCAAGGACCCAACCCAACTGGATGAGGAGTCCCAGCGCATCCTGGCGGAGGACCTTGAGATGCGCTACTTCGTGCCAGTAGTCACAAAGGTGAACAAGGTCAAGGTGGAGTTCGGCGCCGTCTACTGGACCGTCGAAACCACCCGTGGGCCGCGCGAGGTCATCGTCCGCAACCTGCGGGACAACCTGCAGGAGCTGAGCGCGACGCGGGTGTTGGTGACCGATGTGGATGGCAACCGGATCGAGTTCCCCGATGTCAACGCGCTGGACGCCGAGAGCCAGGGCGTGATCCTCCGCCATCTCTGAGCCTTCCCACTCAGCGCAATAGGTGCAACATCCCCCCTCCCTCGGACGTCCAACGATGAGACGACCCCGGTCGTCGTCCCCTCTTAGTCTGAGACACAAGGTACAATGACCGGACGAAATCGCGCGTCACCGATGCGGGTGCACGCAGGAAGGGCCGCAATGTCAGACAAGCAAGGAATGGATCGTCGGGACTTTCTCATGGGGGCGGCGTTGACCGGTCTCACCATGGGATTGGTTGTGGAGGAGCTTCGCGCCGAGCCGCAGGCCGCTGCCCAGCAGCCGGCCGCTGCGGGACCGCCTGTAACCTGTGCGGTGATCGGGTTAGGAGCGCGGGGCCGCGAGACCCTCACGGCGCTGGCAAAGATCGCGGGTGCGCCGGTGGCCGCCATCTGCGACTCGTACACTTCGGAAGCGTACGTCAAACGTGCTCAGACAATCGCTCCCAACGCCAAGTTCGAGGCCGACTACAAAGCCGTGCTCGCCATGCCCAACGTTCAGGCCGTCTTCGTGGACACGCCCTCGCACCTGCACAAGCAGATTGTGCTCGATGCTCTTCAAGCCGGAAAGCACGTGTTCTGCGAAGCGCCGCTGGCATCCTCGATCGAGGACGCCCGAGCCATCGCCGCAGCCGGGGCAGCCGCCAAGACCATCTTCATGCCGGGGCTGCAGTACCGCGCGAACAAAATGCACAACCATGCGCTGACCTTCCTTGGCGACATGGGAGCGCCCGTGGCGGCTCGGGCTCAGTGGCATCGCAAGACATCGTGGCGCGCGGCGGCTCCGACGCCTGAGCGCGAGAAAGAACTGAGCTGGCGCATCTACAAGGACACCTCGACGGGACTCCCCGGGGAGATCGGCATCCACCAGTTTGATGTCATCTCGTGGTACCTGAAAGAGCAGCCCATCGCGGTGACGGGATTCGGCAACAAGAAGCCGAAGGACCGCATGGAGGTGCCTGACACGATTCAGTGCGTGTTCGAGTATCCGTCCGGTGTCTGCATGGTGTACGATGCCACAATCTGCAACTCATTTGATGGGACCTATGAGATCATCATGGGACCGGCATTCGCCATGATGATCCGCGATCAGCGTGGCTGGATGTATAAGGAGACCGACTCGCCGCTGCTGGGCTGGGAGGTCTATGCCCGCAAGGACAAGTACGGCGATGAGAACGGCATCGCTCTTGTGGCCGACGCGACGAAACTCATGAGCCAGGGCAAGGAACCGGGCAAGGTGGGCACCGACGTCAGCAAGTCGGCGCTGTACCAGGCCTGCGAAGCGTTCATTGAGAGCGTTCGCACCGGCAAGAAGCCTGCAGCTACGCCTGAGATAGCCTACCAGGCCAATGTGGTGGCGATCCGTGCGCACGAGGCATGCATGACCGGCGGCCGCGTCGAGATCCCTGCAGATTCGCTGAAGCTGTAGGACTGCCTCGGAGAGGCAAACGTCCATGCCATACGCCCGGCCTGCCGGGCCTGACTTGCTCTTCCAACACCGAAGACGGGAGTTTGGAAGAGATCAAAGGAGTGACATGATACGATGAGCAACAACAGGGAGACCGGCGCGACACGGCGAGAGCTGATCAAGACCGCCGCAGCGGCAACGGTGGCTTCGGTCGCGACGGCCGGCGTGGCGAAGAGCTCGGCGTTCGCGCTGGCTCCGCCGAGCGTGCTTGGCGCGAATGACCGGATCAACATCGGCTTCGTCGGCGTCGGCGGGCAGGGCATGACCCATGTGCGGCTCCTGAGCGAGAACGCCGAAGAGAACAACACCGCCAACGTCGCCGTGTGCGACATCTACCGCCGACGGGTCAAGGGCGCGCAAGGCTTCTGCAAGCTTCCCGACAGCGCGGCCTTCGAGGACTTCCGAAAGCTCCTCGAGATGAAGGACATCGATGCTGTCTGGATCGCCACATCCGACAACTGGCACGCGCCGGTCGCCATCGCCGCCATGGAAGCGGGCAAGCACGTCTACATCGAGAAGCCCATGTGCCGCACCGTAGAAGAGGCCTATGCGATCTATGACACGGCCCAGAAGACGAAGAAGCTCGTTCAGGTGGGCTCGCAGGGATGCTCGGACCCCAAGTGGCATGTAGCGGGCAAAGTGGTCAAAGAGGGCCGCATCGGCCATCTCGTTCAGGCTCAGGGCAGCTACTGCCGCAACGGCAAGGCAGGCGAGTGGAACTACTACACCATCGATAAGGACGCCGGTCCTCAGGCCAAGGGCGACGCATACGTCAACTGGGACGTTTTCCGGATGGGCAAAGAGCCCAAGGAATGGGATCCCGATCGCTACTTCCGCTGGCGCAAGTACTGGGCCTACGGCAACGGCATCATGGGTGACCTGTTCCCCCATCGCCTTCACCCGCTTGCCATAGCCATGGCGCTCCCGCAGTCCGGTCTCGGCGGTTTCCCCATGCGGGTATCCGCCAACGGCGGGCTGTATGTGCAGAAGATCAATCCCGAGACGAAGCGCATAGACCGAGAGGTGCCCGACTTCACCACGGTTCAGGTGGACTTCGCCGAGGGCTGCACTATGATGCTGCTCGGCTCAACCATCAACGAACAGGGCTGGCAGGACATGATCCGGGGCAACAAGGCCACCCTCTATTTCGGCGGCTCCGGCGTGCAGATCCGTCCGGAACGAGTGTGGGCCGAGGAAGTGGAGTTCGGTGAGGAGCCTGTCGAGAATGCCGGCGAGAGCATCGAGTCGCACCATAAAAACTTCCTGACCTGTATCCGCGAGGGCGGCGTGCCCAACTGCAACATAGAGCTCGCGCTCCGCGTTCAGATCATGGTCTCCCTGGGCGAGATGGCCTATCGTCGCGGCAAGACCATGCATTTCGATCCCAAGACCCGCAAGTACTGGGGCTGACGCTGAAGTAGGGGCGATTCATGGATCGCCCCTATCCCCTTTGCCGCATTCTATGTCTGCCGAACCGTTCCGTGCCGCATGCAACGCCATGGGTACGCGGTTTGAGATCCTCCTATGGGGCGGCTCCGAGCATCGTCTCCAGGCCGCAGCTCGCGAAGCGCTGGAAGAGATCGAACGGCTCCACTGCCAGCTCAGCGCCTTCGATCCGGCGAGCGACATCTGGGACATCAACGAACGCGCGGCCTGGGAACCCGTGCTCGTCGAGCCGCGCCTGTTCGCTCTGCTGGAGCGTTGCCTTGGACTGAGCACGCAGACCCATGGCGCGTTCGACGTCACGATCGGGGGCCTGATGGCAGCATGGGGTTTTCGCGACGCTCTCACAGCTTCGTCTCGTCAGTCTGATCCATCCCAAGGACGTGTCGGCTCGAGCATGGTTGTTCTGGACCGCGATGCCTGCACCGTGCGATTCGCGGCCCAGGGCCTGTCTCTCGACCTAGGTGGCGTTGCTAAGGGCTATGCGCTCGAGGCAGCCGCCGCCATCCTTACCGAGTGCCGCATCGGCGGCGCGCTCATTCATGGCGGAACGAGCTCCGTCCTCGGGCTGGGGACTGACCCCTCCGGGCAGCCGTGGCGCGTGGGGATCCGCCGGCCAGGGACCACCGACAGAGCGAACATCATCGCTGCAGCGAACTTACGTGACCGAGCGCTGGGGGTTTCGGCGCAGCACGGCCGCATGGCAGGCGCTGCGGGCCACATCATGGATCCACGTTCTGGCCGACCGGCCGAGGGGATCTCGCTGGCGGCTGTCGCATGCCCCTCGGCGACCGAAGCTGACGCGTTCTCGACGGCGCTTCTGGTGCTGGGGTCATCGTTCGCAGACGAGCTGCGCTCCATGGGCCACGAGGCGTGGCTGTTCGAAGCTGCCGAGCAACCCTGACCCGTTCCGGAGATTCGCTCAGGCCGCTACCAGCGTATGGGCCGGGTCAGGTTCGGTTCCGCCGCTTCAGCATAGCCTTCATCGAAGATGCGCACCGTTGACCGCCGCACAAACCGCGTGCGGTCCTCCTCCATCTTGTCGCGGTTGCGCGGAATACCTTTGAGCAGAAGCGCCCCCAGGCGGGCCTCATCTTTGACATCTTCGAAGGGCCGCGTCTGTGCCCGCCACTTGGCGCTGCAGCGGAGCAGCCACCATTTGCGGGCGGCTCGCACAGGCCCGATTCGTTCGCCAGGCAGCATGCCGAAAACGGCCGCTTCGGTGGCCGGGTCCGTGGCGAAGACCGACTCGCCGCGTGCGAACGGGACCATAAGTCCGTTCAGTTCGCGGCTGGGGTCCACGCTGTAACGTGCCACCACCGTGTCCCACGGCACTCCCCGCACTAGCTCGCTGAGCGCCTGACGAGCCAGCTCCGCCGACGGAACGCCGATGGCGCTTACCTGAACCCGGTCAGGCGTGTGGAACCTGGCGCCGGGGTTCGCGGGATCAATGTTGCGTGCGTAGAACGCTCGGACCTCTTCGGGGCTGACCTCGACATTCCGGATGAGCAGCTTGACTTCCGCCAGCTCGAGACGAAGCCTATCCCGAAACTCCTCTTCGGTGATGCCCGCAACGGCGAGCTGTTCCAGAGAGTCGGGCTTCGAGCGTTCGCGCTCCATAGCCGCATTGACTTCGCCATCGTCGGGCCAGCACCCCTTCGAGACTGCGTACTGCCGTGCGAGCTCGTCGGCGACGAAGCGCTTCACCTCGCTGATGCCGTAGCGGCGCTCGCACCGGAACCGCAACTCGTCCCGGCGGAGAGGGGTGCCGTTCACGATAACGACCATGGGCGTGGCCGTACGATGGTAATAGCGGCGAGCGGCCAGCGCACCGGCGACGCCGCCCAGGGCGAAGGCCGCCGCAGCCATCAATAGCGCGAACACGAGGTACCGCGAGGGCTCGGCGACCCATTGGCCCGGTCCCAGTCGGCGCAGCCGGTAGCCGGGCGGCACCTCATCGGTCGGCGCGCTTCTCGATGGCCTCAGAGGATCGTCGTCTTTCGTCCGCCCCAGCATCCTTATCCTCCCATAACCGTTCGTCCATCGTCCGCCAGGAGCTTCCGGCGTCCTGCCCGCTCTGGGTCCCTCTACACCAGTACTATGATACTCGTCTCGGCTGCCATTCGTGAGCAAGCCCCACTGCGCTTCGCCACACTCAAGCCCTTTGGCCGGAGGGGTCTCGTTCGGTCAGATGGATACCCGTCTCCGAGGGAATGAGGCTTATGGGCGCGTGGGCTATCCCGGCTCCGGCCCGCGCGCCCACGTCATCGCGCAGGCTCTCTGCGCGGCAGTTGACCCGCGGGTGTCGTGCGCAATCTGTGGTATAATGTACTGACTCGCTTCGCGGACGTGCTACTGGCTGCTTAGCGGCATCTGCATGCGTTCCACGGGCGATGCCATCTCAGCGTGGAGAGACGAGCTATGAGCTGTGCCTGCTGCAAGCGTCTGGCGTATCTCATCACGATGCTAACCGTGGTACTGGCATCGTGCCCATCGGCGTCTCGTGCCCAGTCTCCGAACTACAGTTATCTCTATCGCGTGCAGAACTTCGTCAGTTACGTCGGCCCATCACCCTACAACGACGCCACAAAGGGTGACCGGTATTTCACTTCCACCGGTTTTGAGGGGCTGAGCTTCACGATGAACGCCTCCAACGTGGGGCAGTTCCGTGATGGGCAGCTCCGCTGGGATGCTTATGGCTCGAACCCGGCCCGCACGTTCAACTGGAACGATCTGGTACCAGCCGATCTTAGCCCAACCGGCAACAACAGCCCGTGGGACCCCGACCGCGGAGACACCGGCACGCCGTACCCAAACGAGCCAGGATATGCACGACTGAGCGACATCTTCTCTACCGGCAACATCAACCGTATCCTGGATGGCGAATCGGACGTCGCCAATGCTTACGTAGACCTGTACTTTGGCAACGGGCGCTACGTGCAATCTGATGGTATAGCCACGACACCAGAGCTCGTCCTGCTCGAGCGTGGCGGCAACAGCGCGGTGTATGTGCGCGCCATCCGAAGCGACTACACCTACTCCAACACCCTGTCCGTGAACATTCGTTCGGGCACCGGCACAACCAGTGATCCACGCACGGGTCTGAACCTGACCAACATGGGAGGAACCTGCAGTTTTTCGCTGGACTCCACAGAGATCGGGTCTGCACAGGCTGTCTACGGAACCGGCATCGACCTGATGGCTTTCGGCAACGTCAGCACGAGTGACCGGATCATCGGCTATCAGATCTGGTTTGAGTACAACAACCCCTTCTGCAACGGCCCCGACTTGCACGGGTTCATCCTGTCGAAGGAAGCGTCCGAGGTGCCTGAGGCGCCCACATGGGCGGGTCTGGCGATGATGCTTGGAAGCGGCGTCGGGCTATGGCGTCGCACTTTGGGTCGCCGCACGGCCTAGGGCTGCCGGGGCGGGGCGGATACGACGGGTCGAGCGACCGCATCATAGGCTGGATCAAAAACCTGGATCGAGGCACGTCGCACGAACTCATTGCGCTCTGCGGCGATGCGCGTTGCATTGCGTGCCGCTCCGATCTCAATCCGCGCGCCCATCTCGGCGTCTTCATGCGCCCGGTCGTAGGGAATGACCGACTCGGGCCACTTTCGCAGGCACCGTACGATCCACCACTTACCGGCGCACGCGATGACTCCTGTGCGGTCGCCTTCACGCAACCTCCATATCGCGGCCTCTGCGTCGGGAGACGCGGAGAACACCGAACCGCCTTTGGCAAACGGATCCATCAGGCCGGCGTGCTCACGTGAACGGTCCACGCTGTAACGCGCGACAACGGCTAGCCACGGCTGATGGCGGGCAAGGTCCAGGAGAGCAGCCTCGGCGGCGCCTCGGGTATCTGTCACGATGACTGCAACCTGCATCTTCGCGGGCGATCGAAACACCGCGCGCGGATTCCTGGGGTCAACATTGCGGCTGTAGAAGTAGCGCACGTCGGCTTCCGAAGGCCGCACATCCTTGACGATGAGGTTAATCTCCGCCAGGCGGTGGCGAAGGCGCTTCTTGTACTCGGCCTCGGTCACGTTATCCTTCATCATCCGCTCCATGAAGCCCGGCTCAGCGGCCTCCTTTCGGAAGCGCGCCTCCACCTGCTCGACCGAGGGCCAGCATCCCTGGGACACCGCGAACTGGCGCATGAGCTCATCGGCCACCATGCTGCCAACAACCGCTGGGCCGTACTTCCGCTCGAGGTGAGCCAGAACCTGATCGCGCCGAATAGGAACGCCGTTGACGGCCACGATAGCGGTCTGTGCCTTGCGCAGGTGGTAGACGCGCATGGCCTGGATCGTCGCGCCGCACGTCACCAGCGCTACGGCACAGGCGATTCCCCACATCCGCCAACGGACAGAGTAGGGCTCCGCCACCCACTGGGCGGGCCCGATGCGTCGGAGCCGATAGCCTCGGGGGACTTCGGCGGGATCGGGACGCCTGTCTGCCGCCGCAAGGTCAGCAGGCACGGGTGGGCGCCGAAACATCGGTGCGGTTCTCCTTCACGCAAGATGCTTGGGGCCAGGAATCGAGGAGGTTTACGACACGACCCTGTCTACAATACCCTCCGCACGCCGGCCTGACGACGCCGACTGCCGCGCCTAAGGCCCTCGTTGGCGCATCTGCTCATAGCGCATAATCGAGCGCGCGATGTCGGCCTTGAGCTCGGGGGACATGCTGCGCCACATGGTGGTGACGAAGTCAGCCCGGGAGCCTGGATCGAGCGTCTGGAGCAAGGACATGGCTTGCTGCATGCCCGCTTGCTGAGAGTCAGGATCGAGCGAGAAGAAGGTGCCCAGCATGTCGCCAAAGACATCCACCACAACCGACTGATCCTGCGGCGCACGCTCATCGGCTTGCGGTTTGGCGGCCGACTCCCGGGGCGCCCTGGCGTGCAGGATGAGGTAGACCGTGCGGTACTGGGCCTTGGTCAGTTCCGATCGGTAGGCGGGCGTTACCGAGTAGTTCCCCATCAGTACCGTTGCTCGCGTGTCGGCAGGCTTCTCGATGACAAGATTGGCTCCCGACTGTCCCTCCACCATGCGCACGCGATCCGCGAGAGCCCTCGCGGTTGGCATCGGCTTGCCCGATGGCACCTGCACATGGAGCCGCCGCCACGTAGATCCGGGCATCTCCGCCACCAGCGCATCCAGAGCCTTCTCGATCGTGGCGGCCCTGAGGGAGGCCGATGACGACGCCGGCACGGTCAGTCCGGTCTCGACGACAACCTGCGCTTTGAAGCGCTTGGCGATGGCGTCGGCAGCGTTGCCATCTCCCTGCATGGTAACCGCCATCATCAACACAGCCGCAATGTAGCCAGGGGTCATGGTGTCCTCCTCTAGTAGCACCGTACATCGTACGCATACGCTGCGTGCACGCGAACCGTCGCACGCAGCCCTGTCACAGGCAATAGACGCGGAGCTGCGTCTCATGGCTTCGGCAATCTCAGGGAGTGGCGCTCAACGGCGGGCCGTACTGCTGACAAACCCAGAAGGGGGACAGCCCATGACAGACGCGCATCGTGATTTCTCGGCCCGGTGTTTCAGTGCGTGCTGGGAGCTCATCGAGAGATCGGACCGAACGGACTCCGAGGTCGAAGACATGCGCCTGCTCGCCTATGCGTCGCTATGGCACTGGAAGCAACGCGACGACTGCACCGACGAGAACCTGTGCGTGGGCTACTGGCAGGTGTCGCGCGTCGAGGCGCTCGCTGGATACGGAGCCGTGGCGCGCGACTTCGCCCTCAAGAGCCTCGCGGCTGCGCACAGCGCCGCCCTCGCGCCCTTCTTCAGAGGCTACGCTCTCGAGGCGCTGGCACGGTCGGCCGCGGCGCTCGGCGACCGGGTCGTCGCATCAGAACAGATCGAGGCCGCCCGGGCCGAGCTGTCTCGCGTCGAGGACCCGGAGGCCGCCGACATGCTCCGCGCCGATCTCGATCAGCTTGCATGCCGGCTCGAAGCCGGATAGACCCAAAGCGCTTCCGGCCGTATCAACCACCCGCCTGATCGCTTCCATCCTGTCGGGCCGTGAGCGGCGACACCGCACAGCCTCACGGTGAGCCGAGACGCTGCCCCATACGTCGCGCGGACTGCATGGCGGCCGGGTTCTGACGAACGTCGCCCTGGCCCCCGCAGGCAGTATGGACCACGTCCACGATCTGCAGGCCGAGGAAGTGCGCCGCATCCCGAAACGTCGCATACGCGTTGGCGACGCCGCTGTGGAGTGGGTTGGAGTCGCCATAGGTGAAGATGAGACCGAGCCTCTTCCCCGCTAATGCCGTCCAGTCGCCGCCGCCACCCAGAGCGTAGAGGCGGTCCATGAACACCTTGAGCTGCGCAGCCACCGTGAAGAAGTAGATCGGTGACGCCACGACAATGGAATCGGCGTCGCGCACCTGCGGGTAGAGGTCCTGCATAGCATCATGCTTCACGCAGGGCGCCTCACGGGAAGTCTGGCATGTGTCGCAGGCGTCGCACGGTTCGATCCGCAAATGGGCAAGGCGAACTTTGGTGACTTGCGCGCCGGCTTCCCGAGCGCCTTCTGCGGCTTCGTCGGCCAGGATGTCGCTGTTGGACGTTCGGCGCGGGCTAGCCGAGAGTACGAGTACATGGGTCATAGCACATCACCTCTTGCGCACTATGTTACCGTTCCGCCCCCAATGGGGCAACGGTGAACCGCACACGTGCCGACGGCATGGGCCTCGTCGAACCCGCGGCCGCGCGCTCCTCCCACGGCTGCTGCATGGCACCGCCCGCTCGCATGTGGTGTCCCTCGATCAGCACAGGACGAGGCCCACTTCGCCCGGCCTATCGCTGTTCGATCACATAGACTGGCGACTCGCCAACACGGAGCCCCATCGCGCCGCCGGTCTTCTGAGCGCTGATCTCGTGGCCCTCGATATCCAGTACGCGTACGCGACTCCGGGCCGGAACCGGATAGCGAATCTCCCGCGGCGCCCCCGTCTTCCAGAGGACGCTAATCCGCTGTCCATCGCGCGCGAATGCATATGCCCAGACGTCGGCGCCGAAACTGCGCACTCGCCTGACCGGTCGCGTGCCCTCCAGGATTTTCGCGCACGCGGCCATGGCCGTGACGAGAGGCTTGGGGCTGACGCGCCGCGCCGCCCATGGCCCCGCCGGTGAATCCACGTCGCGGTTGAACAGGAAGCCCCAGTAGCCCAGCCTGTCATAGTCAATCCCATAGAACGGCAAGAACACCCTAACCCCTTCGCCTTTGAGGATCACCGCCGTGCGGACCATCCGCTCGGCTTGCGAGCGATGGACGACGGTCGCGCCAAGGATCCCGGGCTGGCCCAGCTCGGTACAGCAGATGTCGAGCTTCCGGCCGGCGTAGCGGCGCGTCAGAGCATTCAGCTTTGCAATCTTGCCCGGGTAGTCGTTCTCTTCGGGGTCCCAAGCGCCCTCGCTGTAGCCATGGGTCTCGATGGCATCCACGTACTTCAGTACGCCAGCCTTGAACATCGTCTCGAACCACGCCGTATCCATCACCGACGGACAGGGACCGATCATCTGACCGGACGGATCCTCAGACCGGATAGCTTCACGGGTCCGCCTGAAGAGATCTACAAGCTCGCCAGGCGTGAACGGCGGAGGAGTGGCATGGTAGGGAGGCATGTTCAGATTGGCCTCCCATGCGCAGCCGTAGAGTCGCGGCTGCATGCCGGGATAGCGTGCCTTTTCGACCTTCGCACTGTCACGAACCATCGCCAGGTAGTCATCCCAGTTGGCGAACGGCGGCGCCTTGCCCTCGGGACCCCGCGCCCATTCCGGCACCTCCTCCGCCATATTGCCCCGGAACGGGAGGATGTGGAGCGCGTAGGGCGAGACCGCGCCCTCGGCGATGCGCTTCCGCGCCCATTCTGCCGTGCCGGCCGCACGGTCGGGTCGAGCAGGCTCCAGCCAGGGCCACTTGTCATAGCCGAAGCGCCACGCAAGCCCGACCCGATCGGCCAGACCGTGGAAGTCGCCGTGCAGCCCGAAGAAGGCGCGTCTGCCCAGTCGGCGGAACATGGCTCGGTTCTCGGCGACGGTCGAGGGGAGCACGGCGAACGTTCCGAGCCCCTCAGGCATGGTTCCTTCGGCCCGAACGCATGAGTCCTGCTCGATCCGACGGCCGTGCGCGTCGAGCCACCAGGCCCGGACCTCGTAGTAACCGTGACGCGGTCGTGTGATTCGTACGCTGTGATCTCGACCGCCTTGCAGCGGTCGGGCGCCGCGCAGTACCGTCTTGCCCGCGAGATTGCGGACCTCCCATTCGAACTGCGCGACCGACGACGGCAGACTCCCTTCCACGGTGAAGCGCATCTCGACGCTGTCGCCCCGCTCGAACAGGTTGCTCGCCGGATGGTTCGTCGCGAAGTCGAGCCACGCCGTCTGCCGACTGCGTCGGTACACTGAGATGCGTTGGATGTATAGATCGGCGCCGGGAACGCTGAACGCGAGCTCCATGGACTGAGCCGATCGTACCAGCGCAGGCGTCAGGCGTTCGTCGCCGCACGTGAACGTGTCGAGGGGAAGCAGGAACTCCACGAGGCGTCCCGACGGAAAGATGCTGTCGGTGAGGAGCCGGGAGAACGCGCGGCCATCGGACGCCTTCACCGACATGGAGATCCACCACTGCGCCTGTCCGCTGCTGCCGAGCGCCACACGGAAGCCGTCGAACTCTGCAGGAAGGTCGGCAGGCATGGCAGCAGTACGAGTCAATGCGAACCAGTTACGGGGCGGGTCGCGGTCCAAGGGATCGGTGCTCCGCGGCGTTGCCTGCAGCATGTCGGTGGCGATGCCGGGCAGGGCGAATCCAAACCGGGTGGATGCCGACACGTTGGCGCCCATCCGCGCCTGCCATGCCGACGTCTGGTCGGCGGCGAAGCTTGCAATGAGGCCAACGTCCCTCGCCGGACCGAGTAGAGCATCCGACGCCACGCCCCACGCCGCGCAAGCCGTCGCCACGACCAGAACAGTCGACGCCATGTACCGCATGTGACCTTGCCTCCTGTGCAGGCTGTTCCTCCATTGGGCTGCACATTCCTGCACGCCATCGTCCTGCGCTTCAGGTACGCACCGACGGACCGATCCCATGCGGTGCGCGGGTATGCTTGTTGCCAAACGCAGCAGACTGCAGGAGCGCAAACCATGGCCCCCAACGCGTTCAGTGCATTCCTCTGGATCTTTGCGGCCGTCGCGGCGGCACTCGCCGTCTACGCCTGGGGCCGGCGCCCCCACCCCTCGGCCGCATCCCTCTCACTGACGATGGGGTGCATTGCCGTGTGGCTCTTCGCCTATGGATGCGAACTGGCCTCCACCTCACGGGCCGACATGCTGTTCTGGCTGCGCGTGGAGTATCCGGGCATCGCTCTGCTGCCCGCTGCGTACCTCCTGTTCGCCTACAGGTATGCAGGCTCGCGCTTCAGCCTCAGTCGACCTGCTGCAGCGGTCTTGCTCGTGCTCCCTGCCATAACGGTGGTATCGGTGTGGACCAATGACAGTCACGGCCTCTACTACGCGCGAGCCACCGCCATAGAGTCGTTTGGTCTGCAGCAGCTTGAGCTCATCCCCGGACCGCTCTACTGGCTCAACCTCGTCTACGCCTATGCGTGCTTGCTGTTAGGGGCGGTGATCCTCTTCAGGGCCGCGCGCTCAATCTCGCCCCGGCTCCGTGGCGCTGCCCAACTGCTGCTCATTGGCGGACTGGCGCCGTTTGCTGCTGCAGTGGCTCGCGCCGTGGGGCTGCGGCCGTTCGGCGTGATGGACATAACGGCGCTGAGCCTCCCTATTACCACCGTCTGCACGTTGATCCTGGTTCTTCGCCACCGCTTTCTGGAGATCAGCCCGCTGGCAAGGGATCTCGTTGTGGACCGGCTCGACCACGGTCTACTGGTACTCGATCCATCCGACCAGGTTCTCGACACCAACCCGTCGCTCGCAGAGGCGCTCGGCGACGCCACCCCGGTTGTCGGGCGCTCCGCCAAGGGTTTGCTGGAGCGATGGCCCGACCTGCGCGATCTATGCAAGGCCGAACACCCTGCCAGCAAGGACGTGGTTGTCACCGCGGACAGCAATCCGCGAACGTTCGAGGTGCATATGTCGCCCGTCACCGACGCGGCCGGCGAGATCGTTGCGAGAGCGCTGGTCTGGCGCGATGTCACGGAGGCGCGCCGCGCCGTCGAGGCGCTGAAGACCCAGGAGCGTGTGCTTCGCGCCCAGGCCGATGCAACCTACGCGCTGCTCGAATCCAGCAATCCGGATGATGGCGTCATGCAGGCTCTCGCAGCGGTCGGTCGGGTGCTCGAAGTCCACCGCGCGTATGTGTTTGAGGATCACATAGACCCCGAAACCGGTGCGGTGTGCACGAGCCAGCGCTATGAGTGGGTCGCCGATGGCATCCGCGCGTACATAGACGACAAGATGCTGCAGAATGTCCACTACATGCCGGATTTCGCTCGATGGTATGAGACACTCAGTCAGGGCCGATGTATCGCGGGTCTGATCAAGCAGTTCCCCGAGAAGGAACGCGCGATTCTTGAGGACCAGGGCATTGTCAGCCTCCTTGTTGTACCGATCGTCGTTGACCGCAAGCTGTGGGGATTCCTGGGTATCGATGACTGCCGCGACCCGCGAGAATGGAGCGATTCGGACGCATCATCGCTGACTGTGCTGGCGGCCGCCATCGGCAGCGCCATTCTCCGCGGCCGGGCTCTGGAAGAGATACGGAAGATGAACGCGACGCTCAACGAAAGGGTGGCTGAGCGCACGATGGACCTCGAGAATGCCAATCGCGAGCTCGAGGCGTTCGCCTCAGCGGTATCCCATGACCTTCGAGCGCCGTCACGCTGGATCGAGGGCTTCAGCCGCGCTCTCGACGAGGGCTATCGCGACATTCTGGGCGAGGAGGGCGTCCGTTATCTTGACCGCATCCGAGCGGCATCCATCCAGCTCGATGCGCGGCTCGATGGGCTCTTGCGCCTGAGCAACGTCGGCCGGTCGGAAATGCGTGTCGTGCGGGTGAGTATCTCCGAGATCGCCAGTGAGATCGTGGATGAGTTACAACAACGTCATCCCGACCGCGCCGTGCATGTCCACATAGAGCCGAATCTGTGGGCTCATGCATGTCCCAAGCTGCTGCGCATCGCGCTCGGCGATCTCATTGAGAACGCATGGAAGTTCACGGCGCCCAAACCCGATGCGCGCATCGGGGTCGGCAGCGCGAGCGTCAGACGAGGGACGTCGGAGCGGCCCATCACCGCATTCTATGTGCGCGACAACGGGGTTGGCTATGACCCGGCCTATGCCCACAAGCTGTTTGGAGCCTTCCAGCGGCTCCACTCGGAATCCGAGTTTCCGGGAACGGGGATGGGTCTTGCCGTGGTTCAGCGCATCATCCATCGGCACGGCGGCGAAGTATGGGCCGAAGGCGCGCTCGGGGAGGGAGCGACATTCTACTTCACGCTGCCCGAGTCCGATGCCGGCGTGGAGACCGACGGCGAAATCCTATGACGGCTTGCGCGCGATCCACACGTTGACGGCGGCGTCTTCGGTCAGCGGCGTGCCGTCGAAGTCGCCGTAGACGGCCTCGACCTCGAGCCCTGCCGCTTCGAGCTCCGCGAGCATCTGCTCGGTCTCGATCCAGCATGACGTGTAGCGCCGGTATCTCCGTCGGACCAGAACGCCGTCGCGATCAAGCTCGTCCGACCAGGCAACCACCCTGATGCGCTGATCCTCCAGATCGTAGATGCCGCACGTCCAGAAGATCACTTCGCGCCCTGTCTCAGGGTCCGTGTACTCGGCTTCTATGTGGGGGACGTTGTCATAGCGTTGAGCCAGCTCCGCGTCGAACACGAAGTGATCGAAGACGAACCTGCCGCCGGGGAGGAGGCTGTCGGCAACCCGCCGGAGGACCTGCGCTCGGTCGGACGGTTCTGCGATGTCGCAGATAGTGTGGAACGGCATCGTGACCAGCGGCACCGGTTCGGCAAGGGTTACTGCGCGGAAGTCGCTGTGGATAAGATGAACACTATCGGCCACCCCGGCCTCTGCTGCGCGCCGGCGACAGGCGTCGAGCATGCGGAGCGAGTTGTCCACGCCGATGACATGTTTGCCCCGGCGTGCCACCTCCACGGCGATGCGGCCCGTTCCAACGCCGAGCTCCACAACCGTTCCCGGCGATTTCGCTCCCAGCCGAACGTAGAACGGCAGGTTGCGCCGGGCGATCTCAGACTGCTCGATGCACTGCTCGTACACATCGCCGAAGTCGTCATACTCAGCGCTCATCGTCGCGATAGGACCTCCTGCAGGACGTTCCAACATCATGGCATATCCTGCACATGGCAGCGAGTCTGGGCAGGAACCTCGGCGGGTCAGGCCGAATGCCCCATCGAAATCCGCCCGACGCAACGCGCGGCGGGCACAAGGGAGTACGAAACAGTGTCAGACAGTCTACTGCCCGTGACGCGGGATGATGCCGTCCGTGTCGGCATTCTCGGCTTCGCCCACGGCCACGTCAATGCCTACTGCAACGTGTGGCGCGATAGGCCTGAGCTGGGGGTCCGCGTGGTGGCGGCGTGGGATCACGATGCCGAGCGCCTGCGGGCGAACGCTGAGAACTACGGCCTGCAAGCCTGCCCTACCGTGGAGGCTCTGCTCGATGCCGGCGTTGATGCGTTCGTGGTTGCATCGGAGACTTCGATGCATGCCGACCTCGTCGAGCGCGCAGCTCCAGCCGGAAAACCCATCGTTGTCCAGAAGCCGCTTGCGTTGACCATGCAGCAGGCCGACAGGATCGTTGCGGCCGTCGAACGAGCGCAGGCTCCGTTCACCATGGCATGGCAGATGCGCGTGGATCCGCAGAACGTGCGCATCAAGGAACTGCTCCAGAGCGGAGAGATGGGGAAGGTTCTGCAGGTTCGCCGCAGGCACGCCCTCGCCACCCATCTGTGGCCCACGTTCGTGAACCTCTGGCACAACAAGCCTGTGCTCAACCGCGACATCTGGGCAGATGACGCGGCCCATCCCATTGACTTCATCCACTGGCTCCTCGGAGAGCCCGAGACCGTCACAGCCGAGATCGAGACGCTGCTGGATCCGCGGGTCGTGAATGACAACGGGATCGCCATCTACCGCTATCCGGGCGGACCGCTTGCTGAGGTGGTGTGTTCGTTCACCTGCGGCGCTCACGAGAACACGACCGAGGTGGTCTGCGAGAAGGGCACCATCATCCAGAACTACGGCGACGGTCCCAGCAACGAATGGCCCCATACCCACGGTGCAGAGGGTCTCAAGTGGTGGAAGACCGATACCCGCACATGGACCAACTCCGGCATACCGTCGCCTGCCGGGCACGGCATGCGGATCGCCGGGCTCGCCGAACCTCTGGCCGAGTGGTTGCACGGCAAGCGTGAGCCCGTGGCGACGGCTGAGGATGCGCGCTTCTCGTTGCGGATGACGCTCGCGTGCTATGTCTCGTCGCGCAAGGGTCGCCGCGTGCGTCTCGACGATCCCGCCATTGACAGCGTGTGACCGATCTGGGATAGGGTGGACCGGCGCGGCGCTCGGTTCCTGAGGAGAGCCGCCATGCGTGGACTTGCTGTCGTCCTCCTGATCGCCTGCACAGACATAGCGGGCGCAGGCGCCATATCGGGGCGGATTGCCATGAAGGGCGGCCGGCCCTCATCCGTCAAGGCTGGCTACGTTGGCGTTACGCGCTCCGGTCAGAGTCTCTTCAACAGCGCGGGTCTTACCATTGGAAGCTTCAGGGGGTCCGTCGCGAGCACTACGTTCAAGCCCCGGGTGACCCGCCTCGACTGGGACCCAAGACCGGCGTGCACCTTCGAACACACCGGCCTGCCGCCCGGACGGTACCTTGTCTGGGTGCGGTGTGATGACCATTACATGGACTGGCGCGTCGTGACGCTCGATAAGGACACGGCATCGGCTACAGTGACACTCGGCTGGAGCAAGACGGATCGGGGCGACATCAAGCTTCTCGTCAAGCATAGATCCTCCGCCTACAACGTGCGCGTGAGCCCCCTCGGGCCCGATGGCAAGACGCCGTTGCCCGAAGCCGACGTGCCCATGTACGCTGGATGGGATATAGACGTAACGGGCACGGCGCTGCTTCTTCGGGGCATGCGGCCGGGCGTCTACCAGGTGGAACTGCGACGACAGAGGAAGCTCGCCGGCGCCAGTGGTGGGTGGTCCGCCATGCTGCAGGAGGCGGGCACCTGGTCGATCAAGGTTGTTGCCGGCCAGCACAGAGAATACACGCTGCAATAGCCCCGCCAGACCGGGAACCTCCCGACCCTGGCGTCGTCCTGAGTTCAGCAACGCATCAGGAGGAAGCGACAATGCGAAAACAGATCGGTTACGGCGTGATGGTGGCGGCGCTGTCGGCGGCGCTGGTGATGCCGGTGTTCGCTCAGGGACGGGGCCGCGGCTTCGGCGGCGGAATGGGACGGCAAGGCGCATGCGCGGGCATGGGAGCCGGGTACGGCCGGCAGGCCGGAAGGGGTCCCGGCGGTTGGTGGACCCGAGTGACGCCGACCACGCCTGAACAGCAGGCGTTCATCAGTCAGGTGACGGACATTCACAACCAGATTCGGGCGCTGAACATCGAGATCGCGGGCCTGCGTGCCAACAAGGGAGCTCCCGCCGAGATCGCCGCCAAAGAGCAGCGGATCGTCGAGCTTCGCGCAGAGCTGTCGCGCATCACGACTGCCAACGAGAAGCTCATCCGTGAAATGGGGGTACCCGCTCCCTATGGCGTGTGCAACGGGCAGGGACCTGCGGGCAGGTTCGGCGGTCAGGGAGCAGGCATGGGCCGCATGGGAGCCCGAGGCAACGGCATGGGTCTTCGGAACGGCACGGGGCCCAACCCCTATTGCCCGCTGAAGAAGTAGGAGGTTCGGTTCTCGGAATCAGGGTGGGGCGCTCCCGTTAAGGGGGGGCGCCCCATAACCTTTGGCAGCCTTACGGCTCGAACGGCGGTTCCTGGCCCACGACGCGCATGATCGCCTCCGCCTCGGCGAGCTGCTCCTCCGTTCCCTCAATGCCTATCCAGACGCTCCCCTCTGCACCGCCGACGCCGCCTGCCGCGACGAGTTCCGCCGATGCGCCGGTTAGCATCTCGATCGCTTCCAGCTCGGTGATGACCTCGCCGATCAGCGGGAGAAGCCTCGGACCCGACGAGCCGGGCCCGTTCAGGCTGGCGGCCAGGTCGAATAGATCGGCCTCAACCCGTTTCTCCAGGCCAACCGGCACAACGAGACGCGCCCGTCTGCCGACTACCGCCTGCATGGCCGCCGCCGCCGTCCCGCCCCGGGTGTCCCC
The DNA here is from genome assembly GCA_012517255.1 of Chthonomonadales bacterium. Taxonomy (GTDB): domain Bacteria; phylum Armatimonadota; class Chthonomonadetes; order Chthonomonadales; family CAJBBX01; genus JAAYVH01. Next base: position 28,019 of record JAAYVH010000272.1, read on the forward strand.
GATCAGCACAGCCGCCCGTCGCGCCGTCAGGTCGAGTGCGTTCGCGCCTTTCAGGATGACATCGCCTTCGCCGAGACCATCCACGACGTCGAAGATCGTCGTGTCGGGCTTGCGCTGACCGAGCACGATCACGCAATCGCCGGGGAACGGCTCGTCGGATGCCTTTGGAGGCCGTCCAGGCGGGAGAGTGATGCCGCGGTAGAACCTGCGTCGCTCGAAGCTCGTGTCGCCGATGGTCTCCAGAACCTCTTCGGCCACATAGCCGTTGGTGGTGCCCGCAACGATCACGACGGTTCCAGAGATCAGCGCCGACTGGATAGCCGGATGGCGGGCCGCGGCCTTTGCGATCAGCCGCTTGCCCGCGGCGGGCGTGACGATGTAGGTCTTCATGATGCCGAGCGCTCCTATTCGATGTCGGTCTCCGGACGGACCAGCGTACCGCATAGCGGCGGCAGCCGCAACTCCCTGGCGGAATGCCGCTCGCTCGTGAGCTGTCGCCGAAGCTGCGAAGGATTCCCGCAGCGAGCGAGCGAATCCTGTTCTGATGAGCAACGACGCCGCCAGGGGGCGCTATTCGGCTTCCCGCCGCGAAGTTATCAAGGCGGGAGCCGCGATCCTGTCGGCGCATCTGGCTCCCCATCGGAGGTTAGCCGCCATGGCGAACCCTGCCCTTGTCTCCGAAGCCAACCTGCGCGTCGACCCGACGCCCCGTTTCGATCTCTCTCCCAACCTTTTCATGCAGTTCATGGAGCCGCTGGGTGTCACCGATAGCTCGGTGGAGGCCGCCTGGGACCATCGTGCCAAGCGATGGCGGCCCGATGTGATCGAAGCGACACGACAACTAGGACCGCCTTTGATCCGGTGGGGCGGCATCCTGTCCGCCTACTACCGATGGCGCGAAGGCATCGGACCCCGCGCAACGCGGAAGCCCTACGTGAACCTCTGCTGGGGAGGGGTCGAGACACATCAGGTCGGCACCCACGAGTTCGTTGACTTCTGTCGTCAGGTCGGCGCAGAGCCCTTCTACTGCGTGAACTTCGAGTCTGAGGGCGCGGAGCACTGGCGGCGCGGGCCCGACGGCGAGGACCGGTCGGCAGGCCCCGATGAAGCCGCAGCCTGGGTGGACTACTGCAACAATCCGGACAATCGCGAGCGCAAGGCAAACGGCGCCGACAAGCCGTTCAACCTGAGGCTCTGGCAGATCGGCAACGAGACATCCTACTCGGATCAGCACTTCGGTCTCGACAAGGCCGCCGAGCGCACCGCTGCCTTCGCCGTTGCCATGCGCAAGGCCGACCCGACCATCGCTTTGATCGGCTGGGGAGACAGCGGATGGGCCCCGCGCATGCTCGAGGTCGCGGGCGAACACCTGCAATACATTGCGTTTCATCACCACTTCGACTCAGGACTGCCCGACAGCCCCCTGCATGGCAACGAATGGCGCAAGGATCCCGATCGAACGTGGGAGCACCTGATGCACGCTCACCGCTCGCTCGATGCGAAGCTCCGCGAGATGCGCGAGCAGGTTGAGGGGCGTGGCGTTAGCCTCGCGATGACCGAAGGCCACTTTGCCCTCGGCGGGCGCAACCGGTGTGAAGTGCTCTCAACGTGGGCGGCGGGTGTCGCCAACGCGCGCATGCTGAACGTGCAGGCGCGTCATGGCGACCTCCTCAAGATCGCCACGCTCGCCGACTTCTGCGGGACCCGCTGGCAGGTCAACGCGATCATGATCCCCGTTCCGGGCGGACGATCGTTTCTCATGCCTGTGGCGCGCGTCATGGCCCTCTTTCGCCATATGGGCGAACGGGCGCTCGACGTGGAAGCTGCTCCCGATGGGCTCGACGTGACGGCATCGGCAACGGGCAGGCGCGTCTACCTGCATGTGGTCAACACGCGTCGGACCCGCGACGTGCAGGCTTCGCTGGGCATTGCCGGTCGCCGAATCCTTGGCGGTCGCCTGTTCACGCTGTCGGCAGATCCGGAGTTTGAGATCATTGGCCATCAGGATGGCGTGCTTGAGCCTGTGGAGTCCCGTATGGCCGACGATGCCACGATCACCTTCAAGGCGGCCTCGGTTACAGCGGTGGAGCTCGATCTCGATGAACCGCGGCAGACCTGAGCCTGCAGCGTGGACGCGCCGCGATCTGGGGGTCGCCGCCGCCGGCGCGTTGGTGGCGCGCTCGATGCGCTCCATAGAGGACATGGCCATGGACGAGACGTTCTATGTGCGCCCTGAGGAACTCCGACTTCTCGCGCTCCATCCACCGGGTCGGAGGGCGCTGTCGTTCCATAACCGCTTCGCCGGCGCGACTCCGTCGAAGGCGGCGTTCGAGACCTGGCGCGCCGCATGTCGGCGCAAGCTCGCCGAGCTCCTGGGCTACCGGGCTCCGCGGCCAGCGTCTGCCCGCAAGCTCCGATCAGTCGTGCGCGATGGCGTGACGATCGAAGCCTGGGTCATGCGAGCCGACAACGACGTCGAGCTGCCTGCATACCTGCTGCGACCGAGATCCGAACGATCGGCACGATCAGCCGTCATGGCCATTCACGGCCACGGTGAGGCCGAGCCCTGCATCGGGGCACGCGACGACTACCATCACCAGTTCGCCCTGCGGATCGCTCAGGCGGGATGGCTGGCGCTCTGCCCCGAGCATCGGGGCTTCGGGGCGCTGCGCGACATGGCCAACTCGAGCCCCGATCACTGGCTCGATTACTGGGGCTCACGAAGAGGGCATCAGTTCACGCTGGTGACGGACGGTTTCCTCTATGGAAAAACCCTCCTGGGGCAAACCGTCGAGGACCTTGTGCGCTGGGAGGACTGGCTCTCCAACGAGCAAGGGGTGCGCGATGTCCACGCTGTGGGGATTTCCTACGGCGGCGATCTGGCGATGACGTATCCGCCATTCAGCAAGCGGGTACGGAGCATCTACTGCAGCGGTTCGATGGGATCGTTCAGCGGAGTGTTCGCCCGATGCTACAACGCCCCCGCGCATTGCGTGCCCCACGTGCTGCAATGGATGGATCGCTCCGACATCGCGGGCCTGAGCGCTCCCGTGCCCATTCGGGTGCATTTCGGTGAGCGGGACACTCCCGGACCGGAGAACGCCTCGGCCGCCTACAACGAGACGGTTCAACCCTCCATGCGCGAACTGCGCGGCGTCTACGGGGCGCTCAAGGCCGATGACCGCGTGAGCATGAGGGTCACTCCCGGGTCGGAGCATGAGTTTGAGATAGGCGACATACTGGCGTGGCTGACCGAGCGAACGACGTGAGGCCTGCGCAGCCGCAGGCCTCGAGGTCGGCCATCTACACGTAGGAGCTCTGCGTCTCGAGAAGCTGCTTGCGGGTAGCCTGAAGCCGCGTTTCGAGCAGCATCGCGAAGCGTTTCAGCAGCTCGTATCCCAGGCGGGGCTCCTGAGCGCACTTCCCTCGCAGGCAGGCGCCATCCAGCGCGAACGCTCGGACGCGCGTCACGCATCGTGCATCAAACCGCCACTTGTATGGCGGGACCAGCCAGGACCACCCCAGCACATCGCCGGCCGTCAGCTCTTGCAGCAATACGCCGCCTCGCTCGAGATGAAACACCTCAAGCGCCACGGTACCCTCGCGGAGAACGTAGAACCGGTTGGCATCCTCGCCTTCGCGGAAGATCAGTTGGCCGGCATCGAACCGGACGTTGGACGCGCAGCCGGCTATCGCTTGCAGAGCTTCAGCATCCAGGTCCTTGAACACCGGATTCTCGGCCAGCAAACCCTCAAGAGTCTCCATTGCCTCTTCTCCCTGTGAACGGTCTGGCGCCGCCCCACCAGCGCACCTGTATCAGATTCGGTGTGCGGGCAGGCTTGTCCTTCCAACTACGGCAGGATCGGCGTGCACGTTCGCCGAAATGCCCAACCGGGAGGAGACACATGGGACGCCGTGCTGCACTGCATGCTGCGACGAGCATCGCCTCGGCCCTGTCGTGCGTCCTTTGGGCGCCGATCCCGTCGAAAGGAGATGATGCCGTGGCCAATGAAGCCGGCCCCCTCAGCAGATCTCCGCTGCGATGGTCCCGAAAGCTGCCGGGCGCTGTGGGCCATCCCATGCCGCTGCGCACTGCCGGAGACCTGCAGGGAGTTGTGATCACGCTGGCGGATGGCGCCGTGGTCTTCATTGATGCCGCAGGCACGGAGCGCTGGCGTTCGCAGCTCGACCTTCAGGCGGATTCCGGTCCGGTATGCGCAACCCTTCGGCCGGGAGGATCGCCGATCGTCGTTGCCACCGACGTGTGGGGGTCCGTGTACGCTTTCGACGGAGCGGGCAAGCGGCTGTGGAAGCATGCTCGACAGAGCCGATCAGGCGGTTTCCGAACGCCAGTTATCGCCGACCTCGACAACGACGGAACCCGCGAGATCATCGTGAGCGACAGCCGCGGCACGCTCCTGTGCATCGGCGCCGACGGCAAGACCCGCATGGAGGTGACCGCCGGGAACTACCGTGTGGCTGCCCCAGCGGTATGCGACGTCGGCGACGGACCTCGCCACCTCATCTTCGGCAACGATGCGGGCGACGTCTACCGATTGACGTCAGATGGGCGCCTGGTGTGGGCGTGCCGTCCCGGAGGCCGTTTCGGGCGATCGCTGCCGATCATCGTTCCCGCACGGTCCGGGCCCGCGGTTCTGCTCGGCACATCGTTCGTCAGCTCCGAGCCAGGCCTGATGATGCTGGACGCGACGACAGGCGCATTTCGCCGAAGGTGCGCTTCCGAGGTGCAAGCCTACCAGTCGACGGCGGCGCCCGATCGTGCAGGCGCAGGCGGGCTCGCCATCATGTTCGGCGACAAGAACTCCGTGCTCTACGGTCTCGATGCCGACGGCAACCGCCTATGGGCGAGGCGCCTCGAAGGGCGCGGCATCTTCCACGCGCCGTCGGTGCTGGCGTCAGCCAACGATATGCTCATACTGCAGACAGTCCGCGGTTCAGGACCCGATGGCCGATGCCTCTATGCCCTCACTGCCGACGGGCGCATCGTGGACGGCATCGCCCTTCCGGGCGGAGGCGGATCCTCAGCGATCGTAGGCCGCTTCGCCGGCCAGAGCAGTCTCAGCCTCATCACCCTCTCCGCCAACGGCACGCTCGAGCGGCGTGAGCTCGCAGAGCCCTGGAGCGGCGCGGCGGTGCTTTGGCCGGGCGCTCCGGAGAGCCGTGTAGGGCAAGCGCCCCTGGTTTCGACGCAGCGCGCTCGTCCGACGCCGATGGAGGAGCGGCCCGCCGTCCTCGGAACCAACACGATCCACGCCGTCGCGCCTTCGGGGGCTTCCTACGCCGCGATCCGCACGGCCTCCGGAGGCAGCGTCCATACCGTCTTGCTTCGGCTGGCTGACCCGGGGCCGCGCCCGAAAGCGGTCGTTCCCGTGCGCCTCGACTCCGTGGGCCGGCACGAGACGCAGATCGCGTGGTTCGGCGCGAACCCATCGCGCTTGCTCTCCGAACGGCGATACGCTCTCACCGTGGATCGGCGGCTCACGGAGGAGGCAGCCGAGCAAGCCGATTTCGACAGCCGCATGGCGGCGGCCATGCGATCCGACCCGCCGCATCGGGAGCTGCTGGATTATCTCCGTGCGGCGTGCCGAACGCAATACCTCGTGGCCCGAGCTGAACGGTCGGGCGTGGCGTTCGATGCTCTGCGCGCGGAGCGAAAGCGCAGCCTCGCCCTGACTCAACTGGCACGAAGGGCCGGCGCAGAAGGGGACATCGTCGCCGTTCCGATCGCCAATCCATGGCGGCCGTTCAATCCCGTCGCGACCCTCGAGGCCAGTGGGGCCATGAACCGCATCGCCATGGAGATGCTGGGCAACGAGAGGGAGTCCTGCGCGCTCGCACTGGCCAACCTCACCGCGCGTCCGATGAGTGTGCGTGTCGAACGGGGCCCGTTCGAGCCGAAGACGAAGAACGGCGTACAGGTTCCGGGAGCGCGGGTCGTTCGACTGCATGAACCGATCGCCGTGACGCCGACCACTACGGGCCGGCCTGTCGAAGATCCGTTGCCAGAGCTCGGCGAGGCATCAACGATCAGGCTCGGTCCCGGCGAAGTGAGGATGCTGTGGCTGACCGTTTCGAGCGCTGCGCTCAGCGCCGGCGAGCACTCGGGCACGCTTCGCTTGGGGGACACAACATCGCAACGTCCGCCCGTAGAGGTCCGGATGAGCATTCGGGTCTCATCGGTCCGACTGGCCGATCGCCTCCGGTATCGGCACTGCAACTGGCTGAACCCGGCATCCTTTGGCGATGAGGGCATCCGCGAGCGCGTGCTTCAGGACGCCCTCGAGCACGGGACCAGCGTGTTTGTGATACCGCCCCCAACGGTCCGTCTGCATGCCGACGGAACCGCAGCCGCCGTCGAGGGCGGCGTCCACGACCGCCTTGCCCGCAGACTGCAGGGGCGGGCGTTCCTGCTCATTTCGGGCGCCCCCGCCCTGACATGGGAGACTGCACCGCCAGCCGACGCTCAGACGCGCGATATCGGATTCGCGGCGGCGGTCCGCGCCTACGGTGAGCACATGCGCGCGCTGGGCTTCACGACGGATGACTACGCGCTCTACCTGCAAGACGAGCCCGGTCTCGGCGGCCCCAACCACGAGTTCGAGGCCTTTGTCGCGCTCGTTCGCAAGGTCAAGGCTGCTGACCCGGGCATGCCCATCTACGCCAACCCCGCGGGCGGAGCGACTGCCGCCATGCTGGAGTCTCTGACCGACCTTGTGGACGTCTGGTGCCCGGACATGCACCTGTTTTGCGGCGACATGGCGGGCCTCGAACCCATCTTTCGCGCAGGAAAGGAATGGTGGCACTATGAGGCGCCGGGCGATCAGCGCAACCTGAGCCCGCTCGGCTTCTATCGGATGCAGGCATGGGTCGCGTTCCGCCACGGCATGCAGGGAGCCGGATACTGGGTCCATAGCTACGATCCCTACTGGTTCGACCGGCCGGGACAGGCATCCGAGTACGGCTCTGTCTACCTGACCGACGGCGCTCCCGTTGCGACGAAACGTTGGGAGGCAACCCGCGACGGGATCGAGGATTACGAACTGCTCTCGATCCTCCGTGCCGCTGCCCGCTCCGATCAGGGCACATGGTCCGAACGGGCCAGCCTGCTTCTGGACAAGGCCGTCGCCTTCGTGACCGACGGGCAGGAACTTGTCAGCGACATCGGGCGGCAGACCGAGCCGTTCGAGCCGGACTACCGCCGATGGATGGCCTATCGCCGCGAGATCATTCGCCTCCTCGAGGAGCGCAGCCCGCAGCCCGAACCGCTCGCATGTGTATACTGATCCTGTGATCGCCACGCATGATTGTCTTCCAGCCAAACTCGGGCGCGGTCCGGTTGACATCGAGAGATTGCGCGAAGCGGTGCAGCGCGTCTGTCGCCGGTATCCGAGGATCCGGGCGGCGTTTGTCTTCGGATCGCAGGCAACGGGAACATCACGGGCAGACAGCGATATTGACCTCGCCCTGCGGTTTTCTTGCTATCCCGACGCCGACGACATGCTCGAACTCGAGGACGATTTGGTCCGTACCATCAGCGAGGAAATCGGCCGGGATGACATTGACCTGGTGGATTTGAACTCCGCCAACGCGCTGCTGCGGTTCAATGCCACCGATACAGGTATTGCGCTATTCGAGAGGAACCCGGGTGACGCATTGCTTGCGGACTGCATCAGCTTCAAGCTGTGGGTAGACGAGCGCGACTACTGGATGCGTCGCGCCCGTGGAGAACGCACATGAGCGGTCGTGAGATCGAGGACCTTGTCAGGCGCCTCGCGCGACTTCGCGAGTTCGCACGCGGCGTGGCCGCGGTGGGTGTATCAGAAAGCGTAGAGAGCTTTCTTAGGAGTTCGGACGCGGCGTGGCCGCGGTGGGTGAATCAGAAAGCGTAGAGAGCTTTCTTAGGAGTATATCGGACAAGCGAGTGAGTACATGGACATTGGTCTTGAGGCCTACCTGGAATCCGACACCATCCAGGACGCGGTGGAGCGAAGACTCCAGTTGTGTACTGAAGTCGCGATTGACATCGGAAGGACCATTCTGCGCGTGCTTGGAGCTCGTCCAGCCACTGACTACGCTGACGTGTTCAGGGCTCTGTCTGACGAGAGTGTACTGCCGACGCACCTCGCACGCAGCATGCAGCAGGTAGCTCGGTACCGCAACCGACTGGTCCACGACTATGATGACCTCGACCCAGCGGCTCGTTTATGGGTTTCGAGCAAGACACCTGCCGGACTTTGTCGCCTACGCAGATACCGTGGAGGCTTGGGTAACGCGCATGCATGTGGATGATAGTGAGTAGCGCTCTGGCTGCAGCCTTCGTCTTCGTATGCCTGAGCACGCCGATTTGGGCTCGGAAGATCATGACACTCCTATGCATCCCCGCCTGATCGAATGCCTCGCAGCCGCAGAGCTGCACTTTCGCAGCGACCCCCGCTGTGCCGGCATGTTCCTCCACGGCTCCATCGGGCGCGGCGAGACGGACGCCTACTCGGACATCGACGTGTGCGCCGTCATCGAGGACGAGCACTATGAGGACGTCAAGGCCGAGATGCGAGCGGTGTGTGAGCGGCTGTTCGGCCCGACAGTCATCTGGCTGCCGGAAGGCGAACAACCTCGCTACTGCAACTTCGCGTTCCTGTTCGAGCACGGGGACGAGCTGCTGCTGACGGACTTCGACATCGTCGCCCGCTCCCTGTTTGTTGCGTGGAACAGGCCGCCGGATCGAGTCCTGTGGGATCGCGATGGACTTCTGTCGCAAGCGCCCCGTGCGCACGGCCCACAGGCAGGCCTATCGGGGGAGCGTCTCCTGCGGCTGATAGACACCTACTGGGTCTACGCATACCTTGACGGGAAGTACATGAGGCGCGGCGATGTCTTCAAGATGCTGTATGTTCAGCAGACGCTGTTTCAGGTTCACGTCAGAATGCTATGCGGACATCAAACGGGCGACGAGGGCGTCTGGTGGGCTGGCGACATGGCGCGGCTCAGCGAGCATGACCGACACAGACTTCTCGGCTACTTCAGCGCAGCCGATACGGATCGGGTGGCCGAGGCCCTATCGCGATGCCTTGACCGCTTCTCCGAGGATGCACAGCGCGTGTGTGCCGATCTCGCCGCGCCCTATCCGATCGATCGGGAACTGGCCGTCCGCAAGCATCTCGCAACCATGGGTCTGCGGTCAGGACTTAGGCGGCGGCTTCAGGAGCCCGGCCGTCCGGTAGGGTCCGCGTCTGGCGAGTCGCACTGTGATCGTGAGGAGCTCACATGAGCAGAGCCGTCTGCGTTCTATCGGCGCTGGTCGCCGTCGCTCCGTTGGCCGTTCGGTCAACGATAGAAGGGAATGGGATGCACAGGGAGCAGAAGATCGGACCGCCGGGAGGCCTGCGCAAGTTGCTCGACATCCCCATGCGCGACCCTTCCATCTGCCGTGGACCGGGCGGCTGGTATTACCTGACAGGCACCAGCGAGCCGTTCTGGGGCTATAACAACGACAACGGCATCAGGCTCTGGAGGTCGAGGGATCTGATCGAGTGGGAGCCCCTCGGGACGGTCTGGCGCTACGGCGCGAGTCCGTGGCACGCGCGCTATCTCGCGGCCAGGAAGCCCCTCTGGGCGCCGGAGGTCCACTATCTGAAAGGCACGTTCTGGCTAACCTACAGCATGCCGGGATGGGACAACACCGCCAGAACCTCGGGCTCCGGCCTATTGCGCAGCGCCACGGGCAAGCCGGAAGGCCCTTACGAGGACGTGCAGCCCTCCGAGCGGCTTGGCGATGAGATAGACGCGTCGTTGTTCGAGGACGACGACGGCGCCGTCTACTTCCTGTGGCACAGCGGCAAGATCGCGCGGATGAAGCCCGACATGAGCGGCCTCGCCGAGCCCTACCGCTGGCTCCGCACTGCAGTCTCCGACTCGAACCCTGCCCATCATTCCGATCTGTGCGCCGGCATCTTCGGCGAAGGGTCATATGATCATGTCGGCTATGAGGGGATGTTTCTCGTCAAGGCGAGGGGCCGGTACTACCTCTGTTGCTCCGATCAGTTCGACGGCCGCTACAGCTGCGCCGTCGCCGAGTCAAAGAGCATCTTCGGTCCCTATGGCGCTCGCTATGAAGCCATCCCCTACGGCGGCCACAACACGCTGTTCCGAGACGCCCGGGGACGGTGGTGGTCCACCTGCTTTGGCCCGCCATGGTACGAACGCCCAGCCGTGCTGCCGGTGACGTTCGATCGGAGCGGCCACATGCGACCCGGAGAGGCGCCTCTGAAGCAAGACTGACGGACTGAGGCCTGACGCCCTCGATCCTTACCGAACTCGAGGGCGTCCAGCCATTATCGCGGAGGCGGCAGCCCCTTGACCTTGGATGCGTCGAACTGGATGCCGCGTACCGACGACTTGGTAAACGTCGTGCCCTGAGCGCGGCTATAGAGCCAGTACCCGGCGCCGATGACGGCAAGGCCAATGACGATCCACACCACCAGCGGATTGAGCTCTTTGTTCATGCTCTGCCCCGGTGCAGCGGCGCCGCAAGAGCGGAAATCCAGCCTCCCGACGCCGCTGCCACCTGCTGCCTAGCGGGTCATGGGGTGCATGACCAGCTTAACCAGGTCCACGAACTTGCCTGTCTTGTACTTGGCATGCCCATCCACCATAACGGCCAGCGTCGCGCCGGTCTCATTGCCTCCGCCGAACGGAGGCGGCACGACCTGGTTGTCGGTGAACCCAGCATGCGCCCCGTAGGAGTTGCAGAAGGCGATCACGGACTCTGCCGGAGTGTTGCACACGGCCTGCGGCTGGCCGGCAATGTAGAAGTCCTGCGGGTTGTTGGTCTTGTACTCGGGCCCGAACTGCGGACCGAAGGGCGGAGTGTCTAGCGCGATCAGCCTGACGAACAACTCCAACGGGATCCGGTCATAGCGGGGCGACGGCACCGGCCCGACGCCGCCGAACGCATACCCGTAGGAACCGAACGCGTTGACTGGCTGACCATCGGCGCCGATCACCACAGGGTCGGGCCGCAGCGTCGGACAGCCGAACAGGCCGTCGTTCTTGATGTACGGCCGGAAAGCATACTCCATGAAGAGACCCCGCTTGTTGTTGAGGTCCACCGACCATAGCGGCGGTCCCGTCGGGAGGCCCGTGCTGTATCCCGTGGAGTTGTTGTTGGTTCGATCGTCCATCATCAGCCACGGGAACTGCTCGTCGTAGTCCTGGACATACATGAGCGCTGCCAGCCCGATCTGCTTCAGATTGGACAGACACACCGTCTTGCGGGCCTGCTCCCTTGCGCGCGCAAACACCGGGAACAGGATGGCTGCGAGGATGGCAATGATCGCGATCACCACCAGCAGCTCGATGAGAGTGAACCCTTGCCTTGAGACACGACGCATTGACGCATCTCCTTCCATGGGTGGAGAGAATGTGCGAACCGACCTCGGAGGTCTATCGCCGCTATGCCGTACGTGATAATAACTCGGCGCGTGTCCGTTGTCAACCGGCCTCGCGGACGCTCGGAGCGCCATGTGCGGCGCCGGCGAAGAAGCAGGCCACGCTCCGGTCGTCGGCCATCTTCTCGAGCGGCGGCTCTTCGGCGGCGCAACGTTCGCGGGCTATCGGGCACCTGGTTCGAAACCGGCAGCCCGCGTGACGCGATGCCGCCGTGGGCGCGTCTCCTTCGATGGGGACGCGATGGGCGCGGCGGGACGGGTCCGCGATGGGAACCGAGGCCAGCAGAGCCCGTGTGTAGGGATGCATCGGCGCGGCGAAGATGGCGTCCGTGGGTCCTTCTTCGACAATGACGCCGAGATACATCACCGCAACGCGCGAGCAGGCATGCCGGACCACCGAGAGATCGTGCGCGATGAACAGGTAGGCCGGCCCGAGACGATCCTGGATGTCTGCGAGCAGGTTCAGAATCTGCGCTCGAATGGAGAGGTCGAGCGCCGAGATGGGTTCGTCGAGGATGATGAGATCGGGTTCGGTGGCGATGGCGCGCGCGATCCCGATGCGCTGCCTCTGGCCGCCCGAAAACTCATGGGGATAGCGAGAGGCGTGGTCGCCTCGCAACCCGACCATCTCGAGCAGCGCCCTGGCCCGATCCGCTTGCTCTCTTCGGCCTCCCACGAGCCCGTGAGCTCGCAGCGGTTCCGACACGATGTCGCCGACCGACATGCGCGGATTCAGCGCCGACATGGGATCCTGAAACACGATCCCCATACGCCTCCGAAGCTTCCGCAGATCGCGCTCCGGCAGGGCCGCCAGATCGGAGCCGTCGAAGCGCACCGAACCCGCCGTGGGCTTGAGCAGACGCAAGATGGTCCGCCCGGCCGTGGACTTGCCGCATCCACTCTCGCCGACAAGTCCGACCGTCGAACCTGCGCACACATCGAGGTCAATGCCGTCAACGGCCCGAACGACCTCATGCACGTGCCGCAGGCCCATCTGGCGCGAAACATGGAAGTGTTTCGTCAGGCCGCGAACGGAGAGGAGCGGGATGCTCGGATAGCTCATCGTAGCTCCAGGTGTCGGGCCGGCATGGCGATCCCCGCCTGACTGAGCTTCCGCGATGCCGGTGTGCCTGGATGGATGCCGACGTGTGCGTCTGTAGCGATCCAGTGCCATATCGGCTTCTCTAACCGTCGGCGCGTCCTGTCCGCAAGCTCCATCACGGTCGGCGCAAGCTCTCTAAGGCGAGTTTCGGCTGACGCCTTCTTACGGACGACCTGGTCCACCTGCCGCGTGTTGGCCGGGTGAACCTCGACGAAGCAACAGCTTTCGCACTCCGTTGAGATCCACCCCAGGGCATAGTCCCACTGAGGGACGTCCGGGACCAGCCGAGAGAGCGCCTCCTCCAGATTGACGGAGTCGATCAGCGACGAGCCGCGGGACGTTGACACCCGGTCGCGATGCTCACCCTTAAGGGCGCGCTTTCCTTTCTTGACGTAGGAGCTAAGAGGCGTACCTTTCGTAACCTTGCGAAGCGCCATCCTAGGCTGCAAGCCTGGCAACCACGTCGGCTACCCTTTCGCTGAACCCGGTGAGCCCACCCCAGCCGCGTTCGGCGTCATCAGCGGAGGCCGGATCCAGATCCGAGATGTCACGCGATTTGCCGTCGGGACCGAAGTAATGGACTGCGCGGGTCTTCCCGATCGCGGCCTCCGCGACGGGCTTCAGCGACGGAGATCGGCCCGCGCCGAAGAGGTCCGCGACGTCTCGCCAGTCACCCCCAGAACGTTGGATGGCCTGCAGTCCCCAGAGGACGTCCAGCACATGCGGAGAGTGTGTGGAGATACACACACGGTAGCCACGCCAGAGGAGTTCCAGGACGAGCAGCATAGAAGCCCCGACCGCTCGCGGGTGGAGGCCCATCTCAGGCTCCTCGATCACCACCCAGTCGACGGCAGGCTTCTTGGCGAGCTTGGCGGGCGGCAAGAGCCAGTACAGGCCCAGCAGGAGCGGCACGAACTCGCGCTGTCCAGCCGACCACGCCATGTATGGGAGTGACGAGGGCGCCTCGTTCCGACCAAGGACCAGTCGCCTCTGCGGATATGTTCTGTCCACTCTGAGGCCAAAGCCCCGGAAGAGAGCATCGTCGAGAACGTCGCGCAGCGCCGCCTTCAGCTTGTTGGCTCTGGGGAATATCTCGGACTGGCGACCGACCATTCCGCCCAAGAGGATCCGCAGTCGGTCGCTGAAGTCGCGAACGGCGAACGGGTCGCCAGGACCGTAGTCGGAGAACGGCCTCGGCCAGCCGTCGCGCATCGTTACAGCCCGCTGGGCGGGCATGTAGAACACCCCCGGCTCATCGCGCCGCCGCCCTCCACGTTTGAGCTTGGCTTCAACGTTGGTTACCGGCTCTCCCTCCACCGCGATTGCGCTGCCGTTGGGGCCGTCGTGCCACATTGGTCCGGTGCCCTCGCCGAAGTAGAGCTCCAGCAGGTCGGGCAGCGGCCCTTCCCAGTCAACCCCGTATTGCGCCAGCCGTCCGCGGATGTACTGGGCATCCTCCAGCAGCTTCAGCCATTGAAGGAAGATGCTCTTGCCGGATGCCTGCGGACCAACCAGTACCGTGAGATCGCCGAACGCGATATCTGCCTTCGTGATCGGGCCCACGTTCTGGAGCGTGAGGCGTTTCACTCTCTCTGGCCTCCTCTGCGGGCGAGCCCCTACCACCCGTTGTAGTGCACCCGCTCGGGAGCCCACCGCTCGGGCTGCGGGGGTTTCTCGGCCGGCCAGCCGATCGGGATGAGCGCCAGCGGCATGACATGCTCCGGCAGGTTGAACCGCTTCTTGAACGGTTCGATCCGCTCGTCCCGTGGGAAGATGCCCGTCCAGACCGCCCCGAGACCCAGAGCATGCGCCGCCAGGAGCAGGTTCATGATCGCCGCCGAGCAGTCTTGCGGCCAGTAGCCAGGATACTTCTCCCGCTGAGTGTTGCCGCAGACAAGGACGGCCACAGGCGTCTGTCGGATCATCTGGCAGTACGGATGCAGGTTGGGCATCTCATCCAGAAGTGCGCGCTCCGTGAGCACGATGAACTCCCACGGCTGCTGATTGCCGGCCGACGGCGCCATCATGGCTGCCCGCAGCAGCTTCTCGACCATCTCGGCCGGAACCGGCTTGTCCTCGAACTGCCGAATGCTCCGTCTCGTCACAATAGCGTCATACGCTTCCATGATCTACCTCCCGGAAGTAAGCTTCCACCGTCTCGTAGTCTACCGTTTCGTCGGGCTTCATGCCCAGTTGACCATACAACGCCCGGCGCGCTCGCATGTCGGCGAGCAGGATCGCCCGGGCATGCCGGGCAACATCGGCGGCGATCTCGTGGGGCACCACGATCACCCCGTCGTCGTCGCAGCCGACCATGTCGCCTGGCCGCACCTGCACCCCGCCGCAACCGATGCGCGTTTGGACCTCGGCAACTTCGATGCGCCCCGGTATGATCGTCCGACCGCGGGCCCGGCTGCAGATCGGCGTTCGCTGCAACGCCAGCTCGGCTGTGTCGCGGCAGTAGCCGTCGGTCACGATGCCGGCAGCGCCGCGCGCGACGACGCCGAGGCAGTTGCATGAGCCCCAGAAACCCACCTCGCCGCTGCCGCCCGTGTCCGTAACGATCACATGGCCGGGCCGAATGAGATCGTCGAAACCGATGGTGCCGACCTCGCGGAACCAGATGCCGTGCGCGTTGACGATGTCTTCGGTGGTATCGAGCTTCCACATAGGGCGATTGGCCGGCACGCAGCGAACCGTCAGCGCAGGCCCCCAGAAGCGCATGCCTGGCCACAGCGGCCGAACCTCCGGCGACATGAGGCCCGTGCCGAAGTAGCCCATGCCGTCCATGGCATCGCACACATCCACGACGCGGAGAGGCTGGAAAAGGGCGCGGAGCGCGAAGGGGTCATTCAGGGCGCCGGCGTTCATGGCGTGGTTGTCTCCTTTTGTGTGGCCGGTGATGCTTCGATGGCGCACGCGATATCCCCCTGGAAGCTGGGTGCGGTCAGCCGCAGCGAGTCGGCCGTTTTCTGGATCGTTTGGGTCTGAATGATGGCTCCGGTCACGGTGTCCACCCATGCCGCTCGGTAGGCTCCGGGCCGCAGATCGCCGACGGTCACCGTCACTCCGCTGCTCGACTCGCGCACTTCGCCAGACGCCGTCCGTTGCGTCCGCACGGCGCGAGAGTCCTGGATCCAGACGAAGGCGGCGCTGTCCGTCGCCAGTCCGACAGCGCGCCAGCGGTCATCGCTGACGCTGAGCGTTGCGTTCTTCAATCGGCCTCCGTTCCACGGAATGCGGCGCACGAAGGCGGACACGCCCCGATAGCGCCGGTAGGCGTCGCGCGCGTCGATGTCCTCCCACCACCACGCCATGACCGTACCCGAGAGCCCCGATAGGGCCGATGCCCAGAGCGCATTGTGCAGATGCACGTAGGCGGCGTCGGCGCGCATGTCGGGGCTGGGCTGCCAGTTGTCCTGCGCCAGACCGAACTCGGCGAACAGAGCCGGCTTGGAGGGCGCATGAGCGCGCAGATGACGCGCCTTGCTCAGAACCGCCTCAACTTCATCCTCATAGAGGGCAGCTTCGGCGGGCCGAAGATACCAGTGCATGCTCGCCACATCGATCTGATCGTGCCGCCAATCGTCCGGCGCGTCAGCCCAAGCGCTGGTGGTCCGGGGACGCCGGTACGGGTCCATTTGCTCGAGGAATGCGCCGAGTTCGCCATAGAATCTGCCTGCGGGTCGGCCAGGATCCATCTCGTTCCAGTACTCCCAGACGGCCACGGACGTCGAGTAGCCCCATCGTGCAACGACATAGCGCATGAGGTTCCTGGCGTCCTTGATCGCGCGGTCGTATTCTGGCGATGCCGGGTCCTTCAGCCTGTCCATGTACAGATCACGGGTGAGGACGCAGAGATGCAGCCGAATGCCGACACGCTCGGCCTCCTCGACCACGGCATCCAGCATGGCGCAATCGGCCTGATGGTAGGCGCCGAGGTCTGGTCTGTTGGGATCGGCGTCCCACAGTATCTCCCGGTCTCCGGCAGCTTCTTTCAGCGAAAGCCCGCGCACGAACGCGGAGCCTCCCTCCGGCAGCGACAGGCGTACCGTCTCGAGCCACCATGTCTCGGGTCCGGTGGTGACTTCGGCAGTCTGCTGAGCGGGATCGGCTTCTGTGCTCCAGACGACGCGCGCTCCGGCGACATCCACGGCGATCGGCGACCGGTCCGGCGACCAGACCGTGGCTGACAGACGGTACCGCGTGTTCGGCCTCAGCCCCATGCGCTGTGTCGGGTTGGCGGTCACGGCGCTGCCCGCCGGTCCGCTCAGCCGAACGCACTTGCCGCCGGCAGGATCGTCGGCAAAGGGCGGCTTCCAGTCCCACGACCGGGACCATGCGCTCTTGCGTGCCTCGATCGCCATGCCCCAGTCCTCGCAGCAGGTCCATACACGCACGAAGTTGGCGCCGTTCGCAGCCAGCTTGCGGAGGATTCCCCGGGTCTCGTGTACGTCCTTGACGAACGCGACGTTCTGGCCAACCGCGAAGAACGGGCTGCCGTCGTCCAGCTCGAAAAAGCGTGGATCGCGGCGCGACACGCGCACGAAACCCGCCCGTTTCGACGGCTTCACCTCTACGCGGATTGATGGCGACTGCAGCGTGCGTGATCCGACCGTCGCGACGGCTGTAAGCAGGAACCGCCCGGATTCGGTGGGTGTATAG
>JAAYVH010000273.1 GCA_012517255.1 Chthonomonadales bacterium
ACGTATGGAACGTCGCTTCGGCCTATGCCGATCCCGCGAATCCGGCTCCGCCGCCGCCGCGCATGACGGCATCCGATCTGGCGCGCATCCGCGAGGAATACGCCGTCTCTGCGCGATTCCTGTTCATCAACAGCGGCATGCGCGTCTGGTATGACTACACCTTCTTCGTGGACGATCGAATCCAGCGTTGGGGACCCGAGCCCGACGCGGCTTCGGGCCCCTACAAGGGACTGCCCCCGTGCCGCAGCTATGCCGGACAGGACTTCTCGGGACCGGGGGGCGGCGATTTCACGATCCTCGATACGAAGGACGTGGCGCGCACCAACAAGGAACCGATCTACGAGCCGTTTCCCTTCGTGGGGCAGATCGAACAGGCCTTCACCCGGCGCTGGGTGCCGGCCCGCAAGACGTGGGAGTTCTACGGCAGCGGCGGAGGCACCTACGGTATAGATGAATGGGACCGAGGCATCCCCGGCAGGTCGCAATACCTCGGCGGCAGCGATACCGCATGGCTGGCCACCCACGAGTTCCATCATCAGATTGAAAGCCTCGGAGCGTTCTCGCTGGCCAATCGCGAAGACGACCGGGTCATCTTCGACCACTTCTTCCCGCGCAAGCGCGAGAAGCGCGCCGACGGCACATGGGACGAATGGGTGTGGTCCACAAGCTGGAAGCACGGCGAGCACTGGGACGGCATCGCCTACTTCGACAAGATGCTCACGCCCGTGCAGTGGCTGCGGCTCCATTTCGGCGAGACCATCACAGTGGCCGACGCCGACGAGGACGGCGTGCCGGACAATGATCCGCGCCTGCCGTTCGATGAGAAGCGATTCGGAAGCGATCCGAAGAAAGCCCGAACCGACGGCGCGATGACCGACCGATCCAAAGCGCAACTCAGCACCTGGGCGCCGACGCCCCTGACGGACACATGGAAGAAAGCGCCCCAGCCGCGCATCATGCCGAACCCGCGCAAGGCCGATTCAGATGGCGACGGTCTGCCGGATCACCTCGACCCGTACCCGCTCTATCCATGGCAGCCCTTCATCTGGCCGCTCACGGCGGAGGTAGACGGAAGTGCAGCCGAGTGGGCGGATGTCCCCCTGTCCGGCTCGGTCAAAGCCCAGGGCGTCACCGCCGAGTTTCGCCAGGGGCATGACGAGGCCTTCTACTACGCCTGCTTCACGCTCAGGGGACCCTGGCAGCGCGTCTGGGTGGGTCTCGACGGCGAGGGAGAGGGATACTACACCACCTCGAGCACCTACGCGTTCACGATTCAGAAGGCCGAGGATGGCTCGGGCGCCGTGGTCCGGCCGGGCAGCGCCAATCAGTGTCCCGGCATGGTCTGGAAGGCCTCGCGCAGCGCCGACGGCAGCGTGATCGTGGAGGTGGGCATCCCCAATCGCGGCGATGGACTCTGGTTCTGGCAGGGCGGCGGGCGAGAGGTCGGGGCTTCGATCAGCATCTGGACGACCGACGGAAAGCCGATGTCCGTTTATGAGCCCTACGCGCTCTTCTACTGCCGAATGCTCGAACGGCACGGCCGCGCCGAACTGCCTCCCGGCGCTCCCAGGGAGCTGGAGGCCGGTCCCGGCGTGGTGGAGCACAGCTTTGCCGAAGGAATGGGGGCGTGGCAGCCGGGCGAGGGCTGGACGATCACCAACGGCGCGGCGCGCTACGGAGAAGGCGCCGAAGATCGCAACCAGCTCCTCATCGGAGGCTTGAACGCGCGCGCCTTCGATCTCTGGGTCGAGTTCGAGGCGGCCAACGACCTTCATCTCGGAGCCTGGCGGGCCGAGACCGAGACGCCCAACAACGTCAACGACGATGTCGCGTTCCTTGGCGGCTTCGGCAATGCGCGCTCGGCCATTCGCGCCTTCGGGGCGGAGGCGGGGGCCGAGGAGAGCGGCATCGGGAGCGGCCGCCACACGGCGCAGCTCTCTCGCCGCAACGGACATCTCTGGGTGCTCTATGACGGCAAGCCGATCATTCATGGCCGCGATCCCAATCCCCAGGCCGTCGTGACACGGCTGGGCTTTCTCGGAGGCTGGGGCGGCGCCCAGGCCATCTATCGCGTCCGCTACCGCGTGGAGAAGGATGGCGCGTGACCGTGATGACAGGGCACAGAGGCGGCGCACCTGTCGCGGCGTCTGCGGCATCTCGCAAGTGAGGAATGGGGGCAAGAGGCCAATAGAAGAGGGGATGTGGTAGGGCATCGCGCGTTCCCGAGGTCCGAGGACCTCGGCTATCATCCCCCGTCGCTACGCGACGAAGGTCGGCATCATCGCGTGGCTACGCAACGGGTGTCGGTCCTTGTCGACGTCGCGGAGCGACGATGGATAATAGCCGGGCGGCGTAAGCCCCCGGACAACGGCGCCACCCCATCACCCGAACCCGTCGCGGAGCGACGACGGATGTTAGCCGGGCGGCGTAAGCCCCAGGACAATGGCGACGGCGACCACCCCATTACCCCAACCCGTCGCGTAGCGACGATGGATAATAGCCGGGCGGCGTAAGCCCCCGGACGACGGCGTAGG
>JAAYVH010000274.1 GCA_012517255.1 Chthonomonadales bacterium
CCCACACTGTGTCGGCACGGTGACAACTTGACCAACTGCCTGTATGAGATCAAGAACACCGATCCCGTGGGGTGGCGGCGCGTCATCGAGCGTGCGGCATTGGGTCTGGGCGATGACCTGCGCGAGATCAGCTTTCCTTCACCTTCACGTGGACTGGTGGAGACACAGGTCTGGTTCGGACGCCTGCCGGAGCCCTTGCCGTTGGGCTCGCTCTCGGATGGCCAGATTGCGTATCTCGGGTTCGTGGCGTTGATGGAAATCGGACGTCGGCACTCGCTGATCGTCATGGACGAGCCAGAACAGCATCTGCATCCTGCGCTCCTCGCTCGTGTCGCCTTGATGTTCGAGCAGTTGGGCGCAGACGTACCCGTGATCGTCGCGACCCATTCCGATCGATTTCTAGATGCTCTCACGCGTCCAGAGGACTCTGTGGTGCTCTGCGAGCTGGATGCGTCCAGGGCAACGCGGTTGCGGCGGCCCGATAGCGATGCCCTGGCCCGATGGCTGGAGGACTACAGGGGCATTGGCGAGCTTCGAGCAGAGGGCTACGAGCCCCACGTGTTCGCAGCATCGCATGCCGACGCGGACACTCCGGCGTGCTGATCACGGTTTTCTGGGAAGATCAGCGCGGACCGCAGCCGAAGGCCTTCGGACCGCATGCGCTGTTGCTGGCCTGTCTGTCCGATGACACGGGGCTTGACCGCTGGGACCTGGCCACGATGGTCGTGGCGATTCCGAAGAAGGGCGACACCAAGCTCAAGGCCGCGCTAGCACGAGACGCCGTGAAGGCCGCCAATGCCGGTCCGGTCGTGTTCGTGTTTGACAACGACCGAGTTCGAGAGCTTCTGGGGCTTTCCAAGGTCGCCTGCAAGCCTGAAGTCATCAAGAGTATCGGGAAGACATGTGAGGTGCAGGTGGCGGTGGTGCTTCTCGAAGACAACGTCGAGGATCTACTCAACGCATGCCGCCGGGCTGCGGGGGAAGCGGAGATCTCGGACAAGCTTAGTCCCAACGAACGTGATGCGGTCTTCTATCGGGCCGCCATTGCTCACCGCGCCACAAGAGATCGCATCAGGATGGATGCCCCGTCATTCGATCGGCTTGTCCGCTACGTTCGGGCTCGCCTTCCGTGTGCGTGAGCGCGTGTTGGCGTATCACAAGGGGTCGCGTAGACCGCGAGAACTTCATATCAGTCCGAAAGGAATACCATGAAATCCTACAACATAGCCGTCATACCTGGCGACGGAACCGGGCCCGAGGTCGTGCGCGAGGGGCGTAAGGCGCTTGACGCGGCGGCCTCCAAGCACGGTATCGCCCTGAACTACACGGAGTTCGACTTCGGCGGCGAGCGCTATCTGCGCACGGGCGAGACACTCCCGGACGCGGCGCTGGATGATTTGCGAGGCTTCGACGCCATCTATCTGGGCGCAATCGGCCACCCGGATGTTAAGCCCGGCATCCTCGAGAAAGGCATCCTCCTCAAAGCCAGGTTCGCGCTCGATCAGTACATCAACCTCCGTCCGGTGAAGCTCTATCCCAACGTCGAGACGCCGCTCAAGGACAAGGGACCGGCGGACATAGATTTCGTGATCGTGCGTGAGAACACGGGCGGCATCTACACGGGTATCGGCGGGTCAACGATGGTGGGCACACCCCACGAAGTGGCCACACAGGTGATGCTCTATTCGCGACACGTTGTCGAGCGATGCGTTCGGTACGCCTATGACCTCACGCGACGGCGAGCCCGAAAGAAGCAGTTGACGCTCGTCCACAAGAACAACGTGCTGACGGAGGTAGGGGATCTCTGGGTGCGCGTTCATCGCGAGGTCGGCGCCGAGTATCCGGACGTCGCGCAGGACTACAACCACGTGGATGCCTGCACGATGTGGATGGTCAAGAGCCCCGAGTTCTACGATGTCATCGTCACCGAGAACCTGTTCGGCGACATCATCACCGACCTTGGAGCCATCATTCAGGGGGGCATGGGTATCGCTGCGGGCGGCAACATCAACCCCGAAGGCGTTTCCATGTTCGAGCCCATTGGCGGCAGCGCGCCGAAATACACGGGGCAGAACGTGATCAACCCTCTGGCAGCGATCTGCGCGGGCGCGATGATGCTCGACACGCTGGGCGAGCATGGAGCCGGAGCCGATCTGGAGGGGGCCGTTGCGGCGGCGCTCGGGACGGGCCGCATCAAGTCCATGGCGGCAGGACGAATGGGCATGAGCACCGCCGAGGTGGGCGACCTCGTCGCGTCGCTTGTGTGAGGGCTACTTCCCGCCAACCATGGTCTGGAGTCGCCGGTTGATGTCGGCTTCGGGCACGCGCCAGCGGCGGGCGATATCACGCCAGCCCCATCCCGCCTGATAGCTTGCCAGCAGCACCGTCGGCGACGGGCCGGCTCGCTCTGCGATCGTCAGAAGAGCCACAATCGCCTCGGCGCTCAGGCCGCGGTCGCGCATCGGGCCGACCGCCGTCGCGCGGCTGTTGAAGGTTCGAGCCATCGCGGAGCGCCATGCGGTTTCGCGTGCCCCGCTGATGGTCTCGGCCATGGCGATCAGCTCCCGGGCTTCGCCCCGCCCTACCACCACAATCTGCAGGTCGTCGAGCGCGTAGTCCACCTCAACTTCGCCGTAGAGACGGGGTATAACCCGTGCCGCGCGCATGCTTGGATCCCCGCCCGGGCTTGACCGCGATTGGATGATGGTTATCTCCGATAGCCCGTCGGTGTACCGAAGGAACCCGGAGCGCCGGCCTGCTATCTCAACGACCGTCCCCCGGTCGAACTCGTATCCCCATGGCAATGCGAGGGGAAAACGCACGGGGAAGCGTGCCGTCTTCGAGATCTCAGAGCCCGTGGTCATAAGCCCGGAGCGACTGATGTTCACCGTACGGGCCCCGCGGGGAATGGCGGGGGTAACCTCGCTCAGACTGATCGTCCGGGGAAACTCGACAGACGTGTACATCATGATGCTGATCGTGTTGCCCGCCGCGTCTTGCTCGTCGCGCCGCATCTCGACACCCGTGCCCGCATCGATCCACAGGCGCACGGTGAGGTTGCGAGGTCGCGATGGCTCCAGCAGCAAGCGTCGGCAGTTTCGGCCTGCGACAGTCTCGTCAGGCTCTCGGCGCACTGCATAGTTGCGCAGGATCAGTCGTACATTGCGCTCGACGCTCCTGGCATCGACTCCCTGAAAGGAACGCTTCTTGCGCACCACGCGGTCGCGGGGATCATAGCGGATGAGCCAGGTCCCGTCGTCGGCGATGGCAGCACCCCGCTCCTGGGCTGGCGTCTCGAAGACCGACAGACTCCTGCCGTCACTCCGTCGGACGATGCGGCGCGAGCACGTTCGCACGCCATTGGCGGTAGGCTGAACGCTCAGCATGCGCCCTCGGAGATTGACGGTGTGCCTCGCCTTCACGTACCGCCGGATAATGTCCTGAACCTCCTGCGTTTCGCTGCGGCCGGGCGCGGCAGCGAGACCAATGAGAGCGACCGTCAACGCCGCCATGATGTGCCAGCGGAGGTGAGCGCCACTCGTGTTGGCGTTGGTCATGGACGCACCGGTCCCGCCTGAGCGAGCGGGGGCGAGACGGGATGAGGCTGCGGGCACACCACGCAGCGGATCTATCGCGATGGGCCAGGCTGGGCGGGATCCCATGCCGTTATCGGGTGCACGGCGGGTCCACGCTCGAAGGGGTGCGCATCCGTCGGTGCACTGTAGCTCACCGGCTGCGGACGCTCGAACGACTCGTGCACGAACCGAAGGTCCCGCTCGCGCGCGAGCTCCATGGGGGTATAGGTCGGGTCGTATGCAGTGACGTGTGATGATGCCGACGCCGTCGGCGTGTCCAGGGTCCATCGAACGGACAGGGCCAGCGCAAGGAGACCGGCGGCGGCAAACGCTGCGGCCAACCGCACGCGATTCCTGGGGCCATCGAGCACGAATGGAGCAAGAAGACGCTGTTTCCAATCCGTGTCCGGGGGGAGAGCGCTGACCATCTCCATCAGGTGCCGCTCGAACTCCGGGTCCGGTTGAACCACCGGCAGACCGCAGATCGCTAGCTTCGTCTCCAGCAGAGACTCGTGCTCGCGCTCGCACCTGGAGCACTCTGCGAGGTGATGGCGTATGCGAAGGCTCTCCGCCCCGGTCAGCTCGCCGTCAATGTATGCGCTGAGCAAAGAACACACTTTGCGGCAGTTCACGCGGACCCTCCTGCACGCCCTGCGGGCACGTAGGATTGAGCCGTGAGCCTGTTGCGCATCATCTTGCGGCCGCGATGAAGACGGGATCGAACGGTCCCCAGCGAACACCCCATCGACTCGGCGATCTCCTCATAGGACATGCCTTCGATGTCCGCGAGAATCACCGCCTGCCGGAAGTCCGGCGGCAACGCGTTCAGCGCACGCTGCAGCGGTTCGTCAATCGCCGACTCCAGTGACATGCGTTCGGGGTTCGTCGTGTTGTCGGGAATCTCGAGATTTACTTCGCCGGAGGTGCTGCGGACATTGACAGGCTGGTCCAGTGACTGAAGCTTGGCTTTGGGGCGACGTCGGATCTCGTCCACGAAGACGTTCGAGATGATCCTGTACAGCCAGTTCTCGAAGGGCAGGGCGCGATTGTAGCGGTCGAAAAACCGGAAGGCTCGGATGAAGGCCTCTTGCGTGATGTCCTCGGCGTCGCTGTGGTTGCCGGCCAGACGATACGCTATGTTGTAGGCCTGTCGGTGATACCGACGGACATACTGATCGAACGTATCGGCGCCGCTGCAACGCGACGCTATGGGGCTGCTGAGCTCCTTTGCCATTCCGATGACCAGTCCTGTCCTTGCTTACGGCATGCGGAGCGGAACGAGTTCCCGCACACGCATCGTTGCGATAGTACCACGAGGGCATGCATCTGTCCATTTCGCACGTCCCCGTCCGCCCTGAAGGGGCCGTGCAACGGCTGGAAACGTTCGGCATCTCTGCAGTGTTGGGAGTGTTTGTCTCACCGGACCGGGCCGCTGGCCCGGCCTGAGTACGATCGGCCCTACAGGCCGAACGGCAACGGCCATCGTCGAGACGGCTCGGCTGTGCACCGCCATAGAACCCAGCGCATTGCCGTCCGCCCTGAAGGGGCCGTACAACGGCTGGAAACGGTCGACATCCCGGCCGGGGTTTTGGGGGTGTTTGTCTCACCGGACCGGGCCGGTGGCCCGGCCTGAATGCGATCGGCCCTTCAGGCCGAACGGCAACGGCTGTCATTCAGACGGATTGGGCGGCGTCGGCATCGGGCCGTGCACGTCGCCGTCCGCCCTGAAGGGGCGGCATTGCTCAGCCCGGTCCGAAGGGCCGGGGAGTGCGCGCTCTTGACCACCTTCTACATAGCGTTGTTTGGGTTCCGGCGGCGTGATCCAGCGCGGGAGATGCATTCACCGTGATCCCCACGGTCAGGTTCTTCCGTCACGTACTGCCTCACGAAACCCCGGGACGACCTGGGCCGTCATCACGGGTACTCGCGCTATCATAACGGGAGACACCATGCGGAAACTGGACACAGCCAGGTCGTTCTGGCGCATCATGCGAAGCATCTCGCTCAGCGAGATCGTGAAGGAATCACGTCGGTCCTTCGCCATCGCAGTGGTAGGCCATCCGGACAAACGACGAGCCGTCTTGCGGGCTCTCTTCCCGGACATGCCCGATGAGGCCGTGCATCCCCTGCTGCGCACCTTCGATTCCATCGCTCCCGAGGCGGGTTTCCCGCAGGAGTCCGGCTCCTTCGACATCGTGCTCGATGCCGGGGGAGGTTGGGTCTCGACGGGAGTGAAGGTTAGGCTGTACTCCGTCATCGAGCTCGGGGGATGGGACGCGGTGGTAGAACGCGTCCTGGATGAGCGGCCCGACCTCATGCTCAGCCTGGCGCGGCGCTTTCCGGGGCTCCGGCCTGCGGTGTCGGAGCGGATCATCCGCGAGACGGCGACTGCCAATGCGCAGTTCGCCATGCTGAACGCGTTGCCGGGGATGCTGCCGCTGCTGGGCATTCTGATCCCGACGGCCGTTCTGGGCGACCTTGTGTTCCTCTCGAAGAATCAGGCGCTGATGCTCTATCGTCTGGCAGCCGCCCACGACCTGCCCCTCGATGTCAGCGCCCGGGCTCAGGACCTCGCGCCGCTGCTCGGATCGGCGTTCGGCTGGCGCGCGCTGGCCCGCGAGATGGTCGGCTTCGTGCCCGGCGGCGTCGGACTGGTGGCGCGTGGGGCAGTGGCCTATGCGGGCACCTACGCTCTGGGCGAGGCGATGCGGCGCTTCTATGCCTTCGGCTCCCGCCCAACAAAGGCGCTCGTAGCCGAGGTGTATCGTCAGAGCCTTGGGCAGGCGCGTCAGGTCGCTTCAGACGTAGCCAAGAGGCTGAGGTCGGTAAAGGCGCCGCGCGGGCTGCTTCGCGGAAAGGATCGCAGGCATGGGGATGGATAGGCGCGCATTGGTGGCGCTCGTCGGGGCGCTGGCCTCGCTGGCATCGGCAGGCATCGCACGAGACCCGGACTCAGGGCGCAGCACGGATCGGACGGCGCTATGGACTCGCTCAGGCAAGGACCTCCTGCGGGGCTTCGGCAACATGTACAACCTCCACATCGTGGACACGCCGGAGCGGCCCTACCGCTACAGGGGATGGTTCTTCGGCTGGGCCGTGCAGGACTGCAACCGCCACATCCCAGGCTATCAGGGGTGCGATGCCATTTTCGCAGCGCGATCGCGTACCCTCGACGGCCCGTGGGAGGTCCATTGCGGCGACGGAAGATGGGATGCCACGATGAACGCGTCGCTCTGGCGTCCGGTCTTCGCTCCGCAGAAGGAGCCGTTCGATTCGTGGCACAACGGAGATCCGACGGTCGTGCGGGTTGGCAGGCGCTACTACATGGCCTACAGCTCCGTCGGACACAACGCTGACGGCATACCCTACGGCGCGCCGGGTGACACCGACGGCAGCCTCCTCTGCATCATGGGGGCAGTCTCCGACGACGGTCTGAGCTGGCGGCGGTCGTCGGAGCCCATCCTGATGAACAGGAACGATCTGGGCGCCCGGTCGGTGCCCGGCGGCGAGGCCCATCTGCATGGTTCCTACCACCGGCCGTCGCTTCTCTATGAGAACGGACGGTTCCGCCTCTGGTTCGACTACTGGGCCGGCGATCGCGATGGCACCAGCATGGGCTACGCCGAGTGCACCGGCGATTTCCTCGATCCCAAGGCGTGGACGATCATACGAGCGGGCTCGACGCCGGCACTGAGGCAGTTTCCCAATCCCGACGTAGTCCGTGTGCGCGACAGGCTTTATGCCTACGGCGATCCGCCGGAAGGCTCCAACCATCCCTGGACGGCGCGCAAGATCACCGAGGCCGTGTCTGCCGACGGCATCAACTGGACGATCCTCGGCTACATACGCGCGTTGCCCGAGGCGCCGGCGCTGCACGTTCCGGAAGCGTTCGTCGAGCGATCCGGACCTCGGTGGACCATCCATCTCGTCTATGCCTGTCAGATCGGCGGCGAACCCTACGACTATCGCTACGACCGCATCCGCCGCATGCAGAGACGCGTGACGGAGCGTTAGCCCGCTGGGTACACTGGACACGTCCCAGGCGGGACACCGCAAGCAAGCCGACCTCGCGTCGGCCCAGGAGAAACGCCCAATGACCCTTGACAAGACGACGTTCGCCCTGTTCTTCGGGAACCGAGGCCTGTTCCCGGCCAGTCTCATCGCCGATGCCCGTCGCGAACTCGCCGGAACGCTCGAACGCTTAGGCCACCGCGTATTGATGCTGGATGACAATGCGACCCGCTACGGCGCCGTCGAGACGCCCAAAGAGGGCGCTGTCTATGCCGACTTCCTGCGGCAGAACCGGGGAAAGTATGGCGGCGTGATCCTGTGCTTGCCGAACTTCGGCGACGAGACCGGCGCCGTTGCGGCGCTGAAGGATGCCGGCGTCCCGATCCTGATCCAGGCCTATCCAGACGAGCTGAACCGGATGGCGCCCGAAGTGCGCCGCGACTCGTTCTGCGGCAAGTTCTCGATCATGGATGTGTTCTACCAGTACGGCGTGAAGTTCACGGCGCTCAAACCCCACGTAGTGCATCCGACGTCCGACGCCTTTGCGCAGAACGTGGACTACTTTGACCGGATGTGCCGCGTGGTCAACGGCCTGCGCAACATGACGGTCGGAGCCATCGGGGCACGGACCACTCCGTTCAAGACCGTGCGCATTGATGAGCTCGCCTTGCAGCGCCATGGGATCACCGTCGAGACCGTTGACATGGCGGACGTGATCGGGCGCGTGCGCGAACTGGCCGACGATGCTCCGGCGGTGGCGGCCAAGTCGGATGCCTTGCGCTCCCACACGCGATGGGGCGAAACGCCTCCCCCCGCCTTTCTCACCATCGCGAAGCTTGGCGTCGTGCTCGATCAGCTCATCGAGGAGATGGGCCTCGACGCGCTGGCGATCCGATGCTGGCTCGAGCTTCAGAAACAGCTTGGGATATCGCCATGCGTTCTGCTGAGCGAACTGAACGATCGGTTCATCGCGGCGGCGTGCGAGGTGGACGTGGGCAACGCCGTGACGATGCGCGCGCTGAGCCTCGCGTCGGGCTATGCGCCTGCCTGCCTCGATTGGAACAACAACTACGGCAACGATGATGAGCAGTGCATCCTGTTCCACTGCGGTCCTGTGCCCCAGAGCCTCATGGCGGGCAAAGGCTGCGTGACCGATCACTCGATCCTGGCGAACGTGACCGGGCCCGGGTGCGGTTGGGGCTGCAACCAGGGACGGATCATGCCCATGCCTGTGACCGTCGGCGGACTGATGACCGAAGCAGGGCGGATGAAGTTCTACGTCGGCGAGGGCCGGATCACCGACGATGAGATACCGCCGGAGTTCTTCGGCTGCGCAGGAGTGTTCGAGCAGGAGCATCTGCAGGATACGCTGCTGACCATCGGAAAACAGGGCCATCGCCACCATGTTAGCCTGACACGCGGTCATGTAGCAGCGCCGCTCGTAGAAGCGCTCGAAGGTTACCTGGGCTGTGATGTGACGAGAGTCTGAAGGCTCGCGCAATCGCTGTCCGCATCCGCGCACAGCGCGCAATCCGTAGGGGCGTATTAGCCGGACCACAGGGCGTATGACCAAACGCCGCAAGGGTGGAGCCGGGTCGTATGCTCCAGGGTCCCGGTCAGAGGCCGAATCAACCGCGCGCTGCCGCGTTCCTCTTCATGGAGATTCCGGACGGAGGTTGATTGGCCCCTACGCTCTGGGTGCGTGCTGCGTTGGCGTTGCGGACGACGGTCTGTCCCTCGGGGTGATGATGATGAAGCGGTGTTCGTAATGAGTGACAACGGGTCCGTCTGGCGCCCTCGCCGGTACATATCGGATATGACTGTCGGTTTTATTGGGTAGAATCAGGTTGCTGGGAGCCTGATCGGCCAGCGCGCTCCCTTTGTGGTGACCCGAAAGCGCGTGATGCTCCCCTTGGAGGATTTGTTGTGAGGACCATGGTGCAGGCGAGCGCCCGTAGCGCCGCCGCCAACCGGCGACAGCCGGCATTCACGTTGATCGAGCTTCTCGTGGTGATCGCTATCATCGCGATCCTTGCCGCCATACTGTTCCCCGTGTTCGCTCAGGCGCGGGAGAGCGCGCGCAAGACGCAGTGTCTGTCGAACGTGCGGCAGATCGGCATCGGCGCGCAGATGTATAGCCAGGACTACGACGAGATGGTAATGCCCATCGCGACCGTGTCGGGCATGACCGTCTATTACTGGTGGGCTTCGTATAACGGCATGACGAACGTGCGCGACGAGACGGCAGGGTTGCTCTATCCCTACATGAAGAACAGCCAGATTAACGCCTGCCCGTCCTTCAAGAACGATCTGCGGCCCACGATTGGACACACGGGCTACGGCTACAACTACCGCTATCTGTCACCCTACGTCCAGACCGGGCCGTACACATTCGACATTCGCCCCGTTGCCATGGCCGCCATCAAGACCCCGGCGGAGACGGTGTACCTCGCCGATGCTGCGCGCATGAACTACCGCTACACGCCCCCGAGGCTGGAAGCGCAGACGTTCCTCGATCCCCCGTCGGCTGCAGCGCCGAGCTTCCAGGGAAGACATCTGGGGAGCGGCAACGTCATCTGGGCCGACGGCCATGTGAAGACGTTCATGCCGGTCTACCGGACGGGCGTCTTCGGGAACGGCTATGACGCCGAGACCCACCGGGACAATCGTCTGGGAGACATTGACAGCGACGGCGATCTGACGACGGACGAGCTGTTCGACCTGGAATAGGGATCAGGCGCTGATCTCGGCGATCATGTCGAAGTTCAGCACGGAGGTGTCGAACTCGCCGACCTTGACGAAGCCCCATTTGCGGTAGAAGCCCTGGGCAAGGTGGTTGTCGGCAATGACGCCGTCCCACAGGACGAGCCGCCGAATGCCGACGGACCGTGCCATGGTGATCAGCACGGGCATAACGGCGCTTGCCACGCCGCGATTCTGCCAGGCATCAGCAACCGACGGCGCGAGCGCCCCGCATTCCTTCGGGTCCAGCGGGATGCCGAGGGCTGCGTAGCGCTTGCCGTCGCTCTCCCGCACGCCGACTTTGATGAGCAGGTATGCGATGATCGTCTCATCGTCGCCGCCGCCCGTGGTCGCCACGATGCGGAGCATGTCGCGCGGGTCCAGACTGGCGCAGATGGCATCGGCCGTGGCCTGATCGAACGGATGGGGGCCGTACCGCGCCTTCGTGCGGTCGCTCAGCCCGAGGAAGTACCGGCCCAGTCGCTCGGCATCGTCAGGCCGCAGAAGCCGCACGCAAATGGGTTCGCCTGAGGGCAGTCGAGCTGGAGCGTACAGCGGCGCTGGCATCCAGCGCGGCGTGCGAATAAGATGGCCGGGGCATCGGCAGTCGCTCGCGCCGAACCTGCGAACGGCGATGGCTGTCTCGGGCCAGGCAAGGAGCGCGGCGTTCAGGGCGCATTCGGCCTGCTCAGCGTCGGGGTACGTTTCGACGTGAATGACGGTCGCATGCCGCAACAGGTAGTCAATGTGCCAGCGCAACGGCCCGTCGCCGCGCAGATGACGCTGGATGCGAGCGCGAAGTCCTCGTCGAGCGCTGCCTGTGTAGGCATACCGGCCTGCCGGAAGAACGATTTCGCCCAGCGCGCCGACTCTCATGCGGGTGTCCGTCGGTAGATCCATCCAGAGGCGATAGAGACCCGGCGCTTCCGGCAGGTCCCGTGCGGTGCCTTGGCTCTTCATCGTCTACGATCCCAGCTCCTGCCACAGCCTCCGCTCGGCCTCATCCGGCGCAAGGCCGTGCCGCGCGCGCATCACCGACAGCCCAACGACCGGAGGATAGGCCTTGTCGGCCAGCATGCGCGGGGTGACGTATTCGATGGAGCTGAAAAGCAATCGGCAGGCGTCGTCATAGGCCAGATCGGTGAGGCGAACGATGTAGCGCGTTGCCCGGTCAATGAGCTTCAGATTGCTGGCGACGACCCAGATCATCGTGTTGCCCATGACGCGCCCGAGGCGCACCATCGTGCAGGTGGACATGGCGTTCAGGAGCATCTTCACGCCCGCTCGCGTCACGCCCTCGAGCAGAAGACCCGTCGCCGGCACGGGCACCACCGCCGTCACATCGTCGGATGCGGTCGTACCTTCGGAAACGCCCTGGGTGAGGCGAACGACCGCCGTCATGGCGCCGGCGGACCGTGCGCGGTCGAGCTGCTTTCTCACGAAGCCATCGGGGCTGAGGAGGCGGTCCTCGTTCGGACCGACAAGACCGACTGCGCAGTCGCCCTCGCCGAGCACGCGGTAGGGCAGACCGTCCTGGCCGATCCTGAACCGCAGCAGGTCCGGCAGGCCGATCCGGCGGACGATCTCGACGGTTCTGTCGGCCTTGTCGGGCGGCGTCATCGCGCGCACGACCTCTTCGCTCCACTCGACGCATCGAGGAGCCCGCTTGAGCAGCGCAGGCCACGCGGCCGACGTCGTCTCCTGCGGCACGCACAGGAACGCCCACGATTCGGCAGCCTCGGTGTCGTCATATCGGCGAAACGGCGGGGTGCAGAAGGTCGGCGATCGCTCCGTAGTGTCCGTAAGCATGTCCACGCCGAGGCCGTCGGCGAAATAGGTGTTCTTGTGTCCCGAGCGGTAGACGCTCTCTTCGAGGCGCACGAGATCGGCGAGCATCGAGCGGCATGCGGGGGATCGCAGCGTCGCCAGCATGGTCTCGAGCGCGGCGAAAAACTCCTGCGGGACAGTGGCCGGGTCGCGCGACAAGGGGCCGCCAGGCTCCATCTCATTCATGAGCGTGCGCGCGACAGTTTCGAGCACGGTGATCACGACGCAGAGCTCGATGGTGGTTGCCTGCATGCGGGTGGAGCCGCTGATAGCCATGGGACCCGTGGTCAGGTTGATCTTCGTGATTCGATCGCAGTCGATGACCTCTCGGCTGCGCTGGACATGTTCGCGCAGGATGTCATCGGGGTTGTTGTAGACGAAGAAGACCGTTCCGCCGCGGTCGAGAGCCTCCCATGCCGTGCCGATCACCCACGATGTTTCGCCCCCTTCGGTGATAGCGAACAGCACGTCCCCCGGCCCGAACTCCATGTCGGCGATCTGCCGCCTGCCGAACTGCGTGAAGTCCTCGAAGCCTTCGACCGCCTTGATGAGGGCGAAGTCGCCGCCCGCCATGGCGCTCCGGGTCCTGTCCTCCCACTCGAACGGCGAGGGGGAGCCGGTCAAGCCTCTTGCCTGCTGTTCGCGCCAGAACCCGCGCCAGATCGAGTCCAGCAGGATGCTCAGACGCCCCGTGGAGCCGCAACCGGTGAAGAACACGCGTCTGCCGGCCCTGAGAGCCTCGAGGACCACCGACGCGATGGATGCCGTTCGGTCCTCCTCTACCCATCGGCGGTAGCGGTTCAGGACATCCTCGTCCACCTGGAACAGAAGATCGAGAGCCTCCTCGACGCTGCGGCGCGCGACATCGCTGAGTGATGCGGTTACGGGATGGGACGATTCCGTGACCAGCGCTCCGAGCTTGAACTGATCGGCTATGGCAAGGAACTCGGCTGCCTTACGGTCCGATTCGGCGCTCATGGAAGGCTCCTTTCCTCAAGAAGGCGGAACGGCGTTCGCCGGGCCACGCGGCATTCGTCTCAACGGACAGCGCCGGCGGGAAGCCGACGCCGCGTCGCAGATGGGCGGAAAAGCCCGATCGGGCAGGCAGGTCCCGCTAGTCGAACAGGGCTCGATGCGCCTGTCCTTCATAGACAGTGTCCACCTTGGCGGCATGTTTCTTCGCGCACTCCACGGCAAGGCGATCGCAGCGTTCGTTCAACGGATCGCCCACGTGGCCTCGAACCCACACCCATTCGATCGTATGATGGTTATCGAGGCGGAGGAGCTCTTCCCACAGATCGGGATTCAGCGCTGGCTCGCGAGCGTTGCGCCGCCAACCGTTGCGCTGCCAGCGTCGCGCCCAGCCGAGCTTCATGCCGTTCACCAGGTACTGCGAGTCCGAATAGAGGCGGACTCTGCTGGGCTGTTTGAGCGCGCGGAGACCGGCCAGCGCGGCCATCATCTCCATGCGGTTGTTCGTGGTCTTGCGGAAGCCCTCTGCGAACTCCTGCGTGCCCTCCGAGCTCTGAACAATGGCGGCGTAGCCGCCCGGCCCGGGGTTTCCGAGACAGGCCCCATCGGTGTAGATGGTGACTGTGTCGTCCCCGGGCTGGGCGAAATCGTCTCGGCCGGGACGGCTCGATCGTTGTGCGGATTTCACTCGGCTTTCGGCGCCTCGGCCTGCTGAGTCTCGGCGAGGCCGGGAACCTTCTTGACGAGATCCTGCAGCTTGATACCGGTCATGGCTTCAAGCACGGGCGGCACCTGCGAAATGATGCCGGTTACCTCGCCGGTGATCTTGGAGGCGCCGATGCCGTCGCCGCCTGCGTTGACCATGACGATCTTCTCCACCTTGGACAGGGGAGCGGCTATGGCCTGGGCGATTTCGGGCAGCTTCTCGATGAACATCTGGGCAACGGCGGCCTCGTTGTAGGCTCGGAATGCCTCGGCGCGCTTGGACATGGCTTGCGCTTCCGCAAGGCCCTTGGCTCGGACGGCCTCGGCTTCGGCCAGACCCTTGGCCTCGATACCGGCGGCCTCGGCGAGTTGTCGCGCCTTGACGACCTCGGCCTCGGCCAGACCGCGGACCTTGTTGGCTTCGGCCTCTGCCTCGCCCGTCTTCTGCACGACTTCCGCTTGCGCGAACCCGGTCGTCTTGGCGGCCTCTGCCTGACCGAGGGCCGTGGTCTTCAGCCGAAACTGCTCGGCTTCTGCAACGGTCTGGATGCGGGTGCGCTCGGCCTCGGCGGGCCGCTGGACCGTCGCGATGAGCTCTTTCTCCTTGCGAGCGATCTCCTTCTCTTCGAGCTGCGCCTGCTTCTCTTTCTCGACGATCTGAACCTGGACTTCCTGCTCCTTGACCTTCTGCGCCGTGATATAGCGCTGGAGATCATAGGCGAGGTCGGCTTCGGCCTTCTTCTGGTTGACCGCGGCCGTGTAGTCCTGGACCTTGAGCTTGTAGTCGCGATCCGCTTCGGCGATCTTCGTGTCGGCGAGGTACTTGGCGGTTGCGGCTTCCTGCGCGGCCACGGCTGAGCGGATCGTTGCGTCGCGATTGGCCTCCGCCTCGCCGATATCGGCGTCGCGCTTCACCTGAGCGATGCGGGTCTTGCCGATAGCCTCGAGATAGCCTCGGCTGTCGCTGATCTCGCGAATGGTGAAGCTCACCACTTCGAGTCCCATGTTGGCTAGATCGCCGGCCGACACTTCGGCGACGCGCTGGGCAAATGCCTCGTGCGCCGCGTAGACCTCCTCGACAGTCAGTGTGCCCAGTATGGCCCGAAGGTGTCCCGCGACCGTCTGATAGGCGATCTGCTTGATCTCCTCGCGCGTCTTGTTGAGGAACTGCTCGGCTGCCGTGCGGATGGACACGTCGTCGCCCTTCACCTTGATCTGGGCGACGCCGTCCACCTTGATGGGCACGCCAAGCTTGGTATACATCTCCGGCGTGACAATGTCGAGGGTGATCAACTCGAGCGAGATGCTATCCACCCGCTCCATGATCGGGTTGATCAGCGAGCCGCCTCCCTTGACGATGCGGTAACCCAGCCGTCGGCGCTCGCCGGTCTCCTCAATGACCGTTTCGCCTTTGCGCCCCGAGATCACCAGCACTTCGTTAGGGCCGACTTTGCGATAGAGCTTGCTGTAGAGCACGAACAGAACAAGCACAAAGAGGGCAACTCCGCCAGCGAAGTACCCCACGTACATCAACGAGCTTAGATCAGGCATCTAACGCTCCTTTCACCTTTGCGTGCGACGCGTCATCGCTGCCGACACGCGAAACCACTGCCTTCTTGCCGGCCACTCGCCGGATGACGACCTTCGCCCCGACAGGTATCTCCACGTCATCCTGTGCGATGGCGGAGATAGACTGCCGCGCACCGGCGATGGTGTAGCAAATCGTGCCAGGCCTCGTGCCGCTGATCGGCGCAATGACGAGGCCCGTTCGCCCCGTGAGCTCGTCCTGTTTCGTGTGGCTTGACGCCTGCGACCCTCCGAACACGTCATGGACGATCCACCAACCGATGTAGTACAGCGCAACGCCTCCGGCCGCAGCCCAGGCGAAGCTCGGAACGTGCGGGAGCTTCGCGAGACGGGCCAACACGCCCGCACTGCCGAACCCGAGGAGGAAGCCGCTCATCAGGACAGGACTGAGGAAGGTGAGCAGCTTCAGGCCCGCGGGCATCTCGCCGTCGCCGTCATGCGAGGCGTGGGCCTCTCCTGTGTGTGCATGTCCGTCGGCATGGCCGATGTCAGCGCCGCCGTCTGCATGGCCGAGGTCCACACCGTCGGCATGGCCGATATCTACGCCACCGTCTGCATGGCCGACGTCCACACCGTCGGCATGGCCGATATCTACGCCGCCGTCTACGTGACCGACGTCGCCGACATGACCAGCATCACCGACGTGACCGATGTCTCCCGCGTCTCCGCCGTCGAACGCGCCATGCATCTGGGAGGCGAGCTGCGACAGGCCGCCCAGGGCCACCGACAGCAGTAAGTAGGAGCCGCCGAGGAAGAGTGATCCCCAGTAGAGGACATCGAGACCGGTCACGGAAGTATCCTTGTAGAAACGCCGGATGCATTGTACAGGATTCGACGGATGTCCTCAATGGGGGGTTTCGAAAGTGGATCGCGTGTTCCTCGGGGTTGACATAGGAGGCACCAAGTGCGCCGTCACGTTGGGAACGCCCGACGGCGCCATCCTCGACCGGCTGGCCATGCCCACGCAGGCGGAGACCGGTCCCGCGGCTATCATGGAGCGGCTGATCTCCCTCGCTCATGAGCTGACGGCATCGTCAGGGCACCCCATCGCCGGCATCGGCATTTCCTGCGGGGGGCCTCTCGATACGCGCACGGGCATGGTCTACAGTCCTCCGAACCTGCCAGGCTGGGAGGGCATACCCGTTCGGAGCATGTTCGAGGACGCCTTCGCAGGCCTCCCTGTCGTGATCGAGAACGACGCCAACGCGACAGCGGTGGCCGAGTGGAAATGGGGAGCAGGGCGCGGCGCACGCAACATGGTGTATCTGACACAGGGTACGGGCATCGGCGGGGGGCTGATTCTGGACGGCCGTCTCTATCGCGGCACCAACGATCTCGCGGGCGAGGTCGGTCATCAGACCATCCTGCCCGAAGGGCCACTCTGCGGGTGCGGCAAGCGGGGCTGCCTGGAGGCTCTGGCGAGCGGGCCCGCCATAGCGCGGCTCGCCCGGGAGAGCCTCCACTACCGCCGCGGACAGCGGCTTGTGGAGCTCGCGGGCGGAAGGCCGGCCGACATCACCGCGCGACACGTCGTCGAGGCGGCGCGCGAGGGGGACAGCTTCTCACGTGCCATCCTCGAAGAGGCCGGGACGTACATGGGCATCGGGCTGGCCAATATCATCCAGATTCTGAATCCCGAGCGGATCGTCCTCGGCACCATTGCGGTCCATGCAGGCGATCTGATCCTGAACGCCATTCGCCGTACGGTGGCCGAGCGAGCGTGGGAGCGCGCCTATTCCGTGTGCGAGATTGTCCCAGCGGCCCTGGGCGACCGGGCTCAGGATCTCGCAGCCATTGCCATCATCGAGTCTGCTGCCAACGATAGACGATGATCTTCCCCTTCCAGTCCTCCTCGACGAACACCAGGTACTCGCCGTCGCGACGTCGGTAGGCGCGGATGGCATCGGGGAAGTCCACCCACCCGCTTTCCCGATGCACTTCGGGGCCGGGCGTCATTTCGCCGAGCTTCGCTCCCGTGGCGCGGTCAAAGACATGCACGCGTGCCGATCTGCACTCCACCGCGAAGACGGCGTCGGATTCGGCGCACATGGATTTCACCGTCACGCCGTTGGCCGGGTCGTAGGGCAGGGGTATCCGCCAGCGCAGTTTCGGCTCGCCCCGGAGCCAACCGTCGTATCGAAGCAGCTCGGCGCCGACCTGACCCCACTCGTCGCCGGTCTTGGGGCGATCCACTGTGTGACCGCCCAGCAGCATCGCGTCGGTCGCGGGATCGTACTCAATGCGTAGAAGGTGGTTCATCGGCGGCGGCATAGGAAACGTGCGGGACATCTCCCGCGAGTAGATGGGATTGCCGCGCCGATCGAGGCCCTGCACGGGATAATGACGGATCGGGCGCTCGCCCGTCTGGTCGCCTCGCCAGACGCCGCCCTTCTCATCCATCCACCAGGCCCAGAACTCGGGTTCGTTGTCGGCCGTTACATCGAGGTACTCGCCAGCCTCCATCTGTCCGTCTCCGTCAGAGTCGCGCCACATCCACGCGCCGCGTGGCGGCTGCCCCGGCGGCATCCATGCGCCGTCCCGATAGTGGCCGCGCGAGAACATAACCGACGGTATGGCGATTTCGCGGTCGTAGCGGTAGATGACCAGAAAGTGCTGGAACATGCCGCGGACCACCAGAAACCGCCTGCCGCCGATGCGCCTGACGAGAGCGCCGCAGAGCCCGTGGTGGCCCTCGAGAAGCCTGAGGTCGTCCGGATAGCGGAACGGATCCAGACTGAAGCCGCGCCACGTCCATTGCTTGCCGGGCGGGCGATCCCAGTCGGCTTCGTAGTGCCCTTCGGCGGTGTACACATGCCGGCCGTCTGTGCCGTCGCCGCGATCTACATCTGCCCCGTCTACAAACTCAAGGCCGAGGAGCTCCCAGCGGAGCCTCAGGGGCTGGGACGGCTCAGCGGGTTCGTAGCATCGCAGGACGGAGCCTCCGGCGGGGGTGTTGCCGCCGACGTACAGGTTGCCGGCAGCGTCGCAGCCGAGTCCGGTCGGGCCGATGAGCCGGTCCGGCGCGACGGTTCCCGGGTTGGGGCGCGCGTACACGCCGCCCTTCACTCCCAGCGCGCCGACGAAGCGTCCGCCGCCGTTCGGACTGGCGTAGACCCGAATCTGCTGGTCGGGACCATTGTCAGCGATGAGCAGTCGCCCGCGCCGATCGAAGGCGAGAGCCGTGGGTGCCGACCGTTTCGGAAGCCAGATCGTGGCGAGCTCGCGCCCATCGGGCGCATAGCGCACGACGCGCCACTGGACATCGTCGCGCTCGGGTTTGAGCAGCTCGCTGGCCGGCGCCCCGGCGTCTGGGGCGTGCAGCGCCCACAGTGAACCATCGGGGCCGACCGCAAGCTGTCGCGATCGGAGGACGCTGAAGCTTGCCTGCTCCTGCATAGTCTCCTCTTCGAAGACCCGAATCCGCGCCGACACGGGATCGCTGACGTAGAGACGCCCTTTGCCGTCGGTGGCCAGACCGCGGATGTGCGCCTCCATGGTTTCTGGTGCCTCGTGGAGGACAAGCTGGTCGCCAAACCTGCCGCGACCGTGGGTGAACGGTGCGTGGTCGCCGTTCAGCTTGCGTCGCGAGATGCAGAACCACGCCAGGCCTTTGGGAGGATAGGCGTCGCCGGTCAGGTGACCGCCTTCGTTGCCGTGGACCATGGCGATGAAGAGATAGCGCGAACCGATGGCAACGGCCGATCCCCCCAGTTCGCCCCACCCATGCGTATCGGCGCACATGCCAACCACGTCGCCATCGCGATAGATTCCGTATTCGCGCCCCGCCTCATCCCACGTGCTGGCGCAAACGACCGTGCCGTCCGGCGCGACGGCCATGCCCTCGATGAAGTTCTGGACCCACCGCGGCCCTCCCCCGAAGCTGTTGCCGATCCACGTCGTACGATAGGCGAGCGGGGCAGACGCGCCGAGGGCCGCGGCAGCGAAGACCCCAACGCGCCATAGGATCCAAGGCTTAGTCATCTGCGGGCTCCTTCGTGAGATCGAGTCGCTCGGACCAGAGCGATGTGCCCAACCCGTCAACGCGACTCCGCATTAATCGTCCCTCGCCGTTTCACCCTCGGAGGCGCGATTCCCTGCCATATCGAGACGAACCGTTGCATCGGGCTCTGGCGCGCTGAGGTATACTGCGCTGTCCCATGGACCGAATGGCGGCCTAACCACCCGCCGTCGGGCGATGCGCTCATGCATCGCCGCGGAGGGCTCTCTCGAGCCCCCGAGCTTCCTGCTCCGGCCCGGACCGGAGCCAACGACCGAGGGGAGGTATTGCTATAGTGCGCCACTACGAGGCGATGTACATCGTAGATCCCGAGCTGACCGAAGAACAGCTCGAGCCCATCGTCGAACGCTACAAGAAAGTGGTGACCGACATGGACGGTGTCGTGGGCGAGACCGGATTGTGGGAAGGCGGCCGTCGTCGGCTGGCCTACCCCATCAAGGGACGCTCCGAGGGAATCTACATTCTCATGCCGTTTGAGAGCGACATTGACGTGCCTGCCGAACTCGACCGCGTCTTCAAGATCAGCGACGACATTTTGCGGCACATCATCGTGCGGACGGACCCTGACGAGGAGTAGCGGCGGTCCGTTGCCATCGTCCGAGCCGTACCGCGGATCGGACGGGAGGGGAGCTCTGAAGCCATGCTCAACCGCGTCATATTGATTGGTCGCCTTGTGCGCGACCCGGACTGCTCCTACACTTCGAGCGGCATCCACGTCGGCAAGCTGCGGATTGCCGTGGACCGCCGCACGCGCAACCAGGAGACCAACGAGCGAGAGACCGACTTCATAGACATAGTCGTGTGGCGCCAGACCGCGGACTTCGTGCGCGACTATGTGCGCAAGGGCCGTCTCGTTGCCGTCGAAGGCCGTCTCCAGGTTCGCTCCTGGACTGCGCAGGATGGAACCAAGCGGTGGGCAACCGAAGTAGTCGCGGACAACCTTCAGGCGCTCGACAAGCCCCGCGAAGGCGAGGAGATCCAGCCGCTGACGCCGCCTGACGATCCCGGTCCCGAGCCACCGGCCTACGTGCAGGCTCAGCCGAAGCCTCAGAACGCTGCGGCGCCGCCTGCGGACCGCGCCCAGATCGAGGGTGACGAATACGACCCATTTGAGTGAACCTGATATCAAGCGAAAGGACGTACCATGACGGCTCCAGCTAGGAAGCGCGCGCCCGGCAAGTGGAAGAGGCCGCGCCGCAAGGTCTGCGCATTTTGCGTTGATAAGGCTACCAGTGTGGACTGGAAGAACATCGGCAAGTTGCGCCGCTATCAGAACGAGCGCGGCAAGATCGTCGCGCGCCGCACAAGCGGCACGTGCGCCAGACATCAGCGCTTGGTGACCGACGCGATCAAGCGCGCTCGTCACATGGCCCTGATGCCCTACGTGGCGGAGGTCTGATGACTTTCCGCCGCCACAACCCAGAATGACCGGCACGGTCCGGCGCGTGCTCCCGCAGATGGAGCACATGCCGGACCGTTGCACGTGTGCAAGGAGTAGCTATGTCTCTGCATGCCAACCCGCTTGCGCCGACGCCCGGCGTGCTCGACGACCTCGAGGCGATCCGGATCCTCGACCGCAGCGGCATGCTCGATCTGACCGAGGCGTTTCCCCAGCAGTGCCGTGATGCCGCAGCCATCGCCTCCTCGTTTGTGAGCCAGCTTCCGCCGGCAGCCAAGCCGACACAGGTCGTCATCACGGGCCTGGGCGGCTCGGCCATCGGCGGCGATCTCACCGCTAGCCTCGCTGCGGCGAGCGCCGACGTGCCCATCGTCGTGAACCGCGACTATGATCTGCCCGGGTTTGTGGGTCCGCAGACGCTGGTGATCGCGTCGTCCTACTCGGGCAACACCGAGGAGACCCTCTCGGCCTATCGCCACGCTCGAGAAGCCGGCTGCAGGATCGTCTGCGTGACGAGCGGCGGCGAGCTGGCGCGCATGGCGGAGGCCGATGGAGCGCCCGTGTGCCGCATTCCCCGCGGGCGTCCGCCGCGGGCCTCCACCGGCTATCTGCTCATTCCGACGCTCGCCGTCGTGGCATCCTGCGTCGCACTGGATGCCGACAGCGGACCAGAGGCGCTCGGCGCTGCCATCGAGCTGCTGACCGACTGCTCGCGACGGTGGGGCCGTCATGTCCCTCTTGCCGACAATCCTGCCAAGCAGATCGCGCTCGCGCTGCACGGTCGGATTCCCATCTTCTACGGCACGCAGGGCTACCGGGGCGTTCTGGCAGTGCGGTGGAAGGGCCAGTTCAACGAGAACGCCAAGTCGCATGCGTTTGCGAACGTCCTGCCCGAACAGAACCATAACGAGATTCTGGGCTGGGATCAGGCGCGCACCCAGGCGCAGAACTGGTCGGTGGTGTTCCTGCGTGACCCGCTGGAGCTCACCGCCACGCCCAGGATAGCCAAGCGGGTCGAGGTGCTGCGGACCGTCATCGGCAACAAGGCGGATCAGCACGAAGTGTGGGCCGAAGGGACCACCCTGATGCAGCGGCTTCTGTCGCTGATGTACCTGGGCGATTTCGCGTCGGTCTACGCCGCGTTCTTGAACGGCGTCGATCCGACCGCCATAGCCGGCATAGACTTGCTGAAGTCCGAGCTGGCTCGCATGGAGGGATAGCAGGACGTTCGGCTTGACACTCCGAACTGCTGCACATATAATCGGGCAGCGGTTCGATAGGAGCGCGGCACGGACTGGACGGGCGGTGGGCGCGCGCGGTGGCTGCAGCGGTCCCATCAGAAGGAGGGCGATGGAATGGCGAGCGTGAGGCTCAATGAACTGACCAAAGAGTTCAAGGAGGTCGTAGCCGTCAACAAGCTGACGCTCGAGATCAGGGACAAGGAGTTCCTTGTGCTCGTGGGGCCGTCGGGCTGCGGCAAGACGACCGCGCTGCGCATGATCGCGGGTCTGGAAGAGGCGAGCAGCGGCGAGATATACATCGGCGATCGGGTGGTCAACGATGTTTCACCCAAAGACCGCGACATCGCCATGGTCTTCCAGAACTACGCCCTCTATCCGCATATGTCCGTCTACGACAACATGAGCTTCGGGCTTCGCCTGAAACGGCTGCCAACGGGCAAACCGTGGCCGCTGAACACGAAGCGGGCCTTCTCGAAGCAGGAGATAGACCGGAGGGTGAACGAGGCGGCTCGGCTGCTCGGTCTGGAGAATCTGCTCCAGCGGAAGCCGAAGCAGCTCTCGGGGGGCCAGCGCCAGCGCGTCGCCCTTGGCCGAGCCATCGTGCGCGAGCCCAAGGTCTTCCTCATGGACGAGCCGCTCTCCAACCTCGATGCAAAGCTCCGTGTCCAGACCCGCGCCGAGCTCATCAAGCTGCATCGGCGGCTGGGTATTACGACGATCTATGTCACCCACGATCAAGTGGAAGCCATGACCATGGGCGACCGGATTGCCGTGCTCAACAACGGCATCATGCAGCAATGCGACACGCCGCTGAACCTATACAACCATCCGGCCAACATGTTCGTCGCCGGGTTCATCGGCTCGCCCGCCATGAACATGATCCCCGTCACCGTAAAGCAGCAGGGCGATGCCTTCGTCGCAGACGCCGGATCATTCCAGGTGGAGCTCCCCAGGAGCATGGC
This sequence comes from Chthonomonadales bacterium, assembly GCA_012517255.1. Lineage (GTDB taxonomy): Bacteria > Armatimonadota > Chthonomonadetes > Chthonomonadales > CAJBBX01 > JAAYVH01. The sequence continues at coordinate 23,040 of JAAYVH010000274.1, forward strand.
GGATAAGGTGCAGGCCGAGGTCGGCAAACAGTGCATGCTGGGCATCCGACCCGAGGACATCTATGACCGAAACCTGGAAGGACTGGTGAAGCCGACGCCGGGCAACACGGTGAAGGTCGGCGTGGACGTTGTCGAGCCCCTGGGCAATGACGTGGAGATGTACCTGGCGGCCGGCGAGCATCAGCTCATCGCCATGATCGATAACAAGACGAAGGCGAAGTCAGGCGATCAGATCGAAGTTATCTTCGATATGGACAAGAGCCACCTCTTCGACAAGCAGACCGAGGCTGCGGTGTATTGAACTCGCACCGAGTCTGGACCTGAGATGTGACAGCCCGGGCATTCCCCGGGCTGTCGCGCTTTCGGGCAGCCCTTTCCGGCTTCGTTCCCGAACTGCGAGTGAATAGTGGCATAGCACACGAGCGACTTAATGGGAGACTGAGCCATGGCAGATTCACAGAGTATGGGGTCCAACGTCGGCGCTGTCCATGCGGACGCCTCGTCCGTATGCGACTCTGCGGCGCCGTCCATTGATGCCATTGAGGCCATGATCGGTGAGGCGGCATCCATCGTGAAAGCCGCTGAACAGAGACGATCGGCCCGACGAGAGCTGCGCACGCTCATCGAGACCATAGAGCGGGAGGCGGCGCTCGCGACGACGGAGGAAGACTACGCGGCGGCAGATTGGCTTCGTCTTGAGGCCAAGCGGCTGCGCAAGAGCGTGTTCGGCGCTGTACCGTCCGGCGCAAAGACCGCGCCGGTCGTTGCCGCTCCCGCTTCAGTCCGCAAGCTCGAGCCGCCGGCGGCGCCGGTTCATGAGGCGCCAATGCCGATGGCCTTTCCGGCCAGCGGCGGCGATCTTGCGCACTGGCTGTCGCGATGGAACGAGGTTGAGAGGCAACTGGATGGAAGCGGCGATGAGCGGCTGAAGCGGCGGCAGGCTCTGGATGTGCGAGCCGTGCTCTGCGGCGTGCATGCATACGTGGTGCGCATGTCCGATGATCCGAGGAACGGCAAGGACGTCAAGACCGCACGGGACCTTCGAACGCGTGTCGCCACCCGTCTGCGGTCGCTCGACTGGCCATGGGAGGCGCCCACTATCCGCGACCATGGACTGGACGACACGTCAAAGGCCGCAGGCATTCGGCGTCTCTCGGACTGCTATTGCCGTGCATCGCTGGCATGCCAGTTGTTCGATCTCATGCAGGACAACCCGTCTGCGACTCTCGATGAGGGCCGCGACAGCGTGAGGGCTGCGCTGGCGACCATGCTGTACCTTCAGGCGGAGCTGAGAAGCTTGCGGATCGCCGATGATCTCGTGGACGCGCTCGTAGGGGAGATGGAACTCGCCGCCGATTCTCTTGGCATCACCTGCGTGCTCTCAGACGAGTGCGATGCTGAGACGCCGCCCTACACGTCCCGGGCCCTATCCGCTCTGATCGAACGCGCGCTGCCGGAACCGGCGCGGGAAGCAGAGGGACCTGATGATCGCAACGCTGCGATCCAGGCGATCCTGGACGTGGCCGGGTCACGCGAGGACTTCGGCGCAGACCCGTTACGAATCGCCGAAGATCGTGCCGCCATACTGCCTCTCGTCGATGAGGCCTTCCGGCTGGGCGTGCCGCCGTCAAACAAGCTTGTCCGGGACGTGATCCTTGAACGATGGCCGGCTATCCTCAATGGTCAGGGCAACTACACGGTCTTTCGTCGGGAGGTCGATGCCGAGATCGCGCGGCGTGCTGCCGAGCAGGCGGACTCCGACGATGCTGACGCCGCGGACGAGGACCACGCGTCCTCCTCAGATATCGAGACGCTGGCAAGCGATCTGCGGCCCATACTGGCGGGCAAGCGGATGCTGCTGCTCGGAGGAGTTCCGCGCGTGCATACGGCCCCCAAGCTTCAGGCAGTACTGGGACTCGAGGAGGTCCTGTGGCCGGAAGCGAAGAAGGCGGACACGCCGGCCAAGTTCGAGACTGACATGCGCAAAGCCGATGTCATCGTGATCGTGAAGAACTACTCGCGTCACGCGGCCTCCCACGCGGCCGCCAGCATCGCGGAGGAGACCGGAGGTCATTGCGTGATGCTTCCGGCGGGTTACGGGGTCGCACAGATTATCTCGCATGTGCACAGGTACTTTGAGACCCGAGGCATGATCGCAGCCAGGGTATGACTCCGCGCCGGGTCGGCCCGTTGAGGAACGTGCCAGTGTCACTCAGTAGCGGCCGGCGGTGTGGGCGGTTTCGTACATGGCCACCACGTTCTCGGTGGGCGTGTTGTCCTGCAGCGCGTGCGTCGGGGCGAAGCAGTAACCGCCGCCGGGCATCATGATCTCGAGGGTCTCGCGGCAGACCGCCCGGGCCTCCTCCTCGGTGCCATAGGCCACCGGCCCGGCGGTGCTGATGCAGCCGTGGAAGGCCAGCCGATCCCCGAAGCGCTGCTTGAGATAGGCGGGGGCCATGTCGCGCGCTTCGGGCTGAAGCGTGTCCACCACATGGATCCCCATCTCGACGAAGTCGTCGTAAGCCCAACTGCTCGAACCGCAGGTGTGCATCATGACGGGCAGTCCATACGCGCGCGCAAGGTCGCAGAAGGGCTGATAGCGAGGTCGGATGTGCTTGCGAAACGTGCGCAGGCTGATGATCGGCGCGAGCTGCGTGCCCAGGTCCTCGCCCAGCCAGAGGAAATCCACGCCTCCCTTGGCCGCTTCGAGAATGCGTCGGGTCACTTCGAGCTGAATGGCCATCCTGCGATCGGCGAGCAGGAGGCCAGCCGGCTCATCCGTGGCCAGGTCTACGAGTGTCTGCTCCATGCCTCGGAGAAACCCGTTGCCGTTGATGATGTCGCCGAAGCCTGCCGCTCCGTTCATGGCAAAGTCCGCGTATCGCCGACAGGCCTCGGCCACGCCGGAGTAGTCATAGTCGTCCGGGGACGGCATCGGCCATCGCGCGACCATGTCCTCATCGGCATCCTGAAGCGGGAAGTCACAGAAGTCCCAGTACCCTCCGCTCGGATGCTCAATGTAGCGCGTGCGTATGCCCCAGTTGTCCACGTGCCGGTCTGCATAGTCCGCGTGCAACTTCGGACCGACGTACCGCGCGCCGACACCCCGGAAGTCCACTCCCAGCCGCAGGCGCAGACCCTCGTCATCGTCTGCCGCCAACCCGAAATGCGCCTTCAGGCGTCGGTCGATGCCCGGGTTGGCGTGGTAGTTGATAGGAACCCGATCCGGTTCCTGGCGGGCGAACGCCGTGAGAACACGCTCCTTGGATGTCAAGGCCCTTCTCCTTCGATATCGCGTCACCCGCCGGTTCGCCGCTGTCGACGGCTACTCCTGCAGACACAGGTCCAGGCCCTACGGAGCCCATCATCCCACGATACCGTAGGCAGAAGCCCCAGATCTCCGATGGACGCCGAGGCAAGCCGTGATGTCGCCCCCTGCATTCGGTCGGGAGCGAACGAGCCGACGGATGGCTCGGCGACTGTCAGTCGCTGGACCAACGCTCGATAGAACGGGGTGAACACCTCAAACGGCCTGCCGGACGCATTGAGGAACGTCTCCGGGTCAGCAAGCAAGCGGCCCGCGAAGACCCTGACCTCGCAGCCCACAGCCCGCAGCTCGCTCATCACCGAGCGCTCCTGAGCCGCGGCCCATGGCTCGTGGCGCCG
>JAAYVH010000275.1 GCA_012517255.1 Chthonomonadales bacterium
CCCGCCGGTTCTGGGCCGAGAGGGTCTGTGGCTCCGCGCCGAGCATCTAAGGGCGGTTGATGGCGTGGAGGTTGATGTGACGCGCGAGGGTGTAACCGTTCACCATTCCGGACGTACCATTGGCGGGACGGACCTTGGCGCTCGGTGGCGCGACTACGGCTGGTGGGTTCCGCTCCGGCAGGTTGCCAAGGCGCTCGGCTGGCGCGTGGACTGGAACAATGCGAAGAAGGAGGCGGTGATCCGCACAGGCAGGTGACGTCTGGCAGTGGTCAGGGGCGCCGGCATCTACCTGGCGTTCCTGACCTGAACCAATCCGACGTCTACGTACTGACCGCCGGCAGTCTGGCGACAGTGAACGGCGAGCGTGTTGACGCCGGGCCTGAGGGCGGCGAGGGCGGTTGGACTGATCTCGACGTCGCCATACTCCGTGACGAAGCCGTTCAGGCTGGCCGCAAGCACGCCATTCAGGTAGATGACGGCGTCTTCGTCATGGTGCACCCAAAGGCGCAGACCTTCGAGATCGCTCTGCCTGAGCTGGAACGTCCGCCGTATCCAGATCCGGCTGCCCGTCCAGCGCGTACCGATGATGGCTCCCGGCGTCTGCGGCGTACCGAAGCCGGACCTGCCCAGAGACCATGATCGGTCGTCGAACTCCGGCTTCTCCCAGCCTGTGCCAGGCTCATCGAACGTATAGCGCCATTCGGCAGGCTCCCGATCGGCGGCAGCCACCACCGCCGTGACCTGCGGAGGCGCCGGCAGCGGAGCCCACGGGCCATCGGGCGTTCCGTCCCGCCGAGCCCACCTGCGCCACACGCTCGCATCGTAAAGCAGCTTGATGAAGAGTCCTCCAACCACCGGTCGCGCCCGGAATCCCACGCACTTGCCCGTTTTCGTGTCGTACCAGTCTGTTATCGGCACGCGATCGGGCGTTGCGTTCAGCCAGTCTGCAACCGGCGCGATGAGCGCGTCGAAGTCGGCTCGGTTGCCGCTCAGACACGCCGTCCATACGGTCCAATCGAGCTTGGTGTAGTCTCTTCGGTTGTCCAGCGGAAGGCCAAACCTGTTCTGGGTGCGGCGATACCACGCCATCTCGGTCTTTAGGACGTGATCAGGGAAGAGGCCGAAGCCGAGGATTCGGTCCCAGACCAGGTTGTACTTCTGACTCCACGTGCCCGGGCGATCGAACGCGAGCCGATAGCGGCCTTCGTCGGCAGCCGCCTGCACCCATCGGGCGGCGAAGTCCCGGGAGAGGGCGCGATATGCTTCGGCACGCTCCTTCTCGCCCCGCATGTCGCAGAGCAATGCGTAGGACGCAAGGCCCATGATCGCCTTGGCGGAGAGATTCACGTTGTGGGCGAGGTGCCCGGCGAAGTCGTCGGTGCAGAGCTGGTTCTCGGGATCGAAGCCCTTGTCCTTCAGATACTCGGCCCATCGGCTGAGCTGGGGCCAGTAGCGCGCCGCGAAGTCGGCGTTGCCCTCGATCCGAGCAAGCGCCGCCATCAGGATCAGCATGTTGCCCGATTCCTCGACGGGCATCTGGTTCTCTTCGGTGCGCTCGCCGCCACCGTAGACCTGACCGTTGGCCCTGGGATAGGTGCCCAGATCATGCGGCGCGAAGGGCCATCTCCAGCGGGGCGAGGCGGCGTAGTCCAGAATCGGGATGAGCATGGCTTTGACGAGGGTCGGACTGAAGAGCAGAAACTGGGGCGCCATGGGATAGATAACGTCCACGGTGGCGATGCAGCCGTTGCTGAAGTTCTCCTTGGGGAAGAGGAGCGGCCTGCCGTTGGCATCTGCGGCCAGCTTGTTGCCCGCCAGAGCCTGCCGATAGGCCAGCACGCCCAGACGGACGTACTCCTCTCCTCCAGCCGCACGCAGATCCCGCTCAATCTCGGCATCGAACCGAGCGCACGCAGTCGTCAGACGGGCCTGCTCGTCGGCCGCCTTGCGCAGCACTGCCTCCATGTCATCGCCGTTGCGCCGCCAGTAGGGCCGGAGCTTCGTGCGGAAGTACTCGATGCTCCAGAGGTCGTCATAGCCGATCATGACGGTGCGCCGAACCACGCGGGAGCCGACCCTCCCCATATCGAGGGCGACGGCCAGCGACTGGTCGGAGGCGAGGGGCGAGGGGCGAGAGGCGAGCGACAACGCGCCGGTCTTCGCGAAGGCGATCCGTCCGTTGGCGTCGGTGACGGCCATGGCGGCGATCCGATCGGTTGCCGCTGCGACATAGAGATAGCCCCAATCGATGCGCAGGTTGTCGCCCTTCTTGCCAAGGACGGGCTGCTCCGTCGTGCCTGCCTTAAGAGCGGTTAAACGGCCGATCGTGACTCGCTCGCTCTGCACGTGCTGATCGGGCGTGTTGGCGGCTATCTCCGCCGACGCATCGAACAGAACCTCCACTGAGTGGGGCTTGCCGTCCGCCGAGCGCGCCGCGAACGTGATGTATGTGATGGGCCGCGCCAGGACGTCCAGATCGTGGGGGAGGGCCGGCGTCATGAAGGTTAGCGTGAGTTCCAGGCCTTCGCCGGCAAAGCGGTACGCCGTCCGAGTGGGATGAACCTCAAGGGCTGTCTGGCGCATGGCGGGAACGTCCTTCGGCTCCGTTCCCATGAGGCGCATAACTGCGCCGTCTATGCGGATGAGGGCTGTCAACCTGTGCGGTGCGCCCGTCCAGTGGATCGTCGGCGCATCAGTCAGGCTGTCTGCAGGCGACCATATGCTGAAGTACGGATCGTGGGTCACGAGTGGAACGGCAGGGGGCCGCAGGGGTTTGGCATCCGCTGATGCGGGCATCGCGGCGCATAGTGCGCCGATGGCGAGCACGGCAAGGGGAAGGTGGAGCCAGTCTGGCATGGAGGAGCGTCTCCGGATTGAGATGCCAGAGGATTCGACGAGGCGCGCGCCCTCTCCTGCAGATGAAGCATGCCGTCGTGGCGAGGGCGTCCACGCGCCGGAGTCGCCGAAGCGGGTCGCCGAATCCGAAAGGGCGGTCGTCTCCTCCGCGCCGCCGGATTAGCCGGGAGCGTGTGTCGGGAGTTGGAAGATACCTGCAGGACCTCAGCAGGGGCTTCCAGAACTACCTTCAGTCTCACTTATTCCGGAGGTGCATGCCATGAACAGTCCGATGCGTGTCGCGTTCGTCGGTGCGGGGGGCATCGCCCGAGCGCACCTTGAAGCGCTCCAATCGCTGGCGGTGGTCGAGATCGTGGCCTTCGCCGATCCCGATGAGGCGCGATGTGCCGAGCGGTTGCGCGAGCTGAGGTCCTTCCGACCGGGCGCCGATGCCGCGGTGTATAAGAATGCGACAGAGATGCTCCGCGAGGTGGCGCCGGACGTGGCCTTCCTCATGCTGCCCCCCTTCGCCCACGGACCCGCTGAGCGAACATGCATCGAGATGGGCATCCCGTTCTTCATCGAGAAGCCGGTCGGGCTCGATATGGGCCTCACGCGGGAGCTGGCCTCGGAGATCGAGCGCAAAGGACTGCTCACCTGCGCCGGCTACATGAACCGCTATCGTGAGGGGGTCCAGCGGGCACGGGCGATCCTGAAGGCCGACCCGGCGGTCCTCATGCATGGAGGTTGGATCGGCGGTTCTCCCAATCCTGGCCCCGGCTCATGGTGGCCCCAGAAGCGCCTGAGCGGCGGGCAGATCGTGGAGCAGAGCACCCATACCTTCGATCTCGTGCGGTTCCTTGGCGGCGAGGCCGTTGAGGTATTCGCGCAGGGCGCTCGCGGGTTCAACCAGGGCCTCGAACCCTACGACATCGAAGACGCCAGTGTCGTGGGCATCCGGATGGGGTCGGGCGCCGTCGTCAGCCTCATGTCATGTTGCGCGGCCAACGGCGGCGGCGGCGGCGTATGGCTCAGCGTCTTCGCCCACGACACGACATTTCTCTTTACCGGCTGGGAGCACAGCGTGAAGGTGCTTCGCGCGGACGCCGAGCCCGAAACCATCAAAGGCGAGCCGAACATCTTTGCCGTGGAGGATGCGATCTTCCTCGACGCGGTTCGCAGCGGTTCGCGAGGCGCCGTTCTCTCGAGCTATGCTGATGCGGCGCGCACTCTGGAGCTGACGCTTGCGGCGAACCGAGCCATGGAGACCGGCGAACCGGTGAGCTTGCAGTGAGCGTGGCTTGACGGAAGGGACGGCGAGGACGGGCGGACAATGATGTCCATGCTCGCCTTGGTCAGGCTTCGCCCGGATTCTCGCTGGGCCTCACGAGAAGGTCGTCGTTGCCGGGCGCGCCCGTCGAGGCAGGCCGCAAGAGCAGATCCTTCTCGTTATCGGGTCGCTCGGCGGGCCTGAGCAGCGTGTTGCGCAGGCGCTCCTGCTCGGCCCGGGTTCGCAGATAGGGCAGACACTCCTCGGCCGCCTCCGTGATCTTGCGGAGCTCGGCGCCCATGCCGACCTTGAGCCAGGCGTCAAGGCCACCGACAAGGTACCCCACCGGCCGAGGGGCTACACACAGCTTCTCCACCGCAGGGATGGCGCGCGCATCGCCGATCTGCTGCAGGGCCTTGAGAACGGCGACCACCAACGGCGCGTTGATATGGTTCCATCGCAGTGTGCTGATCAGCGCGGCCATGCCCCGATCGTCCACCAGTCGGGCATCGGAAGCGGTCATCAGTGGCAGCAGCCGGATCAGCCCCTCGCCGGCGACCTTGCGGGTGCTCTCATCGCCTGACTGATAGGCCAGGGCCAGCACGTTCACCGCGCGCTTGTCGGATATCCGACTGAGCGCCGAAGCAGCCTGGCGACGCCTGCTGGCCCGTTCGTCGGTCATCTTCGAACCGCCGAACACCATCGTCATCCACCAGATGTTGCTCCAGTTGCGGTTGAAGAAGAGCCATATCAGCACGAGCATGATCGCGAAACGGAACAGGCGACCGAATCGCGCGCGCCATCGCCACTGCCGATAGCGGTGTATCTCAGCCTCGAGCTCCTCGCTCAGGCGGGCGACCATCTCGCTTTCCGACTCGGCTGCCCGATCATAGGTCGAATCCGTCGGGTCGGTGCGGATGGCGGGATGTGATGTGACGCGGACGTCAACTCTCATGCGAATCGGACCTGTCGGACATGTCTCACCTTCACTACGGCGAGATGCGTGCGCAGGTTTTGCCGTTGCAGGAAGATACCCGCTCCCCGCCGAACTCCACACCGACATCAGGCGCGTCTCGCGCACGAGGCGCGCACGAGGAGGACCATCATGAAGATCGCCATGATCGGCGCAGGCAGCATCGTGTTCACCAAGACGCTGCTCAACGACATGCTCGCCACCCCGGCGCTGGAAGGCGCGACGTACGCGCTCATGAGCCCAACGGAGACCAAGCTGCGGCGCATGGAGGCATTCGCCAGGCGGATGATCGCCGAGAACGGCATCAACGCGAGCGTATATGCCACCACCAGCCGCGAGGATGCGGTCCGAGACGCCGACTATGTCATCTGCATGATACAGGTCGGCGGCGTGGAGGCGTTCGGCTTCGACTACGAGATACCGCTGAAATACGGCGTGGACCAGTGCATCGGCGACTCGCTCGGACCGGGCGGCGTCATGCGCGGCCTGCGCAGCATGCCCGTCATGACCGACCTCGTGAAGGACATGGAGCGGCTATCCAAGCCGGGCGCCGTCCTGCTGAACTATACCAATCCCATGGCAGCGGTCTGCTACGGTCTGGGCCGAGTGTCCAACGTGCCCTATGTCGGCCTGTGCCACGGCGTTCAGACGACCCTCGATCTCATCTCGGGCTATGTCGGGGTGCCCAAGGATGAGATTGACTTTCTCTGCGCAGGCATCAACCACATGGCCTGGTTCCTGAAGCTGGAGCACCACGGCAGGGATCTCTATCCGCTCTTCAAGGAGCGGTGCGAGCTGCCGGGCTACTACGTCAACGAGAAGGTGCGCATCGAGGTCATGCGCCATTTCGGCTACTTCATGACCGAGAGTACCGGCCACCTGAGCGAGTACATCCCCTGGTTCCGAAGCAGCGAACGGGCGCTTAAGCTCTACTGCGACGAGCCTGCGTTCGGAGGCGAGTCCGGCGCCTACTACAAATGGTCGAAGGTCGTGGCCGAGAAGTACGCGAAGACCGATCCGCTGCAGTTCGAGTCGCCGAAGCTGGAGCGCCGGAGCGTCGAGTACTGCTCGTACATTCTCGAGGCGCTGGCCACCGGCCGCCCGTTCCGCCTGCAGGGCAACGTGCGCAACGATGCCTACATCACCAATCTGCCCGAGGGCTGCTGCGTCGAGGTGCCCGTCTACGTGGACCGCGAAGGGCTGCATCCCCTGAGGGTTGGGGCGCTCCCGCCCCAGTGCGCTGCGCTAAACCAGAGCAACGTCACCGTTCAGGGATTGGCGGTGGAGGCCGGTCTCAGCGGCGATCCCGAGCTGGCCATGCAGGCCATCGCCATGGACCCCCTGACCTCCGCTTGCTGCACGCTGGCCGAGATACGGGAGATGACCGCCGAACTCCTGGAGGCCGAAGCCCAGTTGCTCCCCCAGTTCGCCGGCAAGAAGCTCCGCCCAACGCCGACCATCGTCATCCCGCCCGACGTCCAGCGCGCCGAAGTGCCGCTGGACCCGGCGCTGGCAATCGGCAAGCGCTTCACAACCCTCATCACGCAGGGCGAAACCGAGTAGGCAAGAGGCGAAGGGCGAAGGGCGAAGGGAGAAGGGCGAAGGGGCGAACGTTCGGGTCGCCTTCCTCTTCGCGAAGGCGGCCTGGCCCTCTCTTCCCTCCCCCTTGACGGGGGAGGGTGAGGGAGGGGGTGTCGCTTTCGTCATCCCCGCATATCGTTGGCAGCGATCCCCACGTCTCATGGAGCTGAACGAACTCGAGGTAGTATGATAGCGACAACCGGCCGGAGCCGGCGCGCCGGGCGCAGGCATTGCGTGGCCGGCGTGGCGACGAAGGGCTGCCGCTCGGCGTGGGTTGGGAACGCCAGGTGACAGAGGGGTACGGGTCGAACGCGGATTGCGCCGGTCCGCCGTCGGAGCCGATCGATGGCCCACAACCAGAACTTGCTGGGAGGACATTATGATAGATCCGGCCAGTCAGGCGCAGCTCAAAGACGCGATCGCGGACTGCATCGGTGTCGATCGGGCCGTACTTGATGCCCTGCGGGAAGAAATCCGACCGTTGAAAGGGGCTACACGTCGCATTCATCCGCGCGCGACGACTTCGATCTCTCTGGTTGGGACGGACGGTGGCAACAACCAGCTTCAGTTCGACCCGTTCCTCATCCAGTTGGTCCGCGTTGTTGACAGCAGCAACAACGAGTACTGCCTCGAAGCGGTCTCCCCAACGACCCCAATCCCCATCTTGAACGAGCGTCAGTTTGGCAGGAACGCTACTCCGCGCACGGCTCTCGGGGAAATGATGGCGGCATTAGGTGTAGAGAGCCTACAGACCCTCTCCCACATGATCCGGCCGTCTGACGAGGGTAGACCTGTAGCGCCGACCTGGGTTCAGGTCTACCGGGAGCTGGTCGAGTGGGCGATACTCTACGCTATCCTGAAGAAGGACTTCGGAACGGATACGTTGATCGTCTGCGACGGGCTGCTCCGCAGCAAGGTCTTCGCGACAGACTTGTTTCAGCGCCTGCTCCAGGAGATGAAGAAGCGCATTGATGAGCACAGGATTCGTAGCCGTCGGCGCGTGTACCTTGCCGGTGTCGCAAAACACAGCAAGGTCCTCACACGTTACCGCCTCGCGATGGCATTGGAAGGAGTGCTGCAGACAGACTACCCAGCCTATGTGGAGGTGCCTCGCGAAATCGAGGAGAAGGCGTATGTATGGTCTGAGTTTGCACGAGGTGACGATCGGGCCTGGGTGAGTACCGAGATCAACAAGTTCGTAGGGGGGAAACTGTTCTTGGTGAAGTTCGGCTCGCATCGCCGCGACCCGGTCTGGCCGGTTGATATCTTCGTTCCACAGCGGGAGGAAGCCCAGACGATTCTGGGTTCAATGCTCGTCGACGCTACCAATGGCTTCCCAATTCCGCACTATCCGCGGTGTCTGCAACAGGCACACGAGAACGCGGCACTGGTGGACTTCGACTTCGACATCCTGCAGGAGTGTGTCTACGAGGGACTTCGGTCGAGCCTCAGGGGAGAGGCAAGCGTTCTGGACGCCTTCCAGCTTCAGGAGGCCGATCCGTCTCAGCGCCGATACGCGTAACGGAGAACAAGATGACAGCAGCGCAGCTCTTTCCTAGGGAAAAGGTGGTCGGCATCTTCCGAGGGTTTCAACAGGGCGGTATGGAGTTCCATGCCGATCTTGTCTTGCCGTACCGCAACGAGTTCCACAACATTCCGATGCACGGGCAGTTTCTGTTAGTTCAGCTCGAGACACCCGATGAGGCTGTTCTTGGCCGGATTGCCTCGTTCTCGTCGGAGGGCAAGCTCTCGTACGGTTCTGGCGAGGAGTTCAACCTGCGCGCTGTTCGGGAGGACCGCCCTGTTCCGGAGGATCTGCGCGAGCAGTACCTGAAATACCGAGTGAACATCCGCGTCCTAGGCGTGCTACGTCGCAACAATGAGTCCCTGACCTTCATCGCCTCGCATCGCCGGTTGCCCCACGTGGGTAGCCCAGTTGCGTTCCCCAGTCACGATGTCTTGCGTGAGATCGCGGGCCACAACGTGGATGGTGCGCCGATTGGCCATCTCGCATTCGGGGAGTACATCTACGCTGCTGGGGACCCCGCATTCGAGTCCCAGGAATGGATGCAAGTTGTGGAGCCAGAGGTGTTGGTGCGCTTTCCAATCGAATCGTTGGTCTCGAGACGCACCTTCATCTTCGCGCGCGCTGGCTTCGGCAAGTCGAACCTTAACAAGCTGCTCTTCGCGAAGCTCTACGAGACTACGCCCTTCGTTACTAAGCGCGGCGGCAAGCAAGTCCCAGTGGGCGCGGTGGTTTTCGACCCCGATGGCGAGTATTTCTGGCCGGACGATAAGGGGCGCCCGGGTCTGTGCGATGTCCCCGCCTTGGAGGACAAGCTTGTCGTCTTCACCGACAGGAAGAACCCGAGTCCCTTCTACCAGTCGTTCGTAGCTGGAGGAATAAGGCTGGACATCCGGCGCCTGCGCCCGGGGGATGTGATCTCGATAGCCCTCGGTCCGGAGCGTCAAGAACAGCAGAACGTTCGGAAGCTACGCGGCCTTCCTCAGGACCGGTGGGAGAAACTCGTGAATCTGATCGACTCCCATGGAAACTCGGCACCGCTGAATGATATCAGCAATCTGCTCGAACTTGACGCAGAGCGACAGGAGGCGGAGGCGCTTGCTGCCAGAGGCAACATGACAGCAATCGTGAAGATGCTCCATGACAAGAGTAGCCAGCTCATGGATATGCTAGTTAATGCCCTCGGAGCAGGCAAGCTTTGTGTTGTGGACGTCTCTCGGATGCGCGGCGGGCAGTCATTGGTGCTCTCAGGATTGATACTCCGGCGTATCTTCGACCGGAATCAGGAGGAGTTCACGTCTGCCGACCCGAAGACGATCCCAACAATCGCGGTAGTTGAAGAGGCACAATCGGTTCTTAACGAGAACGCGCCCGCCTCCGAGCCCTACTTGGCTTGGGTCAAGGAAGGTCGGAAATACGACCTGGGGGCAGTTCTTGTCACCCAGCAGCCGGGCAGCATCCCTGTAGAGATCCTCAGCCAGGGAGACAACTGGTTCATCTTCCACCTGCTATCGGCGGCGGACCTAGCGTCACTCAAACGAGCGAACGCACACTTTAGCGACGACCTCCTGAGTTCGCTTCTGAACGAGCCGATACCGGGTCAAGGAGTCTTTTGGAGTTCCGTCACGGGAAAAGCCTATCCGATAAGTTGGCGCGCCTTATCGTTTGAGAGAGCGTACCCTACGCGCGATCCCAGCTTTGACCTGCCAGCTGCCGATACATATGCTGCTGTACTGCGCAGGACCGTCAGCCAGCTGGCTCAGCCAGCCGCGGATGCGCGCGATCCGAGAACCGATGACTCGGGGTCGCTGTCCATAAGCGAGCCAGAGGGCACCGAGAGTACCGACCATATGGCTGAAATCGAAAGTCATGCGATAGCTGCCTTACGCAACAACACCGAGCTAATGAGCAGAATCCGCTCTGACGATGGTGCTGCGTGGGGCTCGATCAAGGCGTTCCTGTTGAAATGCCTTCCGCACTTCCTCGATGACCGGGACCAACTCGCGTACCATCTGGTCAAGAAGGCCCTTGATGAGTTGTTCGGAAGACAGGGGGAAGGCTGGGAGCCCTTCTATCGTCCGGGCAAGTCCGACCCATCCAAGTCCACGGTATATGTTCGAAAAAAGGACTAGCCCGTGACGGGCGCTACGTCGTGCCTGAATGGGCTGTGCCCGTACTTCACGATGTTCCCGCTCGACTTCCCGTTGCGCATTCTGCAGAGGATGGCGGTGCGTGGCGACACCGTGCTCGATCCCTTCTGCGGGAGGGGCACCACCAACCTGGCAGCTCGCATTGTTGGGATCGAGTCGCTGGGGGTCGATTCAAGCAAGGTTGCCGTGGCGATCACAGCGGCCAAGCTGGTCGCTGTTGACGTTGCTGACATAGTGAACGAGGCGCGCTGCATGCTGGCCGATCGCAAGGCACGCCATGTTCCTGTCGGCGAGTTCTGGGATTGGGCATTCCATGCATCGGTCCTGGATGGCCTGTGCCGGTTGCGCGAGGCGTTGCTGGAGGACTGTTCAGCGGCTACCCGTGTGGCTCTTCGAGGCATCGTGCTGGGTGCGTTGCACGGCCCTAAGCAGAAGACTTTTCCGGGCTACCTATCCAACCAGAGCCCGCGGACATACGCCCCGAAACCCAGCTACGCCACTCGCTACTGGCAATCCCGGCAGCTTGTACCCGAGCCTGTTGATATCATGGCTGTCATAGAGCGCCGTGCGGTGCGTTACTACGGCACGCCAACTGCGTGTGCGGGAGTCGCGAGGCTTGGCGACAGCCGCAATCCTGTGGCGCTCGAACCGCCATCTCCGGGCACTCGCTTTCGCTGGGTCATCACGTCGCCTCCATACTATGGGATGCGCACGTATGTCGCCGATCAGTGGTTGCGCAACTGGTTTGTCGGCGGTCCAGATCATGTTGACTACACGTGTCGCGAGCAGGTAGCGCATTCGAGCCCTGCGATCTTTGCGTCTGAACTTCGACAGGTGTGGCTAAACGCAGCTGCCGTATGTACATCCGACGCACACCTGGTTGTCCGGTTTGGAGGGATCCCAGACCGTCGCGTGGACCCGCTGGATCTCATCGAACGATCGCTATCAGACAGTGGATGGCGGATCGCGGGGGTGCGTGATGCTGGTACTGCTACAGAAGGCAAACGACAGGCTGACTCGTTTCTTCGGACGAGGTCCAAACCGGTTGTCGAGTACGATGTATGGGCCGTTCGCTGCTAGGGGCACATTCGTACCCTTCGGAATCTGGCGGGGCGCCTATTCGTGCACGCTGTTGGCCGTGGGATTGGGTCTCACGATTCGCGGCCCATTCTGTTGCGAGTACCCACGGCTGGCCACGCTTAGGACGCTAGCACGCACGTTGGTGGGCCGAGCGATGAACCCGTGCTGTTGCGAAGCACAGATTTCATTCGATCTGTTCTCCGTAGAGAGACACGACGCATCGCGAGCGAAGCGAAGCGCTCCCGAGCAGTCCGCGCCGAAGCGGTCCCACGGCCCATGAACTTCGGGATTGTCCGGTACGGATCCGTATGGACTGCGCTTCGCTGGCAATGACGTGCAGGTGCCGCAGTCCTTGGGGATTGCTTCGCTGCGCTCGCAATTACGTGTGGATGTGCCGGCCGCCATCGGTAGGGGCACGTTGCAACGTGCCCCTTCGCCTCTGCGGCCCGCGCCGATGTCGTAGGGGCGTATCAGTCGCACGACCGCCATCCGGACGAACATCGCCCGCCTTGATTTCGACACGGCGCTTTGCGCCGGCTCAATCACCGGCGGGCTGCGTGCGCGCCACGTAGGGGCGTATCAGCCGGACGGCGAGCGTCCCAAACACACGATCCGAGGCCGGAACCGGCTGGTACGCCCTGGTTCGTCGGACGACGGTGTCACCATTGGTCGTGGGCGAACCAGCCGCGCGCTGCCGCGGTGGGTGCATGAGTAAGCGTAGAGAGCTTTCTTAGGAACGCAGCGAAGCGATCCCGGACAGTCACCGCCGATCCGAGGCTGCGGCCTATGAACCTTCGGGATTGCGTCGCTGCGCTCGCAATGACGTGTGGATGTGCCGGCCGCCATCGGTAGGGGCACGTCGCAACGTGCCCTTACGGCTCCGCGGCCAGGCACGGACGATCGCTGTTTCGGCCAGAACCGAGTACCATGTCAGGGACGAAAGGAGACGAGCACATGAATGCTAGCCAGACCCTGACGATCACCGGTGCGGTCCGGACGACGGTCGGGAAGACAGTCAAGCATCTACGCAAGCAGGGCCGGGTGCCGGGAGCCCTCTACCGCCATGGCGACCCTACGCTCCACCTCTCATTCGATGCGGCCTCGCTGGAGCGGGTCTGCCGGAGCGCGGGCACGTCCCGCATGGTCACCCTGAATGTCGAAGGCGACAAGCCCAGACAGGTGCTGGTCCATCGCGTGGAGCGGGACCCGATCAAGGGGCGCATCCTTCATGCGGTCTTGCTTGAGCTCAGGATGACGGAGAAGGTAGCCATCGAGGTCCCCGTCCGCATGGTGGGGGAGGCGCCAGCCGAGAAGCTGCTAGGCGTGCCGATCGTTACGCGACTCGAGAAGGTGCGCGTCGAGGCGCTGCCCGACCATCTGCCGACCCACGTGGATGCCGACATCTCTTCGCTGTCGGCGTATCAGGATGCCGTGCGCGTTCGCGACCTTGTGGTGGCTCCGGAAGTCACCATCCTCAATGATCCCGACGAGGTGGTGGCCACGCCGCTGACGCCTGTGAAGCCGAAAGAGGCGGAAGCAGCCGAGGAGGAGGCCGAGACTCAGGGAGCTGCAGACACCGAGGAGTGATAACCGAAGGGTTCGCGACACTCCTTGCGGCCCTCGGGATCCCCTTCCGATGCTAACCACAGGCTATGTGCGCGCCCGAATGCGTGTTCTGTCGAGCGCGCACACGTCCTGCTACTTTGCTTGCCAGCGGTCCTTCGGCTCCAGAACCGCCCGTACCGCCTCGCTCTTTAGCCACCGCTTAGCGTCGGTGTCGTCGCGCAGGTAGGCATCCCAGAAAGCGGTCGAGAGCGCCAGTATTGCCCGATGGTGGTTGGGGTTCCGCGGGACCCGATCGCCGAAGAGGGCGCGATCGGTGAACGCGGAATGCTCGGCATCATGGAGCACGAGCTCGTACTTGTCTCCCCTGGGAAGAGCCGGGAACACCGCGAGGCGCGATTCGACGGTGACGTCGCCGATGGGTGATGTGTCGCGCGTGCCGGTCATGAGCATCCACGGAATCGCGACCGCAGCGAATGCCTGAGATACAGAGCCAGCCCGCGGACTGCTGGGGCTGAAGGCTATGGCCGCCTTGATCCGGCGATCGGTGAACCGTGCGCCGAGGGCTCCGAACGCCTGACCGCTCACTGCTTGCGTGGTTACGGCCCCGAAGGAGTGCCCCGACATGCCGACACGCGTCGGGTCGAGACGGTCTCTCAGGGGATGCCTATCCTTCGCGTTCCACCGCACGAGCTCATTCAGAACCGCCGGGATGTCTTCGACGCGCAGGCGGAAGTTCTCCGCGGACGCGGCCTTGCGCATCGCAGCGTTACGACGGAGGAGCGGCGCTCCCTTCCACACGCTGTCATCGCTGCCGGGATGCTGGACGTACACCACACCGTATCCGCGTCGCGCCCAGCGCTCGCCGAGATAGGCGCTGCCGTAGCGAGTCCCGCCGAGGCCGTGAGAGAACAGTACCACGGGCGCTGGATCGGACTGATCGGGCAGATAGACCCGCACCGGTATGGTCCGACGACGTCTCCCGTCGGTGACGTCGAGGTCAAGACGCCGGATGGAGCGCCCGGGGTCAATCCTGAGGGGATCATAGACCGGGCCCCATGCGCCGACGAGCACGGGAAGCAAACCGATCATGACGATCGAAACTAGTCTGGCGGGTCGCATGGTGCGCCTCCTCCCATCGGTGTGTTCGCCTTATCAGACGCCGCGCTGTGCTGGATGTTCAAGGACCGAGACCGGAACCGCTGGGGCGTCCGTGCGTATGAACGAGCGGAGGAACAAGGAAATGCGAATGGCATGGGCTCTGGGCGCGGCGCTGTTGGTGACGGCTATGGGACACGCGGCAGCGGGGGGCGAGCAACGATGGACGGCGACGATCGAAGCCGGCGCTGTGTGGCAGGGGCGCAATGACGTGCGCATCCCCGGCGACACGGGCACCATGTTCTCGATGGCGGACCTGCAGGGACGAGGCGCGCGAGGCGCTGCCCGCCTGACGCTTACCTACGATGAAGGCGCCAGCAACCGCTGGAGGCTCCTCGTCGCGCCGCTTGAGATCAGGGGCACCGGCACGCTGCCGCGCGACGTGGCCTTCGCCGGCCAGACCTTTGCCGCAGGCGATCCCACGAGAGGCTGGTACAAGTTCAACTCCTATCGGCTGACCTATATGCGCCGGTTCCACCGCTCAGACCGGGCCTCATGGCACTTCGGCGGAACGCTGAAGATCCGCGATGCGCGGGTGGCTATGCGCCAAGGAGCCATTCAAGCGTCGGACTATGATCTTGGCATCGTGCCGCTCGCGCATGTGGAGGGGCGGCTTAATCTCGGCGCCGGTTGGCGGCTGAACGTGGACGTTGACGGACTGGCAGCGCCGCAGGGACGCGCCTTCGACGTCGGCATCCATGCCGTGCGCGACATCACGCCGGACTGGGCGCTCGGCGTCGGCTACAGGACGCTTGAAGGGGGCGCGGACAACGACAACGTCTACACGTTCGCCTGGCTGAACTACGTCACAATCCTCTCCGAGTACCGGTTCTGAAACGGCGCAGCGCGATGACGAACGTGAAGCCGGATCCGAGTGTCATGCCGGCGAGCGAGCCGAACTCGGGCACCGGATCCGGTCCTCGTCGCCCGTTGAGCCCGGCCACGTCCGCCATCCACCCGACGGTCCCTTTGGTCATGCTCGTCGCATAGGTGTAGTCTATGTATCCGGGCGTGTCCACGCTGTCGGTGGACTTGTGGTAGTTGGGGTTGGACCAGACGGCGCCCTCAATCAGCAGCGCAGCCTGAAAGCCGTTCCATTCGAACGGCGCGTGGTCGCTGGCATCGAGCTGACCCATGAGCGTGCAGGCGATGCCGCCGTAGGTGTTCACCGCGCTGCTCAGGGCGTTCTTCAGCGGGTCGGATGTGGCTCGTCCGTAGATCAGCGCCGTGTTGTGGGTGGCGCCGGCCGGGTTGTAGGCGATCATATCCAGCGAGACCATTCCCTTGATGTCCCACGACGCGTGCGCGTTCGCCCAGGCGGCGCTCCCTTTCAGTCCCTGCTCCTCCCTGTCGAACGCGGCGAAGATCAGGGTCCGATCCCATGTGTACTGCGACATAGCCCGTGCTGCGGACATGACTCCCGCCACGCCGCTGGCGTTGTCGTCGGCGCCGGGGTTGTTGACCGAGTCGTAGTGCGCGCCGACGATCACGTACTCGTTGGGGAGCGTGGCGCCCGGCAGGATCCCGATAACATTGTAATAGGTCGTGCTGTTGTACACGAACGGGCTCAGCGACGTCTGGAGACCGTACGAGACGAACGAGTTGAAGATGTTCGTACGGGCCAGATCGTGCTCGGCGCCGTTGCCGCGATTGTCCCCGGTTCGTGTGTACAACTGGTTGTTGAGGTAGTCCGTGTAGACGGTTTGGCTGACCTGACTAACCACTTCCGTGATCGTCGGAGCCTGGGCGCCGGTTCGAGCGCACAGGAGGGCGACCACACAGGCCGCCAGCATCGCCGCCGTTCGTGTTCTCATGACCTCACCTTACCGCGTGGAGTCTCGACTATGCAGTTCACCATAGTATGCACGAAGTCCTTCTGGTCCGTGTGCGCGCTCGAGCTATCTGCTGTGCCTATGGGCGTGCCATACCTCTCAGCTCGAACCTGCGTACGCTGAGCTTGCCCGAGGATGCCACTCTGGCGACGCCGCCGTCGAGATCGTATACCCTTCGCGTCATGGCATAGGCGTCGTTGACGAAGCACTCGATGATCGTGCCGTCGGTGAAGACACGCACCGAGATCGGCTTCGACGGATCTATCCTGCAGTTGTCGCGATGCCATTCGGATGCCGGCGTCGCGAACGTGATACGGCTGGCGCCCGGGCGCACGATGAGCCGATAGGCCTTGCCGTCTGCTTGCTCACGGACGGAGACGGTCAGGTCGGCTCCCGGTTCCACCTCGGCGACGCACTCGATCATGCCGTCGGAAGGCAGCGGCAGGACATGGGGGGTATCCGCGCCGGGCGAACTCAGCAGTTTCGTGTGCATGGCCACAATCTCCGATGCGGGCCGGCAGAAGAGCTCGCCGTTCCCGCCGGGGTAGAGCTCGCGCGGCATACACATGAAACCTCCCCACGAGAGCACCCCGTGGCCCGCCACGGCTTCATCGGTGTGGGCTGGTCCATCCCACGCCCACCCGACCCAAATGTGACGTCGGCCGTCGAACATGCGCTTACCGGCGTAGACGCCGGGGAAGTCAATGACGTGATGCGGTGGCGTGGCATACGGGCCGCCCGGAGACGCACCCGAGACGTAGCGGCCTCCGCCGATCAAGTACCATGTGTCGCCGATGCGGAAGAGGTCGGGGCACTCTTCGCCCAGGCCGCCCGGCAGATGGGAGCGATGCGTCCACGTCTTGAGATCGTCGCTCACCAGGAGCCCCTGAACCGCTCTGCCGAACTCGTTCTCGCCGCCGGGCTGCTCCGGGTCTGTGGCAATCACTACCATCCACCACTTCCGGTCGCCTTCGTTCCAGAACACGTAGGGGTCGCGCCAGTTTCGGAATCGCTTGGCCGCATAGTGGACGCCGTCGGGGCCCACCTCGAAGGAGGGGTCTTTGGTCCAGTGGATGAGGTCCTTGCTCGTGGCATGCCGGACGACTTCCAGCGCAGCGGGATTGGCCGGGTTGTGGCCTGTATAGAAGATGTGGAAGACGCCGGCATGCTCCATGACGCAGCCCGTGAACATGTGCCCGCCATCGGGGCTGTCCGGCGCGCCGTCGCTGACCAGCGCCGTCGGCAGCTCCTTCCAATGCACCAGATCCTTGCTCACGATGTGCTGCCAGGGCACCGGGCCGACGTCGCCCTGCAGGTAGAAGACGTGGTACTCGCCTTTCCAGAAGAATGGGATCGGATCGGCGAAGTTGCCCGTCGAAGGGCGATAGTGCCATGCGTTGCGCCATTGCATGGAGGCAGGCGTACTCATATAGGCGTCCTTTCCGTTCAAAACGAGGCGGCCGTTTCGGATGCGGGCTCCGCCGTGCAGTTGGCCATCCGGGAACGTTCCCACGATGTCCCGGCATCGTCCGCCGTCGAAGGTCCAGCGCGCAAGCGGCCGAGGATCCGAGGCCCGGGGCAGCGTCAAGGAGCGGACCTGCTCGAACGACAGCGCACGGTCATAGATGCGGGCCTCCTCGACCTCGCCGGCGAAATACGAGCCCGGCTGCCCATGTCGCGCTCTATGCCGAAGCCCGATCAGCGCCTGTGAGCCGGAGCCGAACGCGAGGGGTTCTCCCGGCATGTCGTAGTCGGCTATCACTGCGTCGTCTCGATACAAGGTGATGCGACGGTCGCGGTAGACGGCGGCGATGCGGATGAACCGGTCCGGCCTGCCGGGTTCCACGGTATAGGCCGATTGGTCCTGTTGGGTGCGCCGGAACATCTCGCTACCAGCCATCCACGCGCCGGGCTTCAGTTCGCCGAACACGATGGCGTCGAAGCTGTCGCGGAACTCCAGCGTCAGCACGCTTCCGCCTCGTGACGTGATGTCGGCGGGTCGGACCCACGCCACCAGTGTCTTGTCACGGATCAACGGCAGCTTCGGCGTGAGGCTGACAAGCGGCGAGGTCGCGCCCATGATGCCGGACGCAGTCGCTGCGAGAAAGACGATGGTCATTGGCAGACCCGCATGCGTTCGTTCATGGAGATGAGTTCGCCGCCCGACGGAGTTTCCCTGCGTGGATAAGTGGCCGCATCCCGCCGGAACGCGCCAATGTCGCTGTGTCGTCGGAAGGATTGAGTAGCGGACGCACACAGGTCGTAGGGGCGTATCAGCCGGACGAACATCGCCCGGCGGTGATTTCGACACGGCGCTTCGCGCCGGCTCAATCACCGGCGGGCTGCGTGCGCGGGTGTCGTAGGGGCGTATCAGCCGGACGAACATCGCCCGCCTTGATTTCGACACGGCGCTCCGCGCCGGCTCAATCAC
>JAAYVH010000276.1 GCA_012517255.1 Chthonomonadales bacterium
GGATCGCCACGCTTCGCTCGCGATGACGTGCCCGTCGAGGCGTTCCGCTCTGCAGAAGCAGGCCAGGGCTGTGTCGCTCGCCGGCTGGCCGAAGGCCCACACGTCATTGCGAGGAGCGGAGCGACGAAGTCCATGCGGATCCGTACCGGACAATCCCGACCGGGTCGCGGCGAAGTGATCGGGATTGCTTCGCTGCGCTCGCAATGACGGAACTGGCGTGCCGGCCATCTGGCCGAAGGCCTCCACGTTGATCGTGCCCGTCACCGTCTGATTCCCGTTCGTCACCGACCGCTCCGATGCGCGACCGTCGTAGAGCGGATGCCGCCGCGCCAGAGGCAGTGGACCGAGCAGACCCGCCTCATGGTCCGAGGTGATCCCTGCCTGCCCGGCTCCGTTTTCCCGCATTCCGCCAACTGAGACACCGCCGAGCACCCGCCCTCAGGGCGCATGGGGCTTCTTGCCGGTACGCACACGGAACTTCGCTGCAACAATCAGAGACGACCACGCTATCAGCCCGGCCGCGCCCACCCATTCCGATACGCGCACGGGAACGTCGATAGCCGGTATGGTACCGTTAGGGGCAGCAGCCCTGGCCCACGCGCTGATCGCCAGGGCGCTGGTCCCAACCATGCCGACGAGCATGCCGGAGCGCCCCCCAGCGAGGCGCATCCGGTCCACGTCATGTGTCAGGGCGAGAACCAGGAACCACATGCTGAAAACAACAGCCCGGGCTAGCTCGAACATGCTGCACTCCTCACGCTTGCAACGACGTTCATTCCCACGCTGTGAGGGCCTCCTGACGCCCGCGATCGTTCCACTGCCCCCAGAGTGATGCCCAATGCCATGCACGCCGCATCACGGGCGGCTGCCTCCTCCACCGACCACCGCGCGGCATCGGGATCTCTCCTCTCATACGCCCCTGATAGATATCTTCACGATATCTCCGCCACTCGTCATACGTTGGCGGCGGCAGGTAGCTGCCATCCGGTCCCGATGGCAATAGCTTGCCGATTACCCAGACGATACCGCCGATTCCTCCCACAACAATCCCGACACCAGTCCCAAATCCCTTGGAGACAAGCGGTTCGGGGATGGCCCAGCCGATAAGACCTGCTGCGGCTCCGACGCCCATTAAAGCTTCACCGGCAGATACGACGTCCTGATTCTCGTTCCCACTCGGATCCACCCAGTTGACCGGATCATGCTCGCAATAGAGATACGGATGCTCGCTGAGGACGGTGTCGCGGGAGAGGCGAATACGGCGCGGTTCAGGAACTCTCATCTATGCGACCCTCCCACGGCCGCCTCGTATGCTGCGATGGAGTCGTTGAGATCGGCGAGGCCGCGGGTGGGAGCGCGAGGGGCCAACTTGCGTGCCGTCGTCATCAGCGAAGGATCACGCCTCTGGGTGGACGCCCGAAACAACCCGAGCCACAGATCACGGTCAGCCGCGCCGGTAAGCTGTAGCAGGCGTGCATAGAACGAGCGTCGCAACCCTTCGGGCAAGTCAAGAACCTGCGATGCATCTGCGGCTGCGCTGCGAAGTCGCGGGAGTAACGCCGCAGAACAGTCCGGTATTGTGCTGGAGAACGCGACAGCCATGGTGGCGAAGTCCGTCTGCTCCAGGCACGAGACAAGAGCCGCCAGACGTACAGCGCAGTAGAGCGCGGAGGCTGCACATAGGGCAAACAGCCCGAAGAAGAACCAACTCTCTCCCACCATAAGCCCCGGAAGCTGCGAGGGCGCGACGAAGGCGGCAACGGCCGCAAGCAGCCCACATCCCAGCAGGCTCCCGTAGAAGCGTAACGTGGCGAGGATGGGCTCACTTTGAGCCGGCATCCCGACGACACAACGTCCCATCCTCACGGCCACCATACACACAAGGACCGGAGCGCATACGCCCAGCACCCGGATGATGATCGAGGTGCCGGAGTTGTCGGGCAAGTGTCGGAGTGAGCCCGAAAGAACTGCGAGTGCAACAGCCAGCGTAGCAAGCACTCCGGCCGTTCCGCAGGCCTGACCCCATCGCGTCAACCACTGGATGTTCTCCGCAATCTCGGAGACGATTTCGCGCGGCCGGGACAGATCGGGCTCCACTATCCACGGGAGCTTTTCGCGACTTCTCGCGTAGCGCACGAGCGTGTCCAGTTGCAGCGGCGCAGCGTCCGCCAATGAAAGGACTGCATACACAAGCAGGAACATTCCGCCGAACGCGGCTAGCCAGTCCCACTCAGTAAGACCGAAGGCTCCAAGAGCGAGAGCCGCCGGCACTGCAATGACGACCGCAACGAGTCCCATCAACCAGCGCATGAGCGCCCATCGAACCATGGTCATCCTCCTCAGAACAGGTCCCTGAACCACGACACAACGCGGCGCAGTCCGGCCCGCAGAGAGCCCCACTTGCCGCTTGTCTCGTGACCGATACCCCAACCCGCGCCTACCCCTATGGTCGGTCCCCAGCGGCCTTCACCCGCCCCATATGGGCCTGGCAGCCCGCCAGTGACGGTGTCTCGCGTGATGAACCGCCCAACCTGCGCGTCGTAGTAGCGCGCGCCGACGTGCATCAATCCGGCGGCGCCTTCGGTGCGGTAGCCCCACGCTCCGGCGTACATGTACGGGCTGCTGGATGAGCCGGTCGTGCCGGCCGTCTGGCCGAAGGCCCACACGTCATTGCGAGGAGCGGAGCGACGAAGCAATCCCGAACGGTTAGCTCCGAGGTGATCGGGATTGCTTCGCTGCGCTCGCAATGACGGAACTGGCGTGACGGTCTCGGAGCCGTTCGTCACCGACCGCTCGCTCCCATGACCGTCGTAGAGCGGGTACTCGGAGTTCCGGCGGAAAAGGGGGCGGCGACAGCGTGCCGCCCCGACACCATTCACGTCTCGGAGTTGCGTTCATCGCCCGTGATCGGAGCACGGGAACCCGAACCTTGGTTGCGCGGGTCCGCCGTCTCCGGCGACGCTTCGCGAAGCCGCTGCACTACCTCAGGCGGGAGCCTCCATATGAGGGTTAGAGGACCCACCCGGGCTGGCTCACCGACTATGGAGAAGATCCGATGCGTTCCGTCGGCGAAATACACGATGCAACGAATGGGCTGGCTCTCAGTTCTGCCTGGAATCCAGCCGGCGACGGCGGCGTGCGCCGCTTTCGCGCCCGTCCACACACCTGGCCTATAGATGAACGAGGCCGGCGCCGGGCTGAACTGGACACCCGTAACCTTGCGGTCGCCCAACTTCCCCCCGCACGTCACGCCCAGCCATCGCCATGAGCCGACGACTGGAACGTGTGCCAGGACAGCGACATCAGGTGTGAAGCTGTCGGCGCCGTGAAGCCGCCACCAGTTGCTGTAGATGAACGGGTGCTGTTGACGGGCGGTGGCTACCGCATGGGCTCGCGAGGCGCCCGTGCGGACGATGAGATCGAGAGGCTTGCCGGACGCGGCGGTCCGTTCGGTCTTGGCGGCCGCCACGAAGACCTCGTAGACCCTATCCCGGAAGTCCGAATAGGCCGCAGCCGGCCAGAACACGGAGACTTTCTCGGGGACGGCGCCGGGCACGTCAACCCAGGGCCCGAAGCGCTCGGCGTCGGCGTTGACGTAGAGCGTGACGCGCAGTTGCTCGCCCGGCAGGCGCCGAAAGCCGCCGAGTTTGCCCGCGACGGCGCCCTGAAGCATGTCGAGCCATAGGTTGTCTGCATTCCGCGTCCCGTTCCAGCGTGCTCGCAACACCCCTCGACGGGTCGGGAAGTCCTCGACTGCAGGCTGCCGCTCCAGAGCGACCAGCCGCCGCCGCGTGTGCTCCATGCCTCTGTTGACCGCGAAGGACAGTCCTGCCCATACCACGGCGAAGGCAAACACCCAGAGTGCGGCTCTTCGCCCCGCGATCGGTACACGTTGCCCGCTCATTTGTGGTACATCTCTCCTAACTCTCGGACCCCCAGTTCCAGTGTGTTCCTGAGCGATCCAACATCCGGGTGATTGACTATCTGCTCTATCCGCGGCAGCAACCAGTCGCAACCCGCGCGGTGCCCGGCGTCGTCGTCCCGCAGATGGTTGTTCCAGTTGTCCCACATCCAGTTCATGTTGGCCTTTGTCTCGACGTTCACCTCGGTACGATGGATGTCCACGTACCAGTCGGTTACCCTCTCGGCGAGGTTCAGGGACTTCCGCGCCTTCTTCAGCCAGTCCAGCACACCGTCATGCCCACTCGGATCCACCCAGTTGACCGGATCATGCTCGCAGTACAGATACGGATGCTCTGACAGAACGGTGTCGCGGGTGATGAAGCGCCCGACCTGCGCGTCGTAGTAGCGCGCGCCGACGTGCATGAGGCCGGCGTCGCCTTCGGTGCGGTAGCCCCACGCTCCGGCGTATCCATACGGACCTGATGGCATGTACGGGCTGCTCGATGAGCCGGTCGTGCCGGCCGTCTGGCCGAAAGCCCACACGTCATTGCGAGTTCGGACGCGGCGTGGCCGCGGTGGGTGTATGAGAAAGAGTGGAGAGCTTTCTTAGGAGGAGCGGAGCGACGGAGTCCATGCGGATCCGTACCGGACAATCCCGAACGGGTCCAGGGCGGACCCGCGCAGGTCGGGATCGCCACGCTTCGCTCGCGATGACGTGCCCGCCGAGGTGTGCCGTTATGCAAACAGCAGGCCGGGTCTGTCGGTGACCCGCAATGACGTGCAGGCGCGTCCCAGTCGTCAGGACGTGCGGGGGGGGCGAGGTCGTCTGCGCTCCGCCCCGGGGGTGCGGGTTCACGCTGTGTTCCGGTGCAAGTCCGTCGAGCAACCATCGGCGCTACCTGTTCAATGGCAAGCCAACAACCCGAACACGATCTAGTACTATAGTGCACCATACCTCGGGCGCAATGTCAACATCGAATCACAGACGGCGAGTATGACGCAGGGCCGCCGCGCCCCTGCCCCGGGGGCCGCACTGCCGTCGGATGTCACGGCTCTACTCCAGTGTCACAGCCTCTCCCGTTCGGGCCGAACGATAGATGGCATCGAAGAGGGCGACCGAAGCTCGGCCCTCATCCGGCGGGCACATGGGGTTGCGTCCTCTGGTTAGCACGGCGACCACGTCCTCGATGATGTTCTGCGGAAGGTCGGGGTCAACGGGGAAGCCGCTGAGCGGCGGCGGATCGCCGTCTTCGGCTTCGTAGCGGAGGACCTCGTTGTCCTTCCAGCTCAGCGTCCCTTTGCGTCCCGTAAGCTCGATGGCCGTACCGAGCTCGGGATAGCTGCAGGTCGTGGTCTGGATGATGCCCCAGGCGCCGCTCTCAAACGTGATCAGCGCCTGTGCCGCATCCTCGGTCTCGATGGCATGGCCCAGCGTGCCGATGCGCGCCTGCACCGATCGGACCGGTCCGAGCCACCAGAGCAGCAGATCGAGATAGTGCACCGCCTGGTTGGCGGCCGAGCCTCCCTCGGTTTCCAGGCGACTTCGCCACCCCGGGGGAACGCCTCCGTCGTAATAGGACTGCCTGCGGTACCACTTCATGCGGAGGTCGGCGTTGAGTACCGATCCGATGGCGCCTGAGCGCACGGCCTGCCGGATCCGGTGGTTATCGGCGACGTACCGGCTGTCGAAGTCCACGCAGAGCAGTCTCCCGGTCTCGTGCGCCACCCGGATGGCCTCGTCGCATCGCTCGAGACGAATGTCCATGGGCTTGGTGGTGTAGACGTGCTTGCCCGCCTGAAGCGCCCGGATGGCGTGCTGACAGTGGAGGCCGCTGGGCGTCATGATCCCCACGACATCAATGTCATGGCGGCTCAGCATTCGTTCGTAGTCGCGGATGAACTCGCACCCGAACTCGGCGGCGGCCTTCTGACCTCGCTCCTCATCGAGCGTGCAGACGGCCACCAACCGGGCTCCGGGCGTCTCCGTCACGCGCCGAGCGCGCCCGTAGCCCATGCCGGTGCCAACAATGGCAAACCTGATTTCATCGGGCATGGCGTTGTCCGTCCTATTCGACCGATCCGGCTGGTCCGGGTAACCGATTCACAGCAGTCGCTCAGCTCCCGCCGAGGCACGACAGACATAGAACGTGGCTTCGCGACCGGTTCGACGCCGATACTCGGCGCCGACGGCGCTCTGGAACTCCTCGACGGCCGAGTCCGCGACGAGGCTGACGGTGCAGCCGCCGAATCCCGCGCCCGTCATGCGCGATCCGTAGACACCTTCGACGCCGCGAGCCGCTTCCACCATGGCATCAAGCTCGGCGCAGCTCACCTCGTAGTCGTCGCGCAGCGAATCGTGCGATTCGTTCATCAGCAGGCCGAACCGGTCCAGATCGCCAGCCTCCAGCGCTCGGACGCTATCGAGCACCCGCTCGTTTTCCAGCACGACATGGCGGCAGCGCCTCAGAACGACCGGATCGAGCTCCGCAGCGTGTCGCTCGAGATCGGAGGGCGCAACATCGCGGAGCGCCCTGATCCCGGGCAGAGCGTCTTGGAGAAGCGCCACCCCCTCTTCACACTGGGCCCGACGCTCGTTGTATGCCGAATCCACCAGTCCGCGGGGCTTGTTCGTGTTGCCGATGACGATCGAGACGCCGCTCGACGGCAAGGGAACGGGCCTGTAGTCCAGCGACCGGGTGTCAATCATCAGGGCATGATCGGCGCGCCCCAGCGACGAGATGAACTGATCCATGATGCCGCACTGGACCCCGACGTACTCCCGCTCGGCGCGCTGGCACAGGAGAGCACGGCGCTTGGGCTCGATGCTGAAATCACCGGCAACCTCGTAGGCCAGACACGAGGCCACCTCCAGCGCCGCCGACGATGACAGCCCGCTGCTGAGCGGCACGGTGCCGGTTACCACGGCATCCATGCCCCGCAGCGGGTACCCCTCGGAAGCCAGAATCACCCCGACCCCACGAACGTAGTTGCTCCACCCGCCCCGCCTCGAGCGACGGCCCGAACCCAGCATGAACCGCGCCCGGCGCCCGAACAACGCGGACCACAGCCGAACCTCGCCGTCATCGCGCGGCCGGCCCGCAATGCGCACGTCGTAGTCGATGGCGGCTGGAAAGACGAAGCCGTCGTTGTAGTCGGTGTGCTCGCCGATGAGGTTCACGCGGCCCGGCGCGCGGACGACGAACGTCGGCCGGCTGCCAAATGCGTGCTCGAACGATGCCTGAAGGTCGGATAGATCGGTCATTCGTGGAGAGATCTCGTGCAATGGATAGTATCGCCGCCGCCCGGCCTCAAGAAGGACGCGCTCGGCATCGGCATTATAGCCACGCCATTGCCGCACGGTCAACCAGACGCGTCGCGTGAGGCGGCCCCCAACCGAAAGCGGGCCATGGCCGCAGATAAGAACGTGGCTAAGCGTTTGCGCGGGTTTGTGGCTGCGCAGAGCGGAACGCGGCGGACGATCTGCACGTGCGGGTGTTTAGAGGGTCCCTGCCATGACCGGGCCGATGGCCCGGCCTGAATACGGTCGGCCCTTCAGGCCGAACGACAGCCGCCATCATCGCCACGGATGGGCCGGGCACCGGCATCGAGCCGCGCA
Organism: Chthonomonadales bacterium; assembly: GCA_012517255.1. GTDB lineage: Bacteria > Armatimonadota > Chthonomonadetes > Chthonomonadales > CAJBBX01 > JAAYVH01. Next base: position 7,520 of record JAAYVH010000276.1, read on the forward strand.
CGGCGTAACCCGCCCTGAAGGCGCGGCCTTGCTCAGCCCAGTCCGAAGGGCCGGGGAATGGGCGACCCGAACCGCCCCTCGTCACTACGTGGTGTGGGGTTCGGCCGCTGCCAGAGCGGGCGGCGGCAACTCGAGATCGCCCTCGGGTCGGGCTTTGACGAAGACGATGTCGCCGTCCTCCACTTCAGCGCGAATGACGTCGCCCTCATGGAAGTTGCCTGCAAGGAGCTGTTCGGACAGCGGGTCTTCGATGAGACGCTGAATCGCTCGGCGAAGCGGACGGGCGCCGTAGGCAGGATCGTAACCCTCGCGAGCCAGAATGTCCTTGGCTTCAGGGCTCACTTCCAGGTCCATGCCGCTCTGTCGAACCTGCGTCGCGACCCGCCCCAGCATCAGATCCACGATCTGGTGGATCTCATCGCTGCTGAGAGCATGGAAGACCACGACTTCGTCAATGCGGTTGAGGAACTCGGGTCGGAAGGTCTTCTTCATCTCGTCGAGGACCTTGCCCTTCATGGCCTCATAGGCCCGGGCATCCTCGTCTACCTTCGCGGGAGTGCGCAGACCGATACCGGGCTCGCGGGTGATGCTGCGAGCGCCGATGTTCGAGGTCATGATGATGACGGTGTTCTTGAAGTCAACGCTGCGGCCCTGGCTGTCGGTCAGCCGCCCATCCTCGGCCACCTGCAAGAGGATGTTGAACACCTCGGGATGCGCCTTTTCGATCTCGTCCAGCAGGATCACCGAGTACGGGTTGCGCCGAACGGCCTCGGTGAGCTGGCCGCCCTCGTCGTAGCCGACATAGCCGGGCGGAGCGCCCACCAGCCGCGATACGGCGAAGCGCTCCATGTATTCGGACATGTCAATGCGCACGAGGTTGTTCTCGTTGTCGAAGAGGTACTCGGCCAGGGCCCGAGCGAGTTCGGTCTTGCCCACGCCCGTCGGTCCGAGGAAGATGAACGTACCGGTGGGTCGCTTGGGGTCCTTCATGCCCGAGCGGGCACGTCGGACGGCCTTGGCCACAGCTACGATGGCCTCGTGCTGACCGATGATCCGCTTGTGCAGCTCCTCTTCCATGCGCAGCAGCTTCTGGCTCTCCGCCTCGACAAGGCGAGACACCGGAATGCCCGTCCATGACTGCACAATCGCCGCGATCTCGTCCTCGCAGACAACCTGAGGCGTGTCGTCGAGCTTGGAGCGCCAGTCACGCTCGAGCATCTCGATATCGGCTCGCAGTCGGCGCCGCTTCATGTCCAGCTCGCTCGACACAGGTTGGCGCTCGCGACCTCCTGCCTGCATGCTGCGCTCGAGCTCGACGAGTTCGGCGCGCGCCTGCCGCAGATCCAGCGGCGGCAGCGCATGCTGCAAGCGAACCCGCGATGCTGCTTCGTCAATGAGATCTATGGCCTTGTCCGGCAAGAAGCGGTCGCTGATGTACCGATTGGCCAGTCTCGCCGCCGCCACAAGGGCATCGTCGGTGATCCGCACGCTGTGATGGCGCTCATACCGGCTGCGCAACCCGCGCAGGATGGCGATGCACTCGTCTTCGCTCGGCTCGCCGACCTTCACGGGCTGGAACCGCCGCTGGAGCGCCGCATCGCGCTCGACATACTTCCGGAACTCGTCCATCGTGGTGGCGCCGATGCATTGCAGCTCGCCGCGCGCGAGCGCCGGCTTCATGATGTTCGAAGCGTCAATGGCGCCTTCGGCGGCGCCGGCCCCGACCAGCGTGTGGAGCTCATCAATGAACAGGATGATCTCGCCCTGAGCCTTGCGAACCTCGTCCATCACGCGCTTCATGCGCTCTTCGAACTCGCCACGGTACTTCGTGCCTGCCACCAAGCCCGCAAGGTCGAGGGCCAGGATTCGCTTGTCCCTCAGGGTCTCCGGGATGTCGCCGAGCACGATCTTCTGGGCCAGCCCTTCGGCAATGGCCGTCTTGCCGACGCCCGGTTCACCGAGCAGACAGGGGTTTTTCTTGGTGCGGCGCGACAGGATCTGAATGACCCGCTCGATTTCGGTCGTCCGCCCAACAACGGGGTCGAGCTTGTCGTTGCGCGCCAGATCCGTGAGGTCGCGCCCAAACTCATCGAGCGTGGGGGTCCGCGACCGATGGTGACGATGCTGGGTGTGCGGGGCTCCTACCGAGGCGACCTCGGCGTCCTTCATGGCCATGACTTCGCGTCGGCCGCGCTCGAGATCGACGTTCAGCTTCGCAAGGACACGGCCTGCCAGCCCCTCGCCTTCGCGAATCAGACCGAGAAGGAGATGCTCGGTGCCAATGTAGTTGTGATTGAGCTGGCGCGCCTCGTCATAGGCGAGGTCAATGACCCGCTTGGCCCGGGGCGTCAACTGCATGTCCTGGCTGATCTTGCCGTCGCCCCGCGTGACCTGCCGCTCGATCTCCGAGCGTATCCGGCCCAAGCTAACGCCGAGGCGATCGAGTATTCTGCCTGCAACGCTGTCACTTTCGCGAACCAGCCCGAGGAGCAGATGCTCGGTTGAGACGTAGTTCTCCCCGAGACGTCCCGCCTCTTCCTGCGCGAAGAAGACCACTCTGCGCGCCCGCTCAGTGAACCGCTGCCACATGCTTCATACCTCTCGGGTAGTTGATGATCGTACTTAACCTACCCTTCACGCGTGATTCTACCTCTCCCGATTGTTCGGATGTCAATGCGAGCCCTCTGCCAGACACGCCCGGAGGCCCGCGCGCACTGCCGACTGAACGCGCACACGCTCATAGACGCCGGACGCCTGGCGGCGTTCGGACCACAACAGTAGCCCGGCCAATGCCATCCATTCTCCAGTACGCAGCAGCGTGCCGGACGTTGCGCCCATCGCCATGCCGAGCCTCACCACCGACAGCGATCGAACGATATCGGCGGCGGAGAGATCCTCATGCAACAGCAGATCGCTCGCACCTTCGGCGGCGGCGATAAGATCACCCTTGCCTCCCGGCCGGCGCATCATCGCCTCCCTCGCCTCTCGCTCACGCACCACCAGGTAGCGCACGGCGGCTACCGCCTGTTCCACCGCATACGCCGCCCCGACGCCCCACGTACACCTGTTGGACACTTGCACGAGCGAGCCGGTTCCCGAGCTGCCCTCTCCGAATGCTCCTCGGACCACGCAGTTCATGCGCCTCGCCGCAGCGAGCGCCTCGGATATGGCAGGCGTCGCCGCAAGCGCGGCAAGATGAAGCAGGCAACTCAGCCGCAAGCCGCTCCCGGTGTTGCAGAGTGACGCCGTGAGGAACCCGTGCGTCGAGCTGCTCGCGATCGCCAGTTGGCGTCCGAGGGCATCGGCCGCGCGCTGCGCTTGATTCAGGCAGGTTTCGACATCCAGCCCAGCTCGGAGCGTCTGGATGCGAAGATGGTCTTCTTCGTTCACCATGATCGACCCCGAGCCGTCGGGAAACACGTGAACGCTCCCGGGAGTGAGCATTTCGGCCCATTTGAAGCTCACATAGCGGGCGGTAAGGAGCTGATGGAGCGCCTCAGAGTCCGCCACAGGCCTGCCGATCCGCACGGCATGCGGCTCGAATGCAGCGACGCCGCGCGCGCACTGGATGACGATCTCCCCAAGCTGCTCGGAGCTCGCTCGCCACGGGAACGGGAAGCCCTCGAGGTTGCGCGCGAGACGACATCGCGTCGAGACTACCACGTCCTGATCGGCTCCCGCGGTTCGGTACCATGCGGGCTTCGGCAGCCTGTTGGCAGACGCGTTTCTCACGTGGCTGGATGAAGCCGCTGCAGTCCCTGGCTGACGGCAGCGCCGAACGCATCATAACAGGCGGGACATCCGATCAGTCCGGCCCGCGACACATCGGCGAACGTGACGCCGCAGACAGGGCACAGCGCCGCAGGGTCAAGCTCGGCCAACGCCTCAGCCGGGCTTACTCTCATCGGCATGGCGAGGCTGCGGTAGAAGCGCACGGGCAGGCGCAGACGCTCGGGCTCTGCGGCCTCGAGGCATGCGAGACACACCAGATACACCGTGTCGGCGACCGTCAGCCGAACCAGCGAGGCGCCTGCGCCGCAGACGCAGCACGCTCCCGGAGCCACGTCTGGACCGACGCCCAACGCGCGGGCGATCAGGGGCGCGAGTGCACGCCCATCGTTCGATGGGTCAGGCGTCGAAGGCCGGCTCTCCCTCGGAGGCCGTGCATCGTCGGAAGGCGGCAATGATGTCATGGGTGATTGGTCCCGGCTTTCCGTCGCCGATGGTCCGGTTGTCGAGGCGCACCATCGGGATCACTTCGGCCGCCGTTCCCGTCAGGAACGCTTCGTCGGACGTATAGCAGTCATACAACGTTACCGCTCGTTCTATGACGGACAGGCCCATCTTCTCGGCCAGCGCGATCACTGCATCGCGCGTGATGCCGACCAGGGCGCCCTCGGATGTCGGCGGCGTGATCAGCTTGCCAGAACGGACGAGGAACAGATTGTCGCCTGTGGCCTCGGCAACGTTGCCCGCCATGTTCAGCATCAGGGCCTCACCTGCGCCGACGCGGTTGGCTTCCATCTTGGCCAGGATGTTGTTGATATAGCGCCCCAGCGATTTGATCTGAGGGTCAATGCAGACGGCGGGGGGCACCCGCGTTGAGGCCGTGATGACGTCGAGGCCGTTCTCGTACATGCTCTCCGGATAGAGCCGAAGCTGCTCGGTGGAGATGACGATCGTCGGCGTCTTGTCAATGTGCTCGGGATCCAGGCCGAGCCCCGTGCCTCTGGACACCGACACCCGTATGTAGCCTGAGCGAAGCTCGTTGGCGCGGACCGTCTCGATGATCGCCGCGCGGAACGCCTCCGGGTCCATTGGAATGCCGATCGCCAGCGCCAGCGCCGAGCGATAGAGTCGGCGCACATGGTCGGTCAACCGAAAGATAGAGCCGTCATAGGCGCGGATGCCCTCGAACACGCCGTCGCCATAGAGGAAGCCGTGGTCGTAGATGCCGAGATGCGCGTCCTCCCATGCAACGAGTTTGCCGTTGAGATAGACGCATTTGGCCATGGACATCGGACCCCTTTCGGTAAGATGGCGTGAGTATACCTTCGGGTCCTACGAGCGTGGGCCGAAGATGGCCGTGCCGATGCGCACGTGGGTCGCTCCCTCCATGATGGCGGCCTCGAAATCCGAGGTCATCCCCATGGACAGGACCCTTCTGCTCGACTCCGGCAGTCTCTCCATCATGGATCGCAGCCGGGCGAAGTGGGGGCGTGCGGCTTCCGGGTCCTCCACTATCGGCGCCATGCCCATAAGACCCGCGAGGCGAAGGGCAGGCAAACCGGCAACGTGGTCAACCAGCTCGCCAAAGCGATCCGGCTCCACGCCAGTCTTCGCCCCCTCCGGGTCCAATCGCACCTCGATCAGCACATCCTGGACGATCCCGCGCGCTGCCGCCCTGCGGTCCATCTCATCGGCCAGACGCGTAGAATCGAGGCTGTGAACCAGGGCGAAGGCCCCCACGACGTGGCGAGCCTTGTTGGTCTGGAGATGCCCGATGAAGTGCCACCGCAGACTTCCAGGCAACACAGAAAGCTTGCGGATGGCGTCCTGCACGTAGTTCTCGCCGAAGTCGGCGACGCCGGCGGCGTATGCTTCGCGGATGCGATCGGCGTCCACCGTCTTGGAGACGGCGATGAGCGTGACCTCATCGGGCCCTCTCCCGGCCCGTTCGGCCGCTCGATGGATGCGCTCGCGCACCCGCAGGATGTTTTCGGCTACCGGCGACATCACGCCTGGCCTGTGGCCTGCTCCGACTGCGCCGACAGCTTGCGCTGCTTCGCAAGCTGCACCAGGTCTCCCGTCACCATGTAGTGAATCCGCTCGGCGACGTTGACCAGATGATCTCCCACGCGCTCGAGGTACTTGGCAGCCAGAACCACGAAGGTGCCCACGTAGACTTGCGTCGTGTCCTGTCTCATCGCTTCAATGACGAAATCGCGGTAGCGATGGTACAGATCATCCACCTCGTCGTCAGCCGTCACGACCCGCGCAACGACATCCAGGTCCTGGTTGACAAAGGCCGACATCACATCGCGCAACATAGCGCGCACCAACCCGGCCAGTCTGGGCATGTCCACCAGAGGCTTGTAGAAGAGCCCGCGGCGCGAGATACGCCGCCCTATCTTGGCGATATCCACGGCATAGTCGCCGATCCGTTCGAGATCGGTCACCACCTTGAACGCGGTGCCAAGCTTGCGCAGGTCACTGGCAACCGGCTGCTGCAGTGCGATCATCCGCAGGCAATCCGCCTCGATCTCTGCATCAAGCCGATCCACCTCGTCGTCCGCGGCAAGCACGGCCTTGGTGAGCTCCGGATCCTGTCCGGTGAGCGCCTGCATGGAAAGATCGAGCATGTGGTCCAGCGTCTCGCCCATGGCGAGCACATGGGTCCTGAGCCGGGACAGCTCTTCATCGAACGGAGTGCGCGTGCTTGACATGAATGCTGGCCTTGCCGGAGCTGACACGGTCTAGCCGAACCGCCCCTGAATGTAGTCCTCGGTACGTTTGTCGTCCGGTTTGCTGAATATGCGGAGCGTCGGACCGACTTCGAGCAGCTCGCCCTTGAGAAAGAACCCGGTAGTGTCCGATACACGCGCCGCCTGCTGCATGTTATGCGTTACGATTACGATGGCGATATCCTTCTGCAGTTCCCGCATCAGCTCTTCAATGCGAAAGGTCGAGGCGGGGTCCAGCGCCGAGCACGGTTCGTCCATGAGGAGCACCTCGGGCTCGACGGCAAGAACGCGGGCAATGCAGAGTCGCTGTTGTTGGCCTCCCGAGATGTCGAACGCCGACTTATGCAGACCGTCCTTCACCTCATCCCACAGGGCGGCGCGGCGCAGGCTATGCTCCACGATCTCGTCGAGTCGGCTCTTGCGACCTTCGCCATGAACCCTCGGACCGTAGGCCACATTCTCGTAGATGGACTTCGGAAACGGGTTGGGACGCTGAAACACCATGCCGACTCTGCGCCGGAGGATGACCTTGTCGCAGGTTGGGCCGTAGATGTCCACGCCATCCAGCAAGACCTCGCCCTGGACACGCGTTCCAGGGATCTCATCGTTCATGCGGTTCAGGGCTCGCAGAAACGTGGACTTGCCGCAGCCGGAAGGCCCGATCAGAGCCGTAATATGGCGGTCCGGTATTTCGATGGTGTTGTTGAACAGCGCCTGAACCTCATCGTAGAAGAAGCTCAGGTTTGTGACGCGGATCTTGGCCGGCGCGCTGCTCGGTTGCGACGGTTCGGGCTTCGCTATGGCTGCGGCGCTGTTGCCTTCCGCAACCGGCGCTGCGGTTCCGGCATCATTCACAAGCGTGCTCCCGATCATTGGGCGATGAGCTTCTCGGCGTCAACCCCGAACACCTCGGGCACCGCTCGCGCCGTGTCCTCTGCCTTGATGCGCACTTCGCCCGAAGAGACGGAGCCCGTGAGCGTGACCCGTCCGTCCTTAACGGCGATCTCGATCTTCTCGTTTTGCAGCACGGGGTCGGCGGAAAACGCCTTCTTGACCTCCGCGAGGATCTTGTCATCCGACATCGCGGGCATCTGGGCTCCGACTTCGGTGTTAACCTTCGTAGCGCCGTTACCAGGCTTGCCGCAGGATGCACACAACGCAACGATGAACGCCACACACCACAGGATGGCGGCACTCTTCCAGCGCATGTCTACCACTTTCTCCTTCGGTGCTCTCGTGTTCGCAGCACCACAGCACTCACATTGATGAAGAACACCAGCGCCACCAGCACGAGCGCAATACCGGCCTGAAGCTGCAGCGATGGGTTCGGCACCTGCGTTACGACGAAATACAGATGGTATGGCAGGAGCATCGCCGAGTCGTTCAGGCCGGACGGCAGGAACGGCTTGAACGACGCCGCACAGGTGATCATGACCGGAGCCGTCTCGCCGGCCGCGCGGCCGATCCCGAGGATGGCGCCTGTCAGGATCCCCGGCAACGCCGTCGGCAGCACCACCCGCCGCACCGTTTGCCACTTCGTCGCGCCAAGACCCAGCGACGCCTCGCGGAACGATCTGGGAACACTCAGGAGGGCTTCCTCGGTCGCCGTGATGATGATCGGCAGGATGACCACGGCAAGCGTACAGAACCCCCATAGAAGACAGGGCTGCCCCCATACAGGTCGCTGGGTGTGCAGAATGAAGCGGTCAATGCCGCCGCCGACGAACAGCACGAAGAACCCCAGACCGAACAGCCCGTGCACGATCGAAGGAACGCCCGCAAGGTTCACGATCGCCAGCCGGATGAGCCGGACCAGACGAGACCTGCCTGCGTATTCGGTCAGGTAGACCGCGCCGCCGACCCCAAGCGGAAGCGCAACGGCGATGGTACCCAGCATCAGGTAGAAGGTGCCGACGATCGCTGGGAAGATGCCGCCGGCGGCATCCACGGCCGTCGGAGGAAGCCTGAGGAAGTCCCACGATATCTGCCGGTAACCATGGTAGATGATGTAGGCGAACAGCCATGCGATCGGCAGCACCACCATGGCGAGCACCGCGTACAGACATCCGAACGCGATCCGCTGCTTGCGGACGTTCGCCGAGATGGTGCGCGGCGAACCAAGCTGAGCGCGGCCCATGGCGCGGGTGTCCAGGCTCATTGCAGGGCTCGCCTCCCTCTACGGTTGAGCGCCAGATCCGCCACGAAGTTGAGCGCGAATGTGATGAGGAACAAGACCACTCCGAGCATGAACAGCGCCCGGTAGTGAGCGTCGCCGTAGCCCACCTCGAGGGCTTCGGCGCCTATGGTGCCGGTGATGGTGCGCACCGAGTGGGTGAACGCATGCCACAACCCCTTGTCGGGAAGCACGCCGGCGTTGCCCGTCACCATGATCACCACCATCGTCTCGCCGATCGCTCGACCGATTCCGAGCATGATGGCTGCGATAATGCCGGGTCCCGCCGCCGGAAACACCACGCGCGATATCCCTTGCCACTTCGTGGCTCCCAGCGCAAGCGAACCGTCGCGAAACGTCTTGGGCACCGCCGACAGCGCGTCGTCGGAGATGGTCACAATCGTCGGAATCGCCATGAACGCAAGCATGATCGAGCCGGCCAGCGCGCTCTTGCCCGTGTCCAGGTTGAAGAGATCCTTGACCAGCGGGTTGATCGCCGCCGCTCCGACGAAGCCGATCGCTACCGACGGGACTGTGGCCAGGAGCTCGATGGAAGGCTTGAGCAGATCACGCAATCCGCGTGGAGCGACTTCGGCGAGGCACACCGCGGCGCCGACTGCGAGCGGCACCGCCAGCACGACTGCGCCTGCCGTTACGAGGAACGACCCCCACAAGTTGGGCAGCAGCCCGAACCACGGACCGGTCGGGGGCGACAGCGTGGGTTGCCATCCACGCTCGGTCAGGAACTTGACGAAGCTGTATTCCCTGAACAGCGGAAGCCCCTCGCGCAACACGAAGACGAAGATGAGCAGAACCAACACGATCGAGGCGACTCCGCTTACGCGGATGGCCGCCTCGATCACGCTCTCTGCGCGTTCGCCGCGACGAATGGATCGCTTCACTTGATCGGTACGAAGTCCAGACGCTTGACGATCTCCTGCCCCTCGGGACCGCGAACCCAGTCAAGCCATTGCTGGGCAACGCCAGACGGAGCGCCTGCGGTGTACTCATAGAGAGGCCGGGCCAGCGGGTATGCACCATTCAGCACGTTTTCGATGGTGCCTTCGACAGCCGGGGATGCGTCGTCCTTCTTCAGGCGCAGGCTCTTCACCTTGTCCGTGACATATCCCAGCCCGACGTACCCGATGCCGCCCTTGTCCTGCGCCACGGTCTGCACGATCTGAGAAGTGGCCGGCTGAAGCATTGTGTTGTCGGCAAAGGGCACGCCTTTGCCCAGGACATGCTCCTGGAAGAACACATACGTTCCCGACGACGTCTCTCGGGAGTTCAGCACGATCCGTTGATCCGGCCCGCCCACCGCCGACCAGTTGGTGATCTTGCCGGTGTAGATGTCTTTGAGCTGCGCGAGCGTCAGTTCGGAGATCGGATTGTCGGGATGAACAACAACCGACAACGCGTCCTGAGCTACCACGAACTCCTGAACGTCAATGCCTTTCTGTTTGGCCGACGCAAGCTCCTCCTCTTTGATAGCCCGCGAGGAGTTGCAGATGTCGGTTCCGTTGTTCATGAGCGCAGCTATGCCTGTGTTGGAGCCTCCACCGGTGACTGTCACCATGATGTCCGGGTGCTTCTTCATGAACTCTTCGGCCCACGCCTGGGCAAGCTGGACCATGGTGTCGGAGCCCTTGACGATCAGCGTTCGTTTGTCACCGGACCCTGCTCCGCCATCCTGCTTTGAGCTGGAGCAACCAGCAAGCACCACCGCGGCGGTCGCTGCAACCGCCAGAAACCGTATGGACTTTGCGCGCATCTGTGTGAATGCCTCTCTGGATTCTTGGTACGAGTCTAGCATAGCCGTTGGCCAGGTTGCCGCCGGCGCTCGATGCGATCTCCAAGGCCGAGCGCCGGCTCGGCTCACCTAGTTCACCTTGTAGTAGCCGACGTCGGGAACGATCGCCTGGCCTTCGGCGCTCCGCACCCAGTCGATGAAGTCCTTGACGGCTCCGCCCGGTTTGCCTCGCGTGTAGAAGAACAGGTACCGGGACAGAGGGTATTTGCCCGAGCGCACGTTCTCTTCGGTAGGTTCAACGGCCTTGCCGTCGCCCTTATCGACCGTTAGAACCTTCACCTTGGATCCGAACTTCTTCGCGTAGCCGATGCCGATGTAGCCGATGGCGCCGGTGTCCTGAGACACGACCTGACCGATCAGATTGCTCGACGGCGAAGTCTGCATGTCGGGGCGGTACGGTCGTCCTATCCCGAGCACGGTGTCCTGGAAGAAGCCGTACGTACCCGAAGACGAGTCGCGGCCAACCGTCACGATGGCTTGATCCGGCCCGCCCAGAGCCTTCCACGTCGCCGCCTGGCCGCTGAAGATCGCCTTGAGCTGCGCCATCGTGATCTTGTTCAGGGGATTGCTCGGATGGACAACCACGGCCAAGCCGTCCCGCGCTACAGGCGTCTCGAACGGAACGAAACCCCTCGCCTTGGCCCTGGCAAGCTCGCTGCCCTTCATGATCCGTGAGGCCTGCGCTATGTCGCAGATGCCGTTAATAAGGCCGGCGATCCCGGTAGTCGAGCCGCCACCCGTGACCGTTACCACCCTGCCAGGCTTCGCCTTCATGTAGGCGGCTGCCCAGCCCTGACCGAGGGGCAGCATCGTGTCGGAACCCTTGACCGAGATGGACTGCGCCAGAGATGCGGCGCTCATGGACGCACCCAACAGCCCGATCGCCGCTGCCACTATGGTTCTTCTGTTCATGGCTAGAATGCTCCCTGTTAGTACGTGATCTGGATCTCGCTGGTGATGAGCCCCAGACGAGACCGATTGGGTCCGGCGCTTGCCTTCGGATCGTAGGGGGTCAGACCCTTCGAGTACCAGAGACGGAACCGCGTGGCTTCGTCGAGCTGATACAGAAGACCGCCGCCGATGGTCTTGCGAACGAGGTCCATGCGGCCCAGTCCGCCGACCGTCACGTCCTTCTGCGACACCGGATAGAACTCGTCATACTTCAGGGCGAGCTCGAACCGCGGGTTGATCGGGTGTTTGAGAGCCACGACCCATGCATGTGCGTGGTTTCCGGGCAGGTACAGCGAGCGATCGGGAGTCACCTCGTATAGCCCGCCCATGTACTCGGCCCGCAACGTGGTGCCCCATGGGCTGAAGTAACGGAAGTCCACTCCACCGAGGAATCGGTAGGCGTTGCGCGTCGGAGCGGTGTCGCTGCTCTGCGCCTTAACCCCGATGGCGCCGTAGTATCCCGAGATGCCGACATCGGCGTTACCCCTCAGCAGCTCGGTTTGGACCCTGAGCACGGTATCGAGCTGCTTATTGGTGTTGCGCACCCCGCCGGATCCGCGCCCTTCGCCGTTGAACACCCCCGCATAGACCGTCGTCTTCGGGTTCTGGTAGTTGGGCGCCGACCATGACAGCATCGCTCCTACGTCCCGATCCTGTCCATCGAACATCCCCTTGACGCCTTTGTGCATGCTGAAGGATGCGGAACTGTCGCTGAAGCCGGCGGCTCGTTCGGGAGATTCGCGCACGCCAGATGACGTCGGAAACTCATAGCCGAACGGCGGGACGAAGAGCCCGGCACTCAGTACCATGCGATCGGGAAGAGGCAGGTCTGCGACGTTGATGTAGGCATCCTTGACAGCAGTGGCGCCTGTGGACGGCACATCGAGCTGCAGAGCATAGTTGCTCCGAGTGCCCAGCGGCCCGCCGACTTTGATCCGCGCGCGCCTGACCAGAAAGCCGTAGTTCGGTCCACCTACCGCAGGACCGCCAGTGGAGCCGACGGCAGGAAACAGACTGCTCTGACCGGAGTCGAACATCTCGTACCGGGCCTGAAGGTAACCGCTGATCGCGTGCGCCTTCACCGCCTTGGCGAGGCCCTCGAACTCGCTGCGACCCAGAGTCAGGGTCTCGATGATGTCCGGCAGCTCGTTCGCAGCCTTCTCGGCGACTTCCCGCGCCGCAGCGGCGTCGGCTGCGGCCTTGTCGGCTGTCTCCTTGACCGCTGCGAGCTCCTGCCTGAACTCGCCGATCTGATCCTTAACCTTCTGCAGATCGGCACCGATTACCCCGAGCTCAATCTTGAACTCGTTGACGAGACGCCTGACCTCATCGAGCGCCTTCGGATCCACTACACCCGAAGCGGGCGACCCCGTGGCGGGTACCCCCGATGTTCCCCTGTCAGCCTTGCCTGCCAGCCTGTCCTCAATGTATGCGAGCACACGCTGAACGATGGTGGCCATTTCGTAGCGCGTTACCGTCCGCTTTCCGAAGAAGTCGCCGTCGGGCGGGTATCCCTTGATCAGTCCTTTACTCGAAAGATCCTGAACCGCGCCGTAAGCCCAGTGGTCGGCCGATAGCTCCTGAGCCCGGGAGACCGCCGAACAGGCAAGCAGGGCTGCAAGGCACGCCAGTGCTGACAACCCGATCCTTAACAATGCGCGATGCCTCCTTGTCAACTCCAGGTGAGTTCGCTGGGCGATGCTCTCGCCTCAACCCGCGACCCAGTCTGGAGCCCGCTTGTTAACGGGATGTTATGACGCCCTTAAATGACCGTTAACTGTCGTCGTCTACGCTCAGACGCCCCCAAACCCGCTGGTACAATGGGCCATCCAGCATGAAGATACTGGTCGTAGACGACGAAGCGGCCATCGCAGAGGCAGTGGCCTACAACCTCCGCAAAGAGGGTCATGAGCCCATCGTTGCGGCCGATGCAGAGCAGGCCCTGAGCCTGTTCGCACAGGAGCAGCCGGGCCTGGTTATCCTTGACGTGATGTTGCCGTCGGCCAGCGGCTTCGACGTATGCCGGCGTATGCGGCGATCCTCGAGCATCCCCATCATCATGCTCACCGCCCGCGCGGACGAGACGGATCGGGTGGTCGGGCTCGAGCTCGGCGCCGACGACTATGTCACGAAGCCGTTCAGCATGCGGGAGTTGATGGCCCGCGTGAAGACCATACTGCGGCGCTCCACCGAAGGGCGAGGCGTTCCTGCAGAAGGTCCGGTTCAGGCAGGCCCCATTCTGGTCGAGCCTGACAAGCACGAGGTCTTCGTGGATGGAACGCCGGTGAGCTTGACCCGCAAGGAGTTTGACTTGTTGCACTTCCTCGTCGCGAATCCTGGCCGGGCGTTCTCTCGCAGCGTCTTGCTGGACCGCGTATGGGGAGCCGACGCGTACGTCGGGGAGCGGACCGTGGACGTGCACATCCGGTGGCTCCGTGAGAAGATCGAGGAAGATCCATCTCGGCCCAAGTACATCCTCACCGTGCGCGGCGTCGGCTACAAGCTATTGGCCGGTTAGGGCCTCTTATGATTGGCTCTGGTTCTATGGCTCGTCGTGACGGCCCCCTGCATCCCCACAGACCGGATCAGGAACGACAGTAGTGTGGTTCTGGGTTCTCACGGCGTGCGCCGCGCTTTGCATCGGTGCGCTAGTTCTGGCGCTTATCTCAACCAGACGTCGTTCAGACCGTCTCCAGACCGCTGTCGGCGAACTCGAAGCGCGCGTCGCCTCGATCACGGAAGAGGGCGAACGGGATAGGCGGAAGCTTCAGGCGCTTCTTGAGCGCTGCGGTTGCGGAATAGTGCTGCTCCATTCATCCGGGGCTGTCGAGGCGATCAACAGCGAAGCTGTCGAGCTGCTCGATGTCGCCATTGCCGATCCCATCGGCAAGCCTGTTCAGGACATTGTCATCGGGACCGCCTTGCTGGAAGCCCTTCGCCAGGCTCGAAGCCTCCAAACCGTCGTGGTGGCCGA
>JAAYVH010000277.1 GCA_012517255.1 Chthonomonadales bacterium
ATGATGTCGGAAAGCGGCGTAAGCTGTTCCAGCATGGCGCGAACGGCTTCCGCCGCGCTCTTTGACTGCTGCGCGCTCAGAAATGGCAGAACGTCCGGAGCATCCATGAAGATGGGAACGAGGCTCAGGAACCCCGTGGTGATATGCAGAGTCGCGCCGTTGCGCATCACGCCGGTACCGAAGTGGAGCCCCGCCACGAGATCTCGTTGCGCTGCGCCGGGATCGGCCTTGGCTCGCACACGAACGGATAGAGCGGCCAACCGCGTCACGCCCGGAAAGGCCAGCGCACCGACGAACTTCTCCGTGGGTTGCAGATCGGTAACGGCGCAGGGCTTACCCGCTAGATCACGTAGACCGTTCAGCACATCCGCGTTGGCTTCCAGCGCGCGCATGATGTCCGAGCGCGATGCGTTCCGGTCCAGATGGAGCCGCTGAAGCCCTTTCTGATCCCGCACTTTCGTCACCAGTTCGACGTACCGCGGATACACATTGTCGGACGGCAGGCGCCGCGCAGGCACGGGCGGGTCCGGAACCGAGTTGCGCAACCAGACCCATGCTCCGCCGCCGAGCCAGATAACGATGAGGGCGGCGACGAGGCCGCCCCCGATACCGAATGCCCGCTTCATCGTCGCGCGCGATCCGCTACTTCTCTTCGAACATCTGGTGCGTCTTCGTGCCGGGCCTGGCCAGGTTCTTGTACTCGCCTTCGACCACTTTGTTCTCTGCCGGCTTGCGGGATTCCATGGTCGCCGCGCCGACGCGCCAGATGATCAGCACAGCCGCGATGACGAAGATCAGGATGTGCCACCACTGGACCTTACCGCCCATAGTGTGTCCTCCCGGGGAAATGCCGCATCGGAGGCGCCTCCAGCCGAAGCGCCTCCGATCGGCCTTAACAATGGGCGTCAGTCAGCGTAGCGCGTCCACTGAGCCGGCGTGGACTGGCGCAGGCTCTTCATGTGCCCGTCTACGAAGATGGCGTTGAAGTTGCCTGTGTGCCGCTTGGCCACCCTGCCATGCTTCACGCCGCCGATGAAGCATCCGCTGCCGCTAGTGTCGCCGCGGGTCGTTACCGTGACGTCCGTGTCCCGCGGATAGCGGAATACCGCAGCCGTGCTGGAGTTGCCTGCGCTGGTCCCGCAGGATGGCGCACCGTCCACTGCCGCGAAAGTGTTGGCGGGTTCCTCGATCTCAGCGTCGGCCGCGCCGACATCCATGGTCGTGTCGCCGAGAGCCGAGTCGTACTCGGATCGAGCGACAAATCCGTGATAGCATGCGAGCCCGTACGGATCATTGCACCAGAGGGGATCCTCGTTGTAGCTCTCGTTCAGCAGGTAGCCCATAGACCAGGGGCGCGCCGAAGTCCCGAGCGGCGGATTACCCCACATGGCGATGACCGGCGCGCAGCCGGCACGGCCCCCGTCGCGTACATAGCGACGCTCCGGGATCGAGGGGCACTCAAAGAGCTGAGCGTTCTTGATATACGGATAGATCAGGTCGGCCCAGATGAACATGGGGCACGCACCCCAGGTGTTGGGGTATGCATACGAGCCCACGTTCGTTTCATCGTAGTCCTGGGCATACATGCGGAACGCCAGACCGATCTGCTTCCCGTTGCTGAGACACGCCGTCGCGCGAGCCTTTTCGCGTGCCTGAGCAAACACAGGGAAGAGAATGGCGGCCAGGATCGCGATGATCGCGATGACTACCAGCAGTTCGATCAGGGTAAAGCCGGTGGAACGTTTCATGCCTTGCTGCTCCTTTCGCTGGATCTTGCCAATACGACGGAACCTGCCTGTAGCATGGCGCGACACCACAGCCAGCGCGCGGGAACCGATGCCTCCGGGCATGCTGATGTGCCCGCGACGTGCCGGCTGGAAAAGCCACACTATTACTTTAGCGTGACATGCCCATTACGTCAACTCCTTTTTTGGCCGCATCGGGCAGGCCCCTCCACGATAACGAGAAGTACGAGGGCATGTCGTCCGATGTGCCCTCATGGCAGAGGATATCGCGGTGGCTAACGTCGTCTGCGGCGCACGCAGGGGCAAAGCAACAGCCGATCGGGCGTATCGTTTGTGACGAGGAAGTAACGCGCGGTTGGTTCGCCCACACCGAACGCGAGGACGGCCTGCGACACATGATCTGGCCCCGGTCAGGTCCCGCCGCCAGACCCCTCACATCATGAATGGCGTTGGGACGGCACGCGGCGCGCCCGTCCCGGTCCTACATTCCGGCTGCTTCCAGCGCCGCACGGGCGATCAGGATGTAGCACGACTGATCGAACCCCTCGAGAGCCTCGATGCACTGGTGAAGGTCGTTGCCGGCTATGACGATGCCGTGGCGGGGGATCAGGGCGCTCATGACGCGCTCGGGCAGGCCAGGCTCCTGAGGGCGGAGGGCCTCAACCACAGCCTCGGCCAGTTCCGGCGTATGCGAGGCGTGCTCCTCGCATACGCACACGGTGCCCCAGCGGTCCGTCTGTTCGCTCGTCGGCGGTATGGGGCGGCCGAGATGGGCGAACACCATGATGTTCTCGGCGTGCGCATGGACGACGGCCCGAACTCTCCCGAACTGCTGATAGATGCTCAGATGCATGAGCCATTCGCGCGAGAACTCGCCGGAACCGCCCAGCTTGTTGCCCTCAAGATCCGCCTCAACGAGCATATCGGGCGTAATGCGCCACCAATGGCGAGATCCGGCGTAGGTTGGCGTGCAGTAGATCCGGTCGCCGTCGCGCACGCTGAAGTTGCCGCCCGCGGCGTCGGTGAGGCGACGCTCGTAGACATGGAGCGCCGCCTCGCACAGGAGCTTCTTGAGGTACTCTGCCAAGCTCTATACCAGCTTCGTCTTGCCGGGAACCGCCATCGGCTCGATGGGCAGGCTGCCGTCCCAGGTCAGATTCTTGGGGAAGAGATCCTCCTGCGAAGCCATGACGTGCTCCCAGGTCACTTCGGCGCCGGTGTAGGCTGCCATACGGCCCATGATGCCGGCAAGGGTGCTCACGCCCATGCGCTGGCTGTCGTTGATGGGCTTGCCGCTGCGGATCGAGGCGAAGAACTCGTTGTGCTCGATCTGATACATGTCGCCGCCCTTGCCTTCATAGGTCCACGGGTTGGCTCCGGTGATCGTGGGCCGTCCCTTGATGACTGCCAGGCCCTTCTCGCCGGCAATGTAGTCGGCGTTCTCGTTGAACGGGCAGCCGGGTATCTGACGCTGGGCCATGGTCGCCCGCATGCCGCCGGGCCACTCGTAGAACACGTCAATGTGATCGAAGATGTTGCCTTCGTTGTTCGGATTGACGCGTCCGCCCGTGCCTGTGCACTTGAGCGGCGGAACGTCCTTCATTGCCCACAGGATCTTGTCCACGCTGTGGCATGCCTGCTCCACCAGACCGTCGCCCGACAGCCAGACAAAGTTGTACCAGTTGCTGATCTGCCACTCCACGTCGCTCATGCCCGCCGGACGCTGCGACGCGGGCGGCATGGGCTTGACCGGGCCCGTCAGGTAGGTGGCATGGACATGGCGGATATCGCCGATAGCTCCATCATGGATCCGCTGGAACAGCTCGCGTCGCGCGGGCTCGTAGCGCCAGCAGAAGCCGGCGACAAACGAGAGCTTCTTGGCATCGACGCCCTTGGCGGCTTCCATGGCATTGCGAACGTTGACGGCGTCGGTGCCCATGGGCTTCTCGGCGAAGATGTGCTTGCCGGCCTCGACCGCCGCGATGATCTCGCGAGGGCGAAAACCGGGCGGCGACGCCAGCAGCACCACGTCCACGCCGCTCGCGATGACGGCCTTGTAGCAGTCGAGACCGACAAACATGTTCTCCGGTTTGACCTGGACGCGCGCCGCGATCTCGGCATCGCCCTTGATCGCGCCGAGGCTGCCGTCAATGCGCGCCTTGAAGACGTCGCCCATGGCGGTCAGCACGACGTCGGGATCGGCGTGGAGCGCCTGAACCGCGGCGCCGGTGCCGCGTCCGCCGCATCCGATCAGACCGACCTTCAGAGTGTCGCGGCGCTTGAGCCCCAGCGCTCGCGCCGGCAGAAACATGGGCAGGCTCATGGCGCTGGTCAGCGCTGCCGCGCCGGACTTGCGCAGGAAATCGCGTCTCGTCTGGTTGGTGTCCTCATTGCTCATGCTGAAGCCTCTTCGTTGGGGCGATGGGCCCCCCATTCTTGCTGCAAGCACGGTGTGACGGCGTGCCCAACAGCTTGGACGTTGTACCTGAATGCGCGCAGATAATGCGAACCCGGGCGTTGCGTCCTCACAACCTGACAGGACACAGAACGCTGTCCTGCCAGAGCCATAGTGTGCGCCCTCCGAGAGCCCGTAGGGGCGAATCAACCGCCGAGCGGAACCGCCATGAAGAGAACCGCGGATGCGCGCGGTTGGTTCGCCCAAATCATGTGTGACACGTAGGCCAGCCGGTGACGCCGTCATTTGTGGCGCAAGGGATGGCGCCGTGCAGGCGCACGTTGCCGCCCACGCGCAACGCTCCGTCAGCCGGCGCAGATTCGCTCGACGCCGCCCATGTAGGGCCGGACTGCCTCGGGGATGGTTACGCTGCCGTCGGCGTTCTGGTAGTTTTCGAGAACGGCGATGAGCGTGCGGGGGAGGGCCAGGCCGGAGCCATTGATGGTGTGCACGAACTCGGGCCGTGCGCCGGGCTCGGGCCGATAGCGAATGCCGGCGCGCCGAGCCTGGAAGTCGGTGAAGCAGGCGCACGATGAGACCTCGAGCCATTCGCCGCCCTCGTCGCCGCAGGCGGGCGCCCATAGCTCGAGATCGAACTTGATGGCCGAAACGAACGACAGGTCACCCGTGCACATCTGCACGACGCGATAGGGCATCTCCAGCGCCCGGCAGACGTCTTCGGCGTCGGCAATGAGGCTGTCCAGCTCGGCGCGCGAGGTCTCCGGCGTGCACAGCTTAACCATCTCGACCTTGTCGAACTGGTGTCCGCGCTTGATGCCGCGGACGTCGCGGCCCGCCGACATGCGCTCGCGCCGGAAGCAGGGCGAATAGGCGACGTACTTGATGGGCAGATCGGAGGCGTCCAGTATCTCCTCGCGATGCAGGTTGGTCACGGGCACTTCGGCTGTCGGGACGAGCCAGAGATCGTCCTCGATATCGCGATAGAGATTGTCGCCGAACTTGGGCAGGTTGCCGGTCCCGACAAGGCAGTGCTCCTTGACGACGGCAGGCGGATAGACCTCGGTGTAGCCGTGCTTGCGGATGTGCAGATCGAGCATGAAGCTGATGAGGGCGCGCTGGAGCGCGGCTCCCTGTCCTTTGAGCACGTAGAACCGTGAGCCGCTGAGCTTGGTACCCCGCTCGATGTCGAGGATCCCGAGGGCTGCACCGATCTCCCAGTGCGGCTTCGGCTCGAAGTCGAAGGCCCGCGGCTCGCCCACTGTCTTGATCACGACGTTCTCACGCTCGTCGGCGCCGTAGGGCACTTCCGGCAGGGGCAGATTGGGGATGTTCAGGAGCAGGTTCTGCTGATCGGCTTCGGCGGCCTTCAGGTCGACTTCGATCGAGGCGATGCGGTCGCCGATGGCGCGCATCTCGGCCTTGCGTGCCTCCCGCTCGGCTTCATCCTTCAGGCGGCCGATCTCCTTGGAGCCGGCGTTGCGCTGGGCGCGGAGCGAGCTTGCCTCGGTCTCGAGCGTTCGGCGACGCGCGTCCAGCTCAATGACCTGATCAACCAGCGCGGGGTCTGCGCCGACCTTGCGCAGGCCTTCTTTGACGAAGTCCGGTTGCTCCCGAATGAGACGAATGTCCAGCACCTGTCTGCTCCTGTCGCGCGATCTATGTTGGCCTGAAGATTACCCCAGCGCGGAGTTTGGCGAGCGTCAGCGACTCGTCGGTTGGCACGCCACGACGACATACAGATCACTTCTTTGCATCAGAAAGAAGGATTGGGCGGAAGTCCGAAGTACTTAGCTGCTACAGCCGATCCATCACACAGCGAGTCCGCTCGACGCCGGGGCTGCCTCGCACAGGAGGAACGTATGCGCGTTGTATGCTGTCTCGCTGCACTGGCCGCACTGACGCTCTTCGGCCGCGTCGCCGGCGCCGAGCAGGGCGTGTCGGACATCGGCCCCGTTCTCAATCTCGACGCACCGGGGTGCCCCGATCCCGGAAAGACGGTTTGGTCCGGCGGCGTCCGCATCTTCGGGTCGAAGCAGGACGCGAAGTTCGGCGACCTGCGACTGGACTACGGAGTTCGAGAGGGTCTTGCGCTCACCCTGCGTGGAACCGCCGGCGAGCGCCGGACGTTCGTTGCGCCGTCGTTCGCCATTCATCACGGCGGCAACGATGCTGAGTTGCTCCTGCGCTACATGCCTCCGCAGACGCCGCGGTGTGCGCTGGAGATCGGCGTTAGCTATGCCGATACGCCGGCGCAGAAGGACACCTTCCCGACGGTGCAGCTTCTGCATCAGCGGCCTCTGAGCTCGACCATCACCCTGCTGCTTGCCCCTCGTGCGGTGTTCATCGAGGACAACACGCTCGTCGGCATCGGCGGCGGCCTCGCTTGGAAGATCAACGATACCGGCGAGCTGGTCGCTGACGTCACGGGCATTGTCCACGGCGACAACACCTACAACACGCACACCGGCGAGCGCGTTCGCCGCGCCGTCTGGGGCGTAGCCCTTCGCATGCGGCCCGAGAACGGTGATCGCCAGACGACCATTGACCTAGGCATCACCAACGCTCTGGGCGGCACGACCGGCATGAGCCTGACGCCCGGCCTCGGCGGCAGCCTTGCAGGCTTCGTCGCTTTCGGCTGCCGGTACTGAGGGGGAATGAAGCGATGACGAACACATCACGACGTCTGTATGCATGCCTGTCGGTTGTTGGCATTGCGTTGCTATTGGGAGGCTGCGGAGGCAACGCCCCCTATTCACCCATCATCGCCGACGCAAGCAGCGATCTCGTGCTCACGCTGGAGAATCCGACGGTTACGGTGGAACAGGGCGCCTCTGCGGTGTTCAAGATGAACCTGCGCGCCGTGGGTTCCTTCTCGGCTCCCGCCACCGTCGTGGTCCACACCCTGCCCCTGCAATGGTCTCTCACGCCGGGCAATGTCGTGACGCCCACAACGTCGGGAACACCGCTGTCTCTCACGGTCCCGACAGGCGGCGTTGCAGTCGGCGACTACGAGTTCACAGTATCCGCCACCGGCGGGGGTCTGACTCGAGCAGTTGCGCTCACCCTCAGAGTCACGGGCGTGTCGATTGGCATCGCCCCCGAGTCGCGCACCCTTCTGCCCGGCGGTACCGCGGAGTACACCGTCACGGTGACTCCGTTGAACGGCCACACACTGAGCGCCTCCCTGGAGATCAGCGGCCTGCCATCGAACGTCGAATCGTCGTTCAATCCTGACACCGTCACGTTTTCCGGCTCATCGCCGCGCACGTCCCAGCTCGTGCTGTCCCTGCCAGATGACGGCGGCAGCCACCCTGTGAATAGGGGTTCGGCCGGGCAGACTTTCACGGTCACTGCCAGAAGCGGAGCGGGGTCCGTGTACGCCACCGCCGTGGTCATCATCGATGACCGAGGCGGCATAGACGCAATCATCCGCTGAAGGGAGTGGCGCACAAAGTGAAACGATATCTAGGGTTGATCGCACCCCTTGCCCTGGCGTTCCTCGTCGGATGCGGCGGAGGTTCAACCAACACAGCGACGGGCCGGGTTTCATTCAAGGTTATCTGGCCGGAGAAGACCCGCCTGATACCTGAAGCCACGCAGAGCATCAGGGTTCGGCTTCAGGGGCCAAACAACTACGACCAGCAGATCGTCCTTCAGCGGACCGAAGGGCAGACCGAGGCTACTCGCGAATGGCGCGGACTTCCACCCGGCCAGTACACCCTCCACGCCGAGGCCTATCCGAACGCCGACGCTTCAGGGGTGATTCTCGCAAGCGGCAGCGCAGGGGTGACGGTGGAAGCTGGTATCAACAAGCAGGTTATTGTGGTGATGAACAGCGCCATCGTCCGGCTTGAGGTCACGCCCAATCCCGCGACGGTCTACGTAGGCGAGCAGGTGCAGTTGACGGCGACGGCCTACGACGCTCAAGACAACGTGGTGCTCCTCACGCCGGGCAAGCTCCAGTGGGGATTGGCGGGTCAGTCTGACGAGGTAACCGTGAACGGCACGGGTCTGGTCACCGGGAAGAAAGTGGGCGAACAAGGCGTCTCGGCCCAGGATCTCGAGTCCGGGGTCCAGGGCCTGGCCTTAGTGAAGGTGCTTGATCGGTCATCAGGCCGCCTGTACATGACCATGGACTATGAGCCGTCGTGGCTGTTCTGGCTCGATTACCCGTTTGAGGCTGACCCCGACGCGGGGCAGGCCACTGTGCAACACGGAGCAGTCGCCGTTGCGACGGACAAACAGGGCCGCATCTACATCCTTAGCGGCTGGGGCAGCTACAGCATCGTCCGGATGGACGATCCGCAAGGCACCGGACGCGTAACCTATGGCGGCACCTACGGTTCGGGCACAGGGAGTTTCTACGACCCCTGGGATATCTGGATTGACTCCAACGATCGCATCCTGATTGCCGACACCGGCAACAACAGGATTGTGCGCATTGACGATATGTCCGGCGCCGGCTGGACGGAGCTCACCGGATTCGCAGCCCCACGCAGTGTGTGCACCGACTCGCAGGGGCGAATATACGTAGCCGACGCCGGCACACACGAAGTGATTCGAGTTGATGACATGGCGGGAACCAACAGAGTCAGCAACTACCGCCCCAGCTGCCGCGCCGTGCGCGTCGGGCAGTCAGGTAAGGTCTACGTGGTGCGCGAGACGGGTATGGACACTTCCGTTGACGTCCTAACGGGTCTCCCTCCAAGCTCCGCTGCTAGCCGCAGCGTTCCACTTGCCTGGCGAATCGCCATCGACTCGCAGGAGCGGATGCTCTTCACGCTCTCGGATGGCAGACTGCTGCGCCTCGATGATATCGATGACCCAACTCCCGAGTACTTGCAGATCTCGACCACAGGGGGCCTGGCTGGCATAGCTCTCTACGAACCGCCGGCTCTGTAGCCTGCAGGAGGAAGTCCACAAGCGCCGAATCTCCTCGGATGACTACCCATGATCTCCGAGGAGGTTCGGCCATGTTCTTCCGCGCAGGCCTGATATCGGCGACGCTCATGTGCGCATCGCTCGTCGCGACTGCCCAGACACCCGGCGAATGGAATGTCGTGAGCGCCGGTGCCGTCGCCGACGGCCAGACCGACTGTACCGAGGCCTTCCAGAAGACACTGGATGAGGCAGGCAAAGCCGGCGGCGGCATCGTCACCGTTCCGGCGGGCCGCTATGCCATCAAGGGCAACCTGAGCATACCGGCGAACGTGACCCTGCAGGGCACCTACCGCATGCCCCCTACGATCCGCCGACCTGTGGCGGCTGAGATCAACGGCACCGTGCTGCTGGCCTACGCGGGACGCGGAAGCATCGAAGGGCCTCCCTTCATTCGCCTGGCGGGCAACTGCTCGGCGCTGGCGGGCGTGGTGGTGCTCTATCCGGAATGGCAGCAAACCGACGTTCCGCCGGTGCCCTATCCACCCTGCGTGAAATCCGAAGGCACGGAAAACGTGGCTGTGCTCGACTCCTGCCTCGTCAACCCCTACGAGGGGATCGTGCTCATCGCGGCCCATCGCCATCTGGTGCGCAACGTCACCGGCTACCCCATCAAGCGCGGCATCTACGTGGATCAGTGCTACGACATCGGCCATATCGAGAACATCCACTTCTGGCCGTTTGGCGTGAACTACAAGCCCGACGATCCCTATTGTCTGTGGATCAACACGAAGGGCGTGGCGTTTGAGCTGGCGCGCACAGACTGGCACTATGTGTCGAACACGTTCTGCTTCGGCTACGGCGTGGGCTACAAGTTTAGCGAATCGAAGGCGGGCAGCACCAACGGCAACTTCCTCGGTCTTGGCGCCGACTCGTGCCGGCGCGCCGTGCTCGTCGAGCAGGCGCAGGATCCCGGCCTGCTCATCACCAATGGCGAGTTCGTGGGCCGATGGGGCAGCACCGACTCGGTCTGTGTCGAAGTCGGCCCCAAAGCCGTCGGCAAGGTCAGCCTCGTCAACTGCTCGTTCTGGGGGCCCATTGACCGGTGCGTCTGGATGCGCAGTCCCGCTGGCACGTTCAGCGCCAGCGCCTGCCACTTCGTCCACTGGAACAATACCGGACTGGGCGCTCCGGCCCTGGACATTGAGGCCGGAGCCGCCAACATCGCCCACTGCACCTTCGGCAACATGGGCACGCACGTGCGCGTGGGAAGCAAGGCCCGCTCGGCGATCATCATCGGCAATCAGGCCGCCGACGGCATCATCGTGAAGAACCTTGCGGGCAAGCGAACGCAGATGATCGCCAACGAAGAGGATCCGGTGGAATGGACTCCCGAAGCGCGCTTGCATTACCGGGTCGTCATCGGCGAAGAGGGCGACGCGCGCATGGTCGAGAAGGTCCACGGACGCGAGCGCCTCACGGTCAACGGCAAGCCCCGAACGCACCGCTGGACCATGGGCGCAGGCCGACTGATCCTGCCCATCCGATCGGGCCGCACGTATACGGTCGCTCTCACCCTCAGCGTGCCTGAGCCCGCCGTCACGCCCGATGCCGGCATCTACCTGGGCAATGAGCGGATAGCCGCCATCACCAAGCCCGGTACTGTCACGCTGACCGCGCGCATACCTCCCCAATCGGGCGAGACCGTTACGCTGACGGTGAAGAGCAAGGCCTGGGTCCCGGCCATGGTCACCCCCAGCAACCCCGATCCGCGGACGCTGGGCGTGCAACTTCACGAGGTGACGATGCGCGCACGAGGGGCTGGCGACAGGGTGTTCGACGGGAATGTCGGCACGTTCATCGCGCAACCGGCCGCGGGTCGTTGAGCGTCGCGGGGAACGGGCGTCTTCGGCCTGCCGCAGTCACGACAGATCGCGCACGGAGGTGATGCCATGACCTCGGCGGCGTGTCTCGCGTGCGCTGTCTTCGTATCGGCGCCGTTTGCGCTGGCGCGCGAGGGCGCCGATGCCTGTGCCTGGACGCTCGAAGATATCGGAGCGTGACCCAGACGTCCGGCGAACTCCACGCCGTGGATTGGACGAAGCACAGGCTCTATGTGGACGAGGTCGGAAACTCGGACCTGGGCGCGAGCATGGACGCCAACCATCGGTACCTGAGCTTGACCGGCGTGATTGTGAACCTCGACTACGTCCTACACGTGCTGGCTCCCGGCATGGAAGCGCTCAAGGCTCGACATTTCGTCAGCCATCCCGACGATCCCGTCTCGCTGCATCGCAAGGAGCTGGTCAACAAGAGACCTCCGTTCGAGAGTCTCCGGGATCCCCAGAGAGAGCAGACGTTCAACGAGGACCTGCTCCGTTGTCTGAGGGAATGGGAGTATGTCGTGCTGACAGTCGTCCTCGATAAGCTCGAACATCGAGAGCGGTACGTCACATGGCAGGCCGACCCCTACCACTACTGCCTCCGGGTGTTGCTCGAACGCTATGTCCTGTGGCTTCGCCGCCATAACTGCGTCGGCGACGTGATGGCTGTGTCGCGCGGGAAGAAGGAGGATAGCCGTCTGAAGGCGTCCTTCCGGCGCATCTACGAGGGTGGTACGGAGTACCTGGAGGCGGCAACGTTCCAGCAGCGACTAACGTCAGGCGAGCTGAAGCTGAAGAAGAAGGACAACAACATAGCGGGACTGCAGCTCGCCGACCTGATCGCACACCCCAGCTTCCGAACCGTGCTGGCCAGGGCGCAGAACCAAACCCTCCCCACAACCTTCGGCGGCCGCATCGGTCGTCTGCTCGAAGAGTCCAAGTACGATAGAAGCACATCGGGGCGCCTTGACGGATGGGGGCGCAAGCTCCTGCCGTGAAGCAAAAGGGAGCCCTTGCGGGCTCCCCGATGGCACTGCCATCCACCTCCGAACTATCGGATTGGTACCATTATATCGCAAAGTGCGCATAGTGTGCCGATGCTGGCGGCGATCGGTTGGGAAACTGCTGCAGGCCTCCTCATTGCTGGCGTCCGCAGCGCTGGATAGCGCACTACCGCCGGCTGCGCGACGGCGATGACGATGCAAGCGCGGCTCACATTTGGGCAGAATCGGGAGATGACGTCATGAACGAATGCCTGTGTCTCGCGTGCGCTGTCTTCGTATCGGCGCCGTTTGCGCTCGCGCGCGAGGGCAAGAGCGCATATCGGATCGCCGTCCCGGACAAGCCGTCGCCGGCGACGACCTATGCGGCAGCCGAGTTTCAGCGGCTCATGCATGCGATCTCGGGGGCTCGACTTCCCATCGTCGCTGAGTCGAAGATCGGGAGCGGGCCTGCCGTCCATATCGGCATGACCCGCCGAGCCCGCGCCATCTTCGGCGCGGATACGCCGTCGCCCGAGGACGGTATCGGCATGCGCACGGGCGCGCGCGATGTGGCGCTGGTCGGCGGCAACGAGCGCGGCACCGTCTATGCGGTCTATGTGTTCTTCGAACGCTACCTGGGCGTCCTCTATCTCGCCAACGACTGCACGATCATCCCGAAACGCCGCACCATCGCGCTGCCGGCGATCAACCATATCTATGCGCCCCCGTTCATGTACCGCGAGACGCTCTACTACAACTCGACAGCCAGAGAGATTGCTGTGCCGCAGCGTCTCAACGGTCCGACGACCGATTGCGATGCGAGCGTGGGCGGCAAGATCGCGTTCCACCCCTATGTTCACAGCTTCTCCAAGCTCGTCCCTCCCGAGAAGTACTTCGCCGAACACCCGGAGTACTTCAGCCTCGTCGGCGGCAAACGTGTCGGCGAGAGCGTTCACGGCCAGCTGTGTCTGACCAATCCGGATGTCCTCCGCATCGCCAAAGAGCAGGTGCTAGCGTGGATCCGCGAGTATCCCGAGGTGCCGATCATAGACGTCTCGCAGAACGACGGCAACGGAGCGTGCGAGTGTGACGCATGCCGGGCCATCGAGGCCGAGGAACAGAGCCCGCACGGACCGATCCTGCGGTTCGTCAACGCCATCGCCGACGAGGTGAAGCTGCGCTATCCCGACAAGTGGATCGAGACGCTGGCCTATGCCTATTCGACGAAGCCGCCGGCGAAGACGCGCCCGAGGGACAACGTCATCATTCGCCTGTGTCATGCGGGATGCTACCACCATGGCTTCGAGCAATGCGGCCTGGGAGCCAATCTGACGACCTATCTCGAGGGGTGGCGCAAGCTGACCCGCCGTATCTTCGTCTGGCACTATGCGGCCAACTTTGCCCATTACATCTCGCCCGTGTTCAACCTCGACGGCCTGGCGAAGGACCTCAAGGCCTACGCGAAGTACGGCGTCAACGGCGTGATGGTTCAGGCCAACTATCAGGGGCCGGGCGGCGAGCTTGCGGAGCTCCGCCAGTATCTGGCGGCCCAGCTGCTCTGGGATCCGCGTCGCGACCCGGCGGAGATACGGCGCGAGTTCTGCGACGGTTACTACGGCCCGGCTTCCGGCGACGTGCAGTCCTTTCTGGCGCTCATGGATCGCGAGGCGGCCCGGCCGGACTCCCATGCGTTCGGCGCATGGGACCCGTCATCAACGGTGCGTCCCGAGTTCGTCAGCGAGGGAATGGCGATCCTGGCGTCGGCGCGCCGCGCATGCCGCACCGACGAGGAGCGGGGCCGTGTGGACAAGCTCATGTTGCCGCTCTGGTACATGCAGCTTCAGTGGCCCGAGAAGTATGCGCTGAAGCGTGATGAGGCTCCCGCCTTCGTGGCGCGGTTCCGCCAGGTGGTCGAGCGGTTCGGCATCAGCCACGTCTGCGAAGGCGGCGCACCCAACATGGCGGCGTGGCTCGACGGGATGGCGAAACGGTATCCTGCGCAGCCCTGACCGCTGCGTGCCATTGCGTCCTGGATAGGATGGCAGCATCGCTCCGCCGAGGCGGCGCGGCGCTGCCATCCGCATTGAGGCAGGGTGAGCGCAGCCTAACGCTTCAGATCGAACCGGTCAAGGTTCATGACCTTGTCCCAAGCTGCGATGAAGTCATGGACGAACTTCTCGCGAGAGTCCGCACAGGCGTAGACCTCTGCCAGCGCTCGGAGCTGGGAGTTGTGACCGAAGATGAGGTCAACGCGCGTGCCTGTCCATTTCAGCTCGCCCGTCGCGCGGTCACGTCCCTCGAAAACCTCGTCGTCCTCGGCGCTCTTGCTCCAGACGACGCCCATGTCGAGCAGATTCACGAAGAAGTCGGTGGTAAGGGCCTCAGGGCGATCGGTGAACACGCCATGCCTGGTACCGCCGAAGTTCGTGCCGAGAACGCGCATGCCGCCGATAAGCACGGTCATCTCGGGGGCGGTCAACGTCAATAGCTGAGCCTTGTCTACCAGCAGCTCTTCGGCCTTGACGGAGTAGCGTGCCTTCTGGTAGTTGCGGAATCCGTCGGCGCAGGGCTCGAGCACGGCAAACGAGGCGGCGTCGGTCTGCTCTTGCGAGGCATCCGTGCGCCCCGGCACGAACGGTACCGTCACCTCGATGCCGGCGTTGCGCGCCGCCTGTTCGACTCCCGCGCAACCCGCGAGTACGATCAGATCGGCAAGCGACACTTGCTTGCCGCCGGTCTGGGCGCTGTTGAACTCATGCCGAATGCGCTCCAGCGTCTCAAGCACCTTCGCGAGCTGCTCAGGCTGGTTCACCTCCCAGTCCTTCTGGGGCTCGAGGCGGATGCGTGCGCCGTTGGCGCCTCCCCGCTTGTCGGAGCCACGGAACGTGGACGCTGAGGCCCATGCCGTGGTCACGAGCGCCGAGACTGTCAGTCCCGACGCCAGGACCTTCGCTTTGAGGGCTTCGATGTCCTGGCCGTCAATGAGCTCATGATCCACCGCCGGGATCGGATCCTGCCAGATGAGCTCCTCAGCAGGCACCTCTGGTCCCAGATAGCGCGAGCGCGGCCCCATGTCCCTGTGCGTGAGCTTGAACCATGCACGGGCGAACGCGTCCGCGAACTCGTCGGGGTTCTCCATGAAGCGTCGCGATATCTTCTCGTAGACGGGGTCGAACCGGAGCGCAAGGTCGGTGGTCAGCATGGTCGGAGGGTGCTTCTTGGTTGGGTCGAAGGCATCCGGGATGGTTGCTCCTGCTCCCTTAGCCACCCACTGGTATGCGCCGGCCGGGCTCTTGGTGAGCTCCCACTCGTAACCGAACAGGTTCCAGAAGAAGTTGCTTCCCCATCTGGTCGGGGTTGTGGTCCAGATGACCTCCAGGCCGCTAGTGATGGTGTCGGGTCCCTTGCCGGTCCCGAACGTGCTCTTCCAGCCCAGGCCCTGCTCCTCGATGGGAGCGGCCTCGGGGTCAGGCCCCACATGGGTGGCGGGACCGGCGCCGTGCGTCTTGCCGAAAGTGTGGCCACCTGCGATGAGGGCCACGGTCTCCTCGTCGTTCATGGCCATGCGGGCGAATGTCTCGCGGATATCGCGGGCAGCCGCCACGGGATCCGGTTGGCCGTTGGGGCCTTCTGGGTTCACATAGATGAGGCCCATCTGTACGGCAGCGAGGGGGTTCTCGAGTTCGCGCTCGCCGGAGTAACGCTGATCGCCGAGCCACTCCTTCTCCGAGCCCCAGTAGACATCCTGATCTGGCTCCCAGACGTCCTCACGACCTCCGGCGAAACCGAACGTCTTGAAGCCCATCGACTCCAGGGCGACGTTGCCGGCGAGGATCATGAGATCGGCCCAGGAGATCTTCCTTCCGTATTTCTGCTTGATCGGCCAGAGCAGTCGGCGGGCTTTGTCGAGGTTGACATTGTCAGGCCAGCTGTTGAGCGGGGCGAAGCGCTGCTGGCCTCTTCCGCCGCCGCCCCGACCGTCCCCGACGCGGTAGGTGCCTGCGCTGTGCCACGCCATACGGACAAACAGCGGCCCGTAGTGGCCGAAGTCCGCAGGCCACCAGTCCTGAGAGTCGGTCATCAGTGCTGCGAGGTCTTTCTTGACAGCTGCAAGGTCAAGGGTCTGGAACTCCTTGGCGTAGTCGAAGTCCTCCCCCATGGGATTGGACTTCGACGAGTGCTGGTGCAAGATCTCCAGGCGCAGCCGGTTAGGCCACCAATCGTCATTGGCGGTGCCTTGGCCGGCCGTGTTGCCCGGGCGGCCTGTCACCGGACATCTGCTCTCGTCACCCATCGTTTGCCTCCTTCAGGGTTGCGCGTCCTGCTCCCCGAATCCATTCGGAATCGCAGGTCGGTCGTACGTAGTGTGCAGAGCGCTCCAGCAAGTCGTGGTTCACTCTGCGTCAGGGCTGTCGCTCGAAGCGCACTCCGGGCAGATGCCATAGACGTCGAATCTGTAGCTCACCAGACGATAGCCGGCTGCCCGTGCGATCTCGCGAGGCAACGTGTCCACAGGGCTAGCGTTGTGGTCGAGGATCGTCTTGCACCGGATGCAGATCAGGTGCGGGTGCGGCTCTGGTCTGTGCCCGTCGTAACGACTGCTTCCATCGGCAAAGCCCAGTTCGAGCACTTCGTCCACTGACTTCAGCGCCGCGATCGTCTTGTAGACGGTCGCAAGGCTTGTGGTGGGAAACTGATCGCGAATCCGCGCGTAGATGCTATCCGCCGTCGGATGCCCCACGCTGTCGGCCAGCACACGTAGAATGGCCAGACGCTGCGGGGTGATTCGGCACCCCTGCGCCCTGAGCTTGGCGACCATGCTGCTGAACCGCCGTTCAGTGTTGTTGCCCATGGGGATGATAGACGAAGCATCCTCTTTGGATAATCAGTTTCCATAGTATACCAGCAAAGACCTGTTGTCGGAATGGTGTGAGGAGCATCGCCACGCCCCCACGTCATTGCGCGTTCGGACGCGGCGGGGCCGCGCTGGGCGAGTGAGAAGGCGTAGAGAGCTCTCTTGGTAGCGAAGTCCATACGGATCCGTACCGGGCAATTCCCAGCGATCACGGCCGTCGGATCGGATCGGCATAGACTGCTCGGGATCGCGTCGCTTCGCTCCTAAGAAAGCACCACTCCTGTAGCCGGGTCTAGGAGTACCAGATTGTGTTTGGCTGCACGGCGAGCGAGTGCCTGTCGTTCGCGATCGGCCTGTTGGCGCTCGTACAGTTCCTGCGATTGCATCACGTACTCCTCGCCCTTGGTGACGAGGTCGTAGATGAGG
>JAAYVH010000278.1 GCA_012517255.1 Chthonomonadales bacterium
CCTGACCTCCCCCCGGAAAGTTCGCGCCCGGAATCTTCACCTGACCCCATCGGGTCGCCCATCACGGCGAGGCCGTCGTGGCCTCGGAATCGCAACGGGTTCCAGGCCCTGTGCCTACAAAACCGCGTCGGGTCGGAGCAAATGGCTATCCAGAGACCCGATTGGGGAACTTGGCAGCGTGAACTTGTATGCCTTCGTTGCCAATGATCCGAACAATCGCTTCGATCCGCTTGGTCTCAAAGACTACAAGAAAGGCACGGACGACCCGACCATCACGCCAGACCCTGGCGCAGGAACTTGGGATTCCGAAGAGTGGACATTGGGCAGTTGGTCTTTGAAGCAACTCATCGTAAACAACATTGGGATTGTTTGGATCGGGATGCCCGATGCGGTGAATCACGTTCAGCATTACTTCGGAAACTCCGGGAGCGACTACACCATCCGGTTGCAGAAGATGATTGATGACGTGCCTTCGGCGAAGCGGGTTTTCAATACCGAGTTAGGACTAGCGCAGGCGTTCGTGGAGTCATTGCCGGACGGCAAGCATCAACTCACTTCTGGCAGTGCATCTGGAGGCTACAATGGCAAGAGCGAAAGCCAGAACTGGTATTACGCCGTTGGCGGATACAGCGCATGGGGCAAGGGTAACGCGACTGTCTGCAAGGACGAATACACGCTGGAGTTTCAATACAAGTTCTACGACCGCTACAACTGGGACACGGGTAAATCGGTGACCATCCTCGGCCAGACGGTCACAGACCAGTTCATGGGAGACTTTCACCGGCAAGGACTCGCCAGAGAGTTCGACATGCGCGGGGCGGTAAAGAAGACCGTCAAGTGGAAGAAGGGCCAAGCCCCCAAAGTCACCGAAGGCTGGGAATCTGAGCAAGGCCGATGAAAACCAAACCCCAGGCAACACACGTCGTGCTTACGGCTCTGAGCATCCTGCTGACCGCAGGATGCGACGACCGCCAGGTGTCTTCGAGCCAATCAACATCAACGCAAAGCGTGAACGCGAAAGAAGGCCCAGCCTTGAAAGAGTTGGAGGCGAAAGTCGGAATCGCTTTCCCGACCAACACAGTGTTGGTCAACTCCACCGACGGCGGTGGACGAGACGCAAGTTACGGGTTCTACGCTTGGGCGGTGTTCTCGCCATCTCCAATCACAATGCCGCCGATGAAAGCGGTGGGAGTTAAAGACTACCTGAATCTCCCGTTGGAAGACACGGTGAAGTCTGTTCAAGGCATGATGGGCAAGCGAAAAATCTCGCAAGCACAGTCTGCGTTCACCAGCGAATGGGAAACGAATGGTTACACCTTTCGAGGAACATTGGTTCGCTCACCGCAGGGCGACCATTTGCTCATTGAACAGTTTCGGAAGAAGTAACGCGGTGTCCCGCCAAACGGTGTAAGGAATCTAGCGGCGCTCAGGCCGCGCCGGAGTTAGTCGGCCATCCACCTTCGCCCTCCGGGCTACGGTGGGACGAGCCCGCACCTGCCACCCCGGCCCTGGCCACGGGCCGAAGGGGCTGCGGTTTGGCTCCGATTTGGGCGACCGTGACGGTGATGATCCTGGCGCTGCCTTGCGGGACGCCACCTGAGAAGGCGATGAGCCGTAAACGCCTGGATGCCGTTCATGCGGAGGTTAGAAGGCGCGGTTTTTGGGGCGTGATCGTGGACGACACTCTTGACGCGGGGTAAATAGGGTGGTTCAGGCAAGACGCCCGGTGCTGGGGATGGCCGTGCTGGTCACCGGGCTGACGAGGAGGATGATCCTTTAGCCGCCGTCTGCTTGACCATGTCGGCGACTTCGGGAGGCAGTTCGCGGTGCCGGTCGAAGTAGTAGCGGGGAGTGGCAGGGTCATACTCCCATAGCTGGTCCGGGTCGAGGGCCATCACCGGGATGTTGGCGACAGTCCACCCCCAATAGACCAGCTCGCTCTCGGTGAACCAAAAGCGGTGCGTTTCCCAGGAGTTCACGTCCTCGAACAACCCGACCTCGGCCTCGATCTTGCCGGTGCTCATGGAGGCCAGGAACTGGCGGGGGTCGAGGCTGTGGGGGATGTGGTAGAGCTGGCGGCGCTTGTTCCTGGGCTGAGCGCCCTCACGGGCGAGCTGCCAGGCGTGGATGGCCACGGCCAGCGGGAAATCGCCGGTCACAGCCGGGTGGGCTTGGAAGTAGGCGTAAGCGGCCTTTTTGTCGGCCAGGGTGAAGGCGCTGGAAGCGAGGGTGCGGGAGCGGACGATGGCTTCCTGCCACATGAGCGCGAAGCGCATGGCTTTGCGCCAGGCTTTTTGATCGGCCTCGGTGACGATCTGGATGCTGTTGGGCGGAGGGGGCGGCGACCAGGGCGGCGGAGCCGCAGCGGTCGGGGGGCCGTTGGCCGGGCGGGGATCGCCATTGCCGTTGATCTTGGCGTTGGCCTGGCTGGGCTGCGCCGGTGCCTTCGGCCTGGGCGCGGGCGGCGCTAAGTCGGCTTTAGGGTCGGCGTCGCCACTCACTCGCTGGCGCTCGTTCGTTCCGCCGCCTCCGGCCCTGGCTCGTCTCTGCCCGACTGGGGCAGGTTCGTCGGTGGTGGTCCCGGTCAGAGACTCGCCACTGCCTTCGGCAGCGGTCGGCTTGGCAGCCGAGCTAAGAGAGGAGTGGCCTTGAGGGTGGGGGTGAGATTGCCTTGAAGCTGGGGATGAAGTTGCCTTGAAGGCGGGGGTCGAGTTGCCTTCAAGGCCATCTCTGGGCGGGGCTGCGTCCGTGGCCGAATCCGGTGCTCGGCCCTTGACGGGCATCGGGTGGCCGTGCTCCAGGAAGTAGTCCCGCAGCTCCAGGAGCCGGGGCACGATAGGCCAGGCGAAGGTCTGCGAGCCGCACGGCTGGCCGTCCACCAGCCGCACCCGTTTATCCCTGCCGATGACGCCCAGGTCGTCAGCCAGCCAGGTCAGGGTCAGGCTGATCTCTTTCAAGGTCGTGGGGATGCTCGCGGCCCAGGCTTCGCGGTTGACCTGGTAGAGCGGTCCCCGGAAGAAGACCTGGCCGTCTTTGAGCCGGTGGGCGCAGATGATGTCGCTCAGGATGTAGAGCGCGACGTGATCGCGCCAGCCGTGCCGACCACTGCGGGGCGGCAGGGCCGCGCCCAGCCAGGAGGGGATGATCGGCCCCTGGCCCACGATTTTTTTGTAAACATTGATGGCATTGGCAGCGGCCAGGGCGCGGGGGTCAAGCATGGCGTTCATGATGGGCAGGGGGGAGGAGCTGGACGGTGGTAAAGGGCCATGCAGACCGGGGCGGCGAGGGGATCGCCGCGCTTGCTGTTCCCTAGCGTCCAGCCCCAAAGGGTTCGGTGGTCCGTCTGCATGGTGTTCCGTTGGACCGGGCCGGTTACCACACCGGCCTGGTCATCGTAACTACGTAGAACGGAATCCGGGGACTACCCCTCCACGGGCCTGGCCAGATCGAAAAAGTAAACGGCGGGGAAGATGGGGGTGGACGGCGGGAAGCCGTGCCCGGCTGAGGCCGGTTCCAGCGCTCGTGCGCCCGGAGGACCGTGGGTCAGCCTTTGGCGAGCTTGTCGGCCACCAGGCGGTGGCATTCCAGGAGATACTCCGAGACACTGCGCCCGCAGGCCGTGGCGGCGGCTTTGATGGCCTCCTTCTCCTTGGGCGCGAGCCGGAGCTGGACGGTCTGGCTCTTGGGCAGGGCGGCGCTGACCTCGGCGCGGGTCACCGTAACCGGCTTGGCGGGCTTTCTACTCATATCTGTAGCTTGCGTTGCCGATTTAGAATACGCGCTACGGTCGAAGGATACCAGCCTCCACCGTTTTTGGTGGGAATGCCCTCCCGCTCCATCTGCCGGGCGATCTGCGCCAGAGAGCGCCCGCCCTGGCGCAAGGCGACGATCTTGCGGACGGTCGCCTGCTCGGCGGGGTTCTCGACCAGGGTCTGGCCATCGGCAGCCAGGTCGTAGCCCAGCGGAATCTTCGTCGAAATCCGCCGGTTGTTCAGCCGCAGGTGGGCCATCGCCAGCCGGGTGCGCTCCGACAACTGATCTCTTTCAAACTCGCTGAGCGAGGCCAGGAGCCGGAAGACCATCTTACCCATAGGCGAGGTCGAGTCGATCCGCTCGGACAGGGAGACCAGGTCGGCTCCGGCCCGGTCCAGCCGCTCGGAGATCAGGAGCGCGTCTTTGGTGCTCCGGGCCAGCCGGGACAGGGAATAGACCACCAGGGCGGCTTTGGCCTGGCAAGCCCGGTTCAGGGCCACCTGGAGCTGGGGCCGGTTGTGGGCGCGGGCGGCGCTGCGGGCCTCGACGAAGACTTCTTGTAGGCGATAACCGTTGGCCTGGCACCAGGCGTGGATGCGGCGCTCCTGGGCCTCCAGGGAGACGCCCTCCTCGGACTGGCTGGCGGTGGAGACGCGGGCGTAGCCGACGGCGATCATCATGTAGTGCATCTTAGCACTACACTAGAGGCCCGTCAAGCCGGGTGTAGTGCCATGAAGCATGACAACCCCGGCCCCCGTTTAGCCAACCGTTCGCTTGTGTAAGGGCAGGCCCCGGCCCACAGCCGCTTTACGACTGGCTGG
Organism: Chthonomonadales bacterium; assembly: GCA_012517255.1. Lineage (GTDB taxonomy): Bacteria > Armatimonadota > Chthonomonadetes > Chthonomonadales > CAJBBX01 > JAAYVH01. The sequence goes on from JAAYVH010000278.1 coordinate 4,575, forward strand.
CGTGCTCGCGGACGAACGGTTCGAGGATGGCGAAAATCTTCTCCTGCTGGCGGCGGGGCAGCCGGGAGACGGCTTCAAACAACTGCCGGGCTTTGCCCGCCGGGCCACCCCCGCCGTTGCGGCGCTGGGCGGGACGTTCGCCGACCAGGGCTTCGACGTTCGTATGGAGCGCGGCGGCAAGCTGGAGCAACTGCTCCGGGCGCAAGGCCACCGGGTTGCGCTCCCAGTAGGCGTAAGCGTGCTGGGTGATGCCCAACTGGGCGGCGACCTGAGCCTGGGTAAGGCCCGCCGCCTCCCGGAGGGCTGCCAGCCGCTCCCCGAACGGCGTCCGGGGTCGTTTGGATGGTCTGCCGGGTGATGGCATGAGTGTCAGCATAACCTGGGGTGGGGCTGGGTAATCGAAAAGGCTTGCATCAATATCTACGATATTGATTATATCCGGGCATGTCAAAACCTTCGGTTTCGCGCTTGACGCCTCCG
>JAAYVH010000279.1 GCA_012517255.1 Chthonomonadales bacterium
CAGGGCCGGGGACAGCGCGCCGCGTTTCCTACCCCATCATCAACGTTGGGTGAGGTGGTAACGCCCGTCGCTCGACCGGGGCTGAGGCCCCGGCCTGAGCAATCGCGCCCCTTCAGGGCGCACCGACGAAGCGGCCGCATCGCCGTAGCGGCGAATCAGCCGCCGTACGGAACCGCCTGTTCGGGATCGCGTCGCTTCGCTCGCGATGACGTGTGGGCGTGGGCTGCTCGGGATCGCTTCGGTGCGATCGCGACGACGTGGGCGTGCAGGTGGTCGCCGTTGTCCGGGGGCTTGCGCCGCCCGGCTACCATCCGTCGTCGCTCCGCGACGGTGCGCTCCGGCAGCGCGTAGGGGCGAATCAACCGCCGAGCGGAACCGCCATCAAGGGAAACGCGGCAGCGCGCGGTTGGTTCGCCCATGCCAACTGTGACGCAGCGGCTTGTCCCAACACGGGCGGAGAAGCCGCTTCGCGGCGCTCACACGTCATTGCGAGCGAAGCGAGGCAATCCCGAGGGCCTCCGGATGTCTCTTCTGGCGATGCCGATATGCTAATCGGCCCTGCCTGTTCGGGATCGCTTCGCAGCGCTCGCGACGACGTGCACTCTTGTTGCGACTGCGTCACTCCGCAATCTCGACGCCCTCAGGCAGCTCGATCTCGACATCCTCGGAGCCGTCTTCGGCTCGAGTAACCTCGACGCCGATGACCCCGTGAGGGGTCGGCACCGAGCCGCGGGCCCATTCGAGGTCCCCTAAGCGCGGATTCAGGTTGATGCATGCGAAGCCGGGCTTGGCGGGGGCAATGCCGAGGACGTGCTCTGTCAGCCATGCCGTGGGTCCCGCTGCCCAGCCGTGGCACAGGCTATGGCGCAGGCCGACAAAGCAATGGTCGCCGAAATCGGCGTGGATGTCGGGTCGGCCCGGTTGGGGCAGCTCGTCGATGCGCGTCGCTCCCTCGGTCCAGTCAAGTTCGAAATGCTCCCAGAAGGTCGTCGCGCCCATATCGAGCATGCCGCCCCAGTAGCGCCTGATGAGATCGAGGCACCCTTGAATGTCGCCTGCCATGGCCCGCGCCTGCAGGACATAGTAGCCGTAGAACGTCGAGATGCCCCGGTGGGGATCCAGCGACAGATGCTGTTCATTGACGCTGACCGGGTCGGCCATGCCGGCCAGCGCCGCCAGCGCATGGGCCTGCTTGCTGTAGGTCGGCGGCCTTCGGAACGTGGCGGCCCGCTGGGCCACCTCCCGCGCCGACGATGCGATCTCGGTCTCGTCTATCTGATCGCACAGTTCGGCTCCTGCCCGAAGGGCCATGACCGTCAGCGCCTGCAAGCCGTAGTCAATCGCCGTGGCGTCGCGCGCCGTCGGCCACTCGAGAAACCGATGGCCGTCCAAGTGCTCGCAGCCGTCGGGACCCACCCGGTCGCCTATCTGTCGGAGCAGGTCCGACAGATAGCCTCGCTGCTGCCGCAGATAATCGAGGTCCGCGAAGCGTCGCCACCATTCGTGGTGGCACAGGATCCACCACATCGAGTAGGAAGAGATGCCGTTCATCCACTGAGGCAGCGGCGTACGGTCCCGCACGTAGTCGAGGCTCGCGGGCACGACGTCGCTATCACCGAAGACGGAGGCAATCACGCAGGTCTCGGGATGCATGTCGCCGATCCATACCAGCCGGTCCCGTTTGATCCCGTCCCACAGGTGGTCCTGCATGCACAGGTGAACCGTGTAGGCGCCCGTGTCCCAGATGCGGTTCAGGCGCTCGTCGCTGCACTCGAAGTCCCCCAGTCGCTCGAGCGGCCGATAGAGGAACACGGCCAGAACCTGCCGCAGGCTGATCTCGACGCCTTCCTCGAGCAGGTCGAGCCGGACGAATCGGAAGCCCGTGTTGCCGACTTCCTGATGCCCCATCCACGGCAGGAGCATTTCGAAGTCGTGGATGGTGTGGTCGTTGTTCGGCTCGCCCATGGCCTCGGATGCCGACTCGCCGAAGCGAACGCGCACCCTCGCCGGCTTGCCGGTGGAGTTGGCCGGCACATCGAATCGGACGCCGCCATGGATCTCGACGCCGAAATCCAGCAGGATCCCCGGCGGCTCGGATCCTGGCGCCCGCACCATCGTGCACGCATCGTCGGACCGCGCCAGGAGGCACGCGGCATTCGACACGCCGTGATCCGACGTCCACAGCGCCCGGACGGGAAGCATGAACTCGCGCACGCGCGGATCGGGAATGGGCTCGGAATAGGTCATGGCTCGCTAACTCCTGCGGAACGCCGCCCGGGACGCCAACGTCATACGACCTCCATGGTCGAAGGCGGCTTGGGAGCGATGGCATAGGTCACGCTGACGACGCCGGGCACCTCGGCAAGGATCCGCTCGCTCAGACGTTCGAGGGTCTCCCAGGGCAGCCGCGTCGGCGTTGCCCGCCGTGCATCCACGCTGTCCCAGCACCGCAATTCGATCTGCAATCCGAACTCGCGCCGGTTGTCGCGCATGCCGGTGACGCGGTCCTCATGCAGGATCGCCATGTATTGGAACGCGCCCGTGTCAGCGAGCTCCTCCTCGGTAATGGCGGTCGCCTTCCGCACGATGTCGAGGCGTTCGCTCGTGACCTCGCCGATGATGCGCGCTGCCAGCGCTGGCCCGGGGAAGGGCATGCGCGCGTAGACGGTCTTGGGCAGCCCGAGGGCGGCAGCCACCTTGCGCACGCCGTCTTTGCGAAGCTGGATGAGCGGCTCGATGATCTTGTAACCGAAGGCCTGTTGCGGGTCGATGCCGAGCTGCTCAAACACGTTGTGCTGCCGCTTGATGCCGGCAACGGTCTCATCAACGTCCGTCAGGATGGTGCCCTGCAGCAGGTGCTTCGCGCCAGATTCCCGCACGATTCGGCCAAACACATGGCGATAGAAGGTCTGCGTGACCGCTTCGCGCTTCTCCTCGGGATCGGTGATGCCGCGCAGCGCTGCCAGAAACTCGTCGCGCGCATCAACAATCTGCACCGTGACCCCCAGCGCCGCAAAGATCGCAACGATCCTCTGCGGCTCACCCTCGCGCATGAGCGCGTTGTCAATGAAATACGTCTTCAGTCTGTCTCCCAGCGCGCGATGGCCGAGCATCGTCACTGCCGACGAATCCACGCCGCCCGACAGTGCATTGATCGCCAGGCCGCTGCCCACGGCATCCCGGATCGCCTGCACCTGATCGGCGATGAACCGATCGGCGTCCAGCTCGTCCGCCCTGATCTCCCTGATTGACATGCGGAAGCCCCCGAAAAGTGTAATGGATGCCTCACGGCATCCGGACAAGCCCATCTTCTTCGGGGCGCCGGCGGTCTCCTTCCATCAGCCACAGAAAAACGCGAGAGGTATAGCCTGATCGGTGGCCAGGCCGCGCTCTCCTGTTGCATGCGGACAAGGCCGGTGGCCAGATGCACGCAGCGCTCGACGCGCAGACTGGCTGCAACACCGGACGATCTGAGCAAGGACCCGTCAACCTGGGCGGCAACCGGGCACTTCCACTTTGGCCGGAAAAAGTTGGCAGATTCGCTTGACAGCCGCTCAGACCGTCGCTATAGTACAGTAACCGGTTTCTAGAAAGCGGTTGCTATCCTCCCTCCATCGGGGCGAGAACGCGACGAGACCTGCAATGGCGACCATACGGGACATATCCAAGCTGCTCGATCTGTCTCCCGCGACCGTGTCCCGGGCGCTGCACGATCCCGACAGCCCGTTCGTTTCGGCGCAGACGCGCCTGCGGGTGCAGGAGGCGGCGGCCCGCCTCGGCTATGTGCCGAACGCTTCGGGGCGGGCGCTGGCAACAGGCCGCACGCATCTTGTCAGCCTGTGGATCAATGACCCCTACACGCCCTACTATGCCATGGTGGGCAGACACCTGTATGCGGAGTCGGAGCGCCGAGGCTACCATCCGGTAGTACGCGCTGTGAGCACCCAATCGGAACAAGCAACCGTGTGGCAGAGCCCCGACAGTCTGGCCGACGGCGTGATGGCGCTCGATGTGCGCGACCCGCTGCGGCGCTGCCTCGATACCTTCCCGCGTCTGCGCAAACCCATCGTCGGTCTGGGCGCACTGTGTCTCGAGACCGTGGATCATGTTCGCATAGACCTGAAGCAGGGCTCCATCGAGGCGGTTCAGCATCTGGTCGAGACGCGGCCGGGCCGAATCGTCGGATGGGTGTTCCGCCAAGACGATCCACGAACGGCCGCCTACCGGGAGGTGATGGCCGAATCCGGCAGACCCTCCGAGATTGTGCTCATCCCCGACGAGGCCCGAGCCACGAACCGGGCCATGGCGGCGACCTATATCCGCGATCGCGGTTGCCCGGATGCCTTTTTCTGCCAGAACGACGACGTCGCCATCGCCGTCTATCGCGGAGCGCTGGACGCAGGATATCGCGTTCCGGACGACGTGGCCATCGTCGGCTGTGACGGCATCGAGGATGCCGAGTACCTGCCAACGCCGCTCTCCACGGTGGTGCATCCCGTGGACGAAATGTGCCGGATAGCGTGGGAGTTCCTCACGAATCGGCTCAACGATCCGACCATTCCCCTGCAGCAAGCCGAACTGCCAGCGCATCTGCTCCGGCGCGCATCGAGCTGAGATGAACTGCACGACATCACGCGCGAGCGAAAGGGGGTGAAGCTGCAGACCGAAGCCTGCAAATCTCCAGGACCTCACTCTATGGACCGCCTCGCGGTTCGCATAACACGAGAGCCGGTGGGCTCTCAAAGGAGAGAACGATGCATCGTAGAGCATTCACGCTCATCGAACTGCTGGTCGTGATCGCCATCATCGCGATCCTGGCCGCCATTCTGTTCCCTGTGTTCGCACAGGCCCGTGAGCAGGCCCGCAAGACCTCGTGCCTCAGCAGTCAGAAGCAGAACGGCCTTGCGCTGATGATGTACGCGCAGGATTACGACGAGACCTACTCGCAGATCGGCGACTGGAACCAGCGCCGTGCGCCGTACCATGGCGGGGTCCTGAACTGGACGGCGCTCATTCAGCCCTACGTCAAGAGCTACGAACTGGTTGAGTTCGGCTGTGCGAGCGCTCGCTATCCCCGGTCCCCATGGGGTGAAATGCCGGATCCCAACGACGGCAATCGACCGGCTCCTGCCGATCGCGGCCCCGAGTATGCGGGCAATCACATGGTGCTCGGGCTGAACGGCCCTGCCTGGGGATCGCTCATGGTGGTGTCCATGTCGGCGATCCAGGTGCCGGCTGAGACGATCGCGATCGCCGAGTGCGGCACCGTTGACGGCCAGCAGCGCTTCGGCACCTACTGGGCGCCCTACTGGTATGACCACTACTACTTCGACTTCGGGCCGGGCGAGTGGTGGCGACCGCCGATCGCGCACAACAGCTCGAACAACGACGGCGGCATGAACTGCGTCTTCGCCGATGGCCACGCGAAGAACATGAGGCTCGCCGGCTTCATCTCCATCAGCGGCGGCACGTACACGGTGAAAACCTACTACTGGGAGCAGGACAAGACGGGTCTGAGCCCGTAGTCGGAGTCGCCGGTAAGCCTTGGTCGAGCCCGACGAAGATCGGGCTCGACCGTCTCTACAAGGTTCTGGCTGCGGCCAGCGCATAGGGAATGACCATGAAGAAAGAGATCAATCCGGTCGTCGCCGTGATCATCGTGCTCATCGTTGTGGCCGCCGCCGGGTACTTCATCTACCAACGCTCCTCTGCTGCGAGCCAGCAATACGGAGCGAAGATCCCCGAAGTGGTGATGAAAGAGTTCAAAGAGAAGGGACCGCGCCCCATGCCGCCCATTCCGATGCCGGGCGGCAGAACGTTGTCGCCGCCTGCCGGCGCGGCGGGTCCGCCCCCGGGCACGACAGGTCAGCCTGCCGGCAAATGACAACCTTGCGCGCCTGACAGCCATCCTGTCGGGCACGTCACGCGAACCCGGCGCCCTGACGGGCGACGAGGAGGTCCCACTATGACGGTTGCAGCATGCGCCGCGGCGTTTGCCCTTGCCTCAGCCATGGCAGCCACGCCTCAGGAGGTCCCCTTGGATTCGAACACATCCCCGGTGGGAATAGCGCGCTACGGCGTTGCCGAAACCTTGTGGCCCGTGGAGCTGGGCCACCATCGAGCCATAGTCGTTGTCCGAGAGGCCGCGCCTGCGGTGCGCGTGCGCATCCCGTGGCGCCGGCGTGATCGCGATCCCCAGAACAAGGACATCGTCGTGATCAACGAGGCCACGGGACAGCGCGTGACCAACGTGGTGCGCCTGCAGATCACGCGTGCATACGGTGATATTGCCTTCGAGGCAGCCGCGCCCGGGGTATATGCCGTCTACTACCTGCCTTACGAACCCGTACTAAACCAGTACTACTACTCGGGCAAAGGCTACACGCCGCCGTCTTTCTCAGCGAGCGCCCCCTGGGTTGAGGCGAACGCGCTTCGGCCCGAGGACCTGCCGGGCGAGGCGTGGCGCAGGCTGCCCGAAGCCAGCGTGGATCGGCTCGAGGCACGCACTCAGTTCGATAGCCTCTATCCGATGGAAGTGGTCGCGACGGAGGAGGAGGTCGCGGCGCTTGTGGCTCGCAATCCCCAGCCGTTCCTTCTGTTTCCGGAGGATCGCAGGTTCCCTATCCGCATGCCGGATGATCTGCCCGTTCGCTGGATCGAGCGGGGACCGACCGACACGTTTCACGGCGATGCGCTGCGCAACGAGTTCTACACGTTCCAAATCGGCGTCTATGCATCAGTCGCCGTTCTCACGGACCTCAAGGTTGCTTTCAGCGACCTTCGATCGTCCGGAGCGACGATCCCAGCATCGGCGCTGCGCTGCTTCAATATGGGCGGCGTTGACACCGACGGCAGGCCGTTCCGCAAGCGTGTGGACGTACCTCAGGGTCGTGTTCAGGCGCTATGGATCGGCGTGGACCTTCCGCGATCCATCGCGCCCGGCGACTACACGGGCAGTGTCAGCATCTCCGCCGAAGGCGTTCCCGCCGCCACCGTGAGCGTGACCATCTCCGTCGGCTCCGATGTTCTCGAGGATCGAGGCGACGGCGAGCTGTGGCGCCATTCGCGCCTCCGGTGGCTCGACTCCAGCGCCGGGATAGACGATGAAGTCGTGGCGCCCTACACGCCGCTGCGCGTATCCGGTAGGACGGTCCGATGCCTTGGGAGGACGCTTCAGTTTGGACCGGACGGGCTGCCCGTCAGCATCAAATCGGGCCAGGTTGAGGTACTGGCTGCGCCCATGCGCCTGTCGCTGAGCGTCAGCGGCGCGCCGGTCACGCTCTCTCCGGGGCGAGCGAGGATCGTCTCACGCAAGCCCGGAGTCGTGTCATGGGAGGCGCAACGTTCCGGTTCAGGCCTGACGATCTCCTGCCGCGCCGACATGGAGTTCGACGGCCATGTCCTCTACCGGATCACCCTGAAGGCGGATCGAAGGATAGCTCTTACTGATGCCAGTCTCGAGATCCCGATGCGTTCCGAAGTGGCACGGTACTTCATGGGAGCGGGTCGCAAAGGAGGCGTTGTGCCGAAGGCGTTCGACTGGCGTTGGACGAGCCCCCACGACAGCTTCTGGATGGGAGACGTGCCGGCCGGTATTCATTGCGAGCTTCGGGGAGGCCACTACCATGGACCTCTTCTGAACTTGCACAGACCCGCGCCGCCCCCATCATGGGGCAACGGCGGCAAGGGCGGTGTCACTCTTGTGCATTCCGACGGGTCGGTGACGGCGAAGACATACAGTGGCGACCGCACCCTGGAGGCGGGAGAAGAACTGACCTTCGAGTTCGCGCTCATCATCACTCCCGTCAAGCCGCTCGATACGGCCGGCCACTTCCGTACCCGCTACTATCACGGCGGGGACAAGCCTGTGATCACCGACTACACGCTCGGTTCGGGCATCAACGTCATCAACATCCACCATGCGAATGCGGTGAACCCCTACATCAACTACCCGTTCCTGACGGTCGAGCCATTGCGAGCGTTGGTCCAGAAGTGGCAAGAGCGCGGCATGAAGGTTAAGATCTACTATACGGTCCGCGAGCTGTCGAACTACATGGTGGAGCTGTGGGCGCTCCGAAGCCTCGGCACCGAGATACTCACCGGAGGTCCCGGCGGCGGGTTCATGTGGTTGCGCGAGCATCTGGTGAGCGACTACACGACGCAGTGGTATAACCCGTACCCCGATGGGACTGTGGATGCCTCGTTGCTCAACAGCGGCGAATCGCGCTGGTACAACTACTACATCGAGGGTCTGGCATGTCTGGGCCAGCATGTGGGCATGGATGGCCTGTACCTCGACGACGTCTCTTACGACCGGCGCATCCTGAAGCGGATGCGCAAGGTCATGGCCGCATCGCGCCCGGGCAGCATGATAGACCTGCACTCCAACACAGGGTTCTCCATTGGGCCTGCCAACCAGTACATGGAGTTCATGCCCTACGTGGATCGGATCTGGTTTGGCGAGAGTTTCCGCTACAACGAGGAACCGCCGGACTACTGGCTCACGGAGGTCTCTGGCATTCCGTTCGGTGTCATGGGCGAGATGCTCAACAGCCCTACCAACGCCTACAGGGGTATGGTCTACGGCATCACCAACAGGATCACGTGGGACGCGCCAGAGTCTGGCGAGGACCCTCGCCCGATCTTCAGGCTGTGGGATGCCTTTGGCATTGACAAGGCGAAGATGCTGGGCTACTGGGACGAGAGATGCCCGGTCCGCACGGACAACCCGGATGTGCTCGCCACCGCCTACGTCCGTAAAGGCAAGACACTGATCGCCCTGGCTAGCTGGGCTGCATCCGACACGACGGTCCGGCTGAACATTGACTGGAAGGCCGTCGGCCTCGACCCGACCCGAGCCGTTCTGCGCGCTCCTGCCGTTCGTGGCGTCCAGGATGCCGCCGAGTTCGCGCCCGACGCTCCCATTCCGGTTCAGCGCCTCAAGGGCTGGATGCTGGTGCTAGAGGAGACGAAAAGGTGATCGGCATGGCCGACGCCGCTCGGCGCCGGACTTTGGGCGTCCACTGTCGGGGATCAGCAAGGGTGATCCGACAAGGGCGGCGCACTCGGTGAATGCGGGGTGGCGCGAGGACCGATGATTGATCTGCGCATTCGGACGACACAGGCGCTCACAGCTCTTGCCATGGCTGCGATCGGCGTTGTGCCGGGGTGCTCGCTCACCAGGGCGGGGAGTTCCGGCGTAGTTACGGTCGAGGTCGCGGTCTTTGAGGGAGGCTACGGCATCGAATGGCACAAGTCGGTGGCCCGCCGCTACGAGGCCGATCACCCGGGAGTCCGCATTAACCTGTGGGGAGATCCGCGGGTTGATGAGAAGATCCGTCCGCGAATCCTCCGTCGCAATCCCCCTGACCTTGCCAGCGCCAATCTACCTGTATGGAAGCTGATCGTAGCAGGCAAGCTCTACCCGTTGGATGAAGCGCTGGACAGCCCTGCCTATGGGCAGACTGACCGCACATGGCGCGAGACGATGATTCCCGGCACGCTGGGTGACTTCCGGTATGATGGCCGAACCTACGCGGCTCCCACGGCGCTGGGCGCCTGGGTCTGCTGGTACGACAAACGGCAGTTCCGCAGATACGGCTGGGAGCCGCCGCGCACCTGGGGAGAGTTCACGCGGCTCTGCGAGCAGATGACGGCACGCGGGATCGCGCCGCTGGCATTTCAGGGCAAGTACCCGGGGTATGCCTGGGCGACGCTGCTGTCGCTCTATCAGCGGCTGGTGCCGTTTGAGCGATGGTATGCCATGCAGGATCTACAACCTGGCGCATTTGTGGACCCGGACTTCGTCAGAGCAGCCTCGTTGATGCAGCAGATGGCGGTGAGGTACTTCCAGCCGGGAGCCATGGCGATGACCCATACCGAGAGCCAGATGGAGTGGGTCAACGGCAGGGCTGCCATGGTGTTCTGCGGGCTGTGGCTGAAGAACGAGATGAAGAGCGCCATACCGGCGGGCTTCGAGATGGCGTGCTTCCCCGTGCCCATGGTAGAGGGCGGCAAGGGGGATCCTAACGCCCTGTATGGCGGCGGAGCCGAGAACTTTTGCGTCTTCGCCGATGCGAAGCATCCGCGAGAGGCCGCCGACTTCCTGAAGTACCTCTTGAGTATCGAAAGTGCGAGGAGCTACACGATTGAGCTCGACACGCTCTCGCCAGTCGCCGGGTCTACGGAGGGCATCCCCATCTCGAAGGAACTGCAGAGCGTCGTAGCGGTCTTGGACCAGAGCACCCGCGTCTTCCAGGACCGCATCTCCAACCTCTATCTCGAGTTCGGCGCCACGGTTCTGCAGCAGGCACAGGCCGATCTACTGTCGAACCGGATAACGCCCGGGGAGTTCGCCCGGCGCCTGGAGGCCGGGGCAGAGGCAACCCGCCGCAACCCGGACATCTACAAACCCAGACCCATGGGAGTCCCGGAGATCCGATGAGGCGGGCAACACGCAAGCCAGGCGGCGACAGGGACAGGAACCAGGCCCTGTTTGTGGTGAGCTTCCTTGGGCCGCCCGTGGCGCTCTACGCAACGTTCGTGCTATGGCCCGCGCTCAACGCCTTTCGATACAGCCTCTACCGCTGGGACGGGCTATCGGAGCCGGCATGGGTCGGGCTGGGGAACTTTCGTGCGATCGTGGCGACCGGATCAGAGTTTCTGCCGGCCATTCGCAACAACCTATTCCTGACGTTCGTTCCCGGGGCTCTCACCCTGTCGCTAGCGCTCTTCTTCGCTTATACGGTTCACCAGCGGATTCCGGGCGCGCGCCTGTTTCGGATAGCATTCTTCTTTCCGAACGTCATCAGCAGCGTTGCGGTGGCGTTGCTCTGGATCCTGATCTACAGCACGACCGACGTCGGCCTGCTCAACGGGCTGCTGCGGCTGCTAGGACGCACGGAGCCTATCGCATTCACGGAGAGCGGCAACCTGCTGTGGGCGATCGTGCCGATGAGCGTCTGGTCGGCCACAGGCTTCTTCATGGTCCTGTTTCTGGCGGCCATGGAGAACATACCGGAGACATACTATGAAGCCGCGCGGCTTGACGGCGCATCATCGGCCGCGCAGTTCCGCCATATCACGCTGCCCCTCATGTGGGATGTTCTGACCACCGGCGTGGTGTTTCTGATCGTGGGCGGACTGAAGTTCTTCGACGCCATCTTTGTGATGGAGAACGGCCGTCCCAGCAAGACCACTCACACCCTAGCCACGCTCCTCTACTCCAAAGTGTTCCAGGAGTACAACATTGGCTACGGGACTGCCATCTCGGTGATGCTGTTCCTGCTGGTGCTGGCGGCGACGCTGGTCAGTCTGCGCCTGATGCGGCGAGAGAGGTTGGAGTACTAGCTGTGGCGCCATGCGGCGAGAAGCATCGGGGGCATGGTGGAATCACGCGGAAGGGCACGGCGGTATGACCGCGTCGGCTCTCCGCTGGGTTGGGCCGGCGGTGCGGTACGCATGCCTCATCGCCTATCTGGTTGCCGTCCTGTTTCCCGTGTGCTGGGTGTTCTACACGAGCGCCAAGAGCACGCAGCAGATCTATAGGAACCCCTTCGGTCTGCCTCCGGCCATCACCGCGCCGGGCCGACAGTCATTGCAGCCTCTCGTGGAGAACTACACCAAAGCATGGGTGGGGAGCCGGTTCAGCCGGTACTTCATCAACAGCGTGATCGTCGTGAGCACGAGTCTCGTGTCCATTCTCATGCTGGGGAGCATGGCAGCGTACGTGCTCGCACGGTTCCACTTCAGGGGACGAACGTTCGTCCACATGCTGTTCATTTGCGGCCTGCTCATTCCGGTCCAGCTCGTCTTGATCCCTCTTTTCTTCCAGTTCTCCGACATGGGGGACTGGTTAACCAGAATTCTGGGCGCGCCCGTCCGCGCTCTCGGAATCGGTGACTTGACCGTATCGTTGCACGACTCTCACATCGGCTTGATCCTGATCTACGTGGCATTCAGCCTGCCGTTCACGGTGTTCACGCTAACCGCCTTCTTCCGGACGCTGCCCGGCGAGCTCCGCGAGGCGGCGCTCATTGACGGCGCCGGAGAGTACCGAACGTTCTTCTCCGTGATGATGCCCCTCGGGCGTCCGGGCATCGTGACCATTGCGATCTTCAACTTCCTCGGTCTCTGGAACGAGTATCTCTTCGGGCTGGTGTTCTTGAACGATGACCGGCTCAAGACGCTTCCACTGGGGCTGGCAAGCATCTCGATGCAGGCGCAGTACAAGAGCGACTTCGGGCTGCTGTTCGCGGCGCTGGTAATCGCGATGGTCCCGACCATCGCCGTGTACATGGTGCTTCAGGAGAAGCTCACGCGGGGTATCACGCTGGGGGCGCTGAAGGGTTAGTCATCAAACGAATGGGGGGAGAAGTGTAAGCCCGTGACGACATTGACAGTCGAGCCATATGTTCTGCCTGCCGCCCTCATCGGACAGGAGAATCCGCTGCCGGTCTTCCGCGGCGATCGTGACGACAGCCCGATCGGGTTGGACGCCGCCATACCGCAGGAGGACCGCCGCTATATGGGGTGGCAGACAGCCTTCCGCGTGTTGCCCCATCGTATGCAGGATGCCTACTCGCGGAACCGCTCGGAGCGCGACATTGGCTCGCTGGTGCTGGAGAACGGCGTGCTCCGTGCTGCTTTCCTTCCCGGCTGGGGCGGCAAGCTGGCGTCCCTGATACACAAGCCTACGGGTCGCGAGCTGCTGCATCGAAATCCGGTGTGCCAGCCGGCCAATCTCGCACTGCGCAACGCGTGGACGAGCGGCGGCATCGAATGGAACGCCGGACAGCCGGGCCATCACTATCTGACATGCTCGCCGGTTTTCTCCGCGCAGGTGACTGGCCCCGACGGCGCGCCGTGCCTGCGGATCTACGAATGGGATCGGGTCAAGGGCTTTTCCTGGCAGGTTGACTTCTGGTTGCCGCATGATTCCCCGGTGCTGCTGGCGAGGACGCGTATCGTGAATCCCCACCCCTACGAGATCGCCATGTACTGGTGGACCAACATCGCCGTGGACGAGCGCGAGGATGTGCGCGTTCTGGTCCCGGCCGAGACGGCGCTCTGCAATCCCTATATGCGCAGTCTGGAGGTCGTCCCGCTGCCGAAGCTGACCGGCTCGGACCACCCTCGCGACCTCACCTACAGCACTCAGGCGCCCCACGCCGCCGACTTCTTCTCGCGCATTCCCCACGACCGACGGAAGTGGGTTGCGGCGCTCGACGGCGATGGCGCCGGATTCTTCGAAACATCCACCGACAGGCTGCGAGGCCGGAAGCTGTTCTGCTGGGGCATGGGTCCGGGTGGTCGGCAGTGGCAGTCCTTTCTGGCTGCGCCGGGGCACGCCTACATCGAGATCCAGGCAGGCCTCGCGCGAACGCAGATGGAATGCCTTCCGATGCCTCCCAACACGCACTGGACCTGGACCGAAGCGTTCGGCTATCTGGAGACCGATCCGGCGAAGGTGCACGGCGACGACTGGCCGACCGCATGGGGCACAGTGGCCGACGAGATCGAGCATATCGTGCCGCGGGGCGAGCTCACCAGGCTCGACCGGGCCCTGGCCGCGACGTCTGCTGCGCCGCCGGTGCGCATCCTGGCCCGCGGATCCGGTTGGGGTGCGCTCGAGCGCAAGCGCAAACAGCGTTGCGGCGAACGGGATGCGATCCCGCCGGAGTTGACCTTCGATGAGGACTGCATGGGCCCCGACGAAGCGCCGTGGCAGATGCTGCTGACTGAGGGGGCGCTGCCGTATCGTGGCCCGGACTCCGATCCGGGAGCGCTGATGACTCAGCCCGAATGGGAGCCGCTCCTGGCCGCGAGCCTCACGACAGGCCAGGGCGATCACTGGCTGGCGTGGTGGCATCTCGGCAACATGCGCATGGAAGCCCGCGACATCCGGGGCGCCTGCGCGGCGTGGCAGGAGTCGCTGAAGAGGGAACGCACCGGATGGGCGCTCCGGAACCTGGCCGTGGCTGCCCAGCGGGAGGGCAATGAAGAGGAGTGGCTCCGGCTGATGGCGGAGGCTTGGGCGACTGGGCCCCAGGTCGCTGCGCTCGCCATCGAGTATGCAGCGGCCATGGCGACCGCATCTCGCTTTCCGGACCTCCTCGATTTCATTCGCGCGTTGCCGGAAACGCTCCGATGCAATGAGCGTCTCATGATGCAATGGGCGCGGGCCGCGCTGGAGACCGGCGATATCGAGGGCATCGAGCATCTGTTTGAGCACGATTTCGCGACGATCCGCGAGGGCGAAGTGACGCTGACGGACCTCTGGTTCGCCTATCACGAGCGCCGATTGGCGAAAGAGCTTGGCGCTCCTCTGGACGACGCGCTGCGACGCAGGGTCCGTAAGGAGTACCCGCCGCCCCAGTGCATTGACTTTCGCATGGCGGTGGCGGAGCAGTGAACGGCGAAGGGTGGAGGATGAGGATGCTCACGGGCGTTGCGTGTCTGGCCATCGTCTGCGTCGCGATCGTCGCTGTCCTCGCAGGGGAGATGGGGGAGCCTGGCGGCGATAGCGTGCGGCTCGCCAACAGCAGACTCGCCCTGACGTTCGACCGCCAGACCGGCGCGCTCCTCAGCCTCATGAACCTGCAGACGGGCGACGAGTACCTCAAGGACCCGAAGCTGCCGGGCAATCCGTTCGTGCTTCACGTGGATCCCACGGTAATCCCGCAGGCGGCGCGCGACCCGGGCTGGTGGTCTGCCGAGGTGGAGGAAGATCTGGGCGGTCTCATGGTCTCGCCAGGCGGCTGCCGCGTGATCTCGCTGAAGCAGCAGTCCAGCCGCTCAGCGGCGACCGTGACGATCGAGTCAGAACATGCCAAAACCGGCCTGCGCCAGACGCTCACCATCACGCTTCCGACACAGGCCGAGTACGCCGACCTGACGCTGCGGGTAACGAACACGGGCTCCCTGCAGCGCACCGTCGTCACGGCATTCCCGCACCTGAGAGGGCTCAGCCTCGGACCGGACCGCGAGACCAATCTCGGGATCATGATGGCCTCCTATGGCACGCCCGGCGTCCGGGCATGGGCAAACTCCGGCGGCTGGTACGGACGCGAGACCAGCATGCAGTGGCAGGCGGCCTACGAGCCTCGGCTCGACGAGGGCATCGGCATGATCATCATGGATCCCGAATGCGCCTCCAAGCTGATACGGCGAGGCCCCGGCGGTCTTCTCTCGACCCTCCACTACCCCGGCACGATCCTCGCGCCGGGCGCATCGCATGTCTATCCCACGGCCCGATTGGTGGTCCATCGCGGCACCTGGCGCGTCACGGCGCAGCGCTACAGCGACTGGTACGCCCGCGCATTCCGAGTCCGGAAGCCCCCTTCGTGGCTCAAGGACGTGGACCTCTACTACGGAGGATGGATCCCGTCGGCGGATCAGGTGGCCAGAGCGAAGCGAGAGAGCCCGTCAGATGGGTTCACGTCGTTCGAGCGCATGCCGCTCCTGTACAGGGACGGGCCCTATGATCTGATCGAGTGGGCGATGTACAACCAGGGCGTCGTGGACGAGCCGGAGAGCTACGGTCCCTATATGGGCGACGGGCTCTACCTGTTCCGATCGGACCTTGGCGGTCCCGCGGCGATGCGCGAGGGAGTTCGGCGGCTTCACGCCATGGGACGCCGCATCATGTTCTACGTCGCGGGCAACTCGCTGCTCCGATCGAGCGCCCTGCTCAAGGGCCAGAGGCCCGAGGACTGGATGCTTATGGACCGCCCGGGTCACGGCTACGACGTCGGCTATCCCAACGGCTTCTCGGTGTGCCCCGGCTACGGTCCGTGGCAGCAGCATCTGGCCCATACGGCGCGGCGCATCCTCGCGGAGACCGGCGCCGACGGCATCCGCCTCGATGAACTCGCCGGCTTCGTGCCCTGCTTCAATCCGGCCCACCGGCACAGCAGTCCCTACGACTCGGTCCGATGGCTGCGTGAGCTGACTCGCACGGTGCGAGCCGCCATGGATGAGGTCAACCCGGATGCCATCCTCCTGACCGAAAACCCGCTGGATGCGGTCCATGAATCGGTCAACGGCGCTCTCCAGATGTTCCAGCCGGGCCGAGAGATAGACGCCATGAGGATCGCGGTTCCGACGATGGTCGGCATGGCCTATCATCCCGGGGCCGTCGAGAGCGCGCTGAACGGCTGGATCGGCGGCAAGGTAACCGCCCGCCGCGTGACATGGCCGTGGGAACATCGCGGGCTCGCCGGCAAGCCTGACTGGTATGCCGACGGACCGGGGCCGGAGCTCCGCTGGCATGAGTTGCGGGCCAGCTTCCCGGAGGCCATTGGAGAAGGGCGGGTCGCGACGACAGACCCGTCCGCTCCCTCCGACCCGCGATGGGTCGGGCGTCTGTGGAGGGCGCGGCGCTACTGGCTGCTGGTAGGCGGCACGCTGGATGCTGCGCCGCTTCAGGGCGAGTTGCGCGTCATAGTGCCGGGGCTTCCGGCGCGTATCCGTCGGGCCGTCGAGATAGACGCCCAGACGCTCAGGCCCCGCGACGCGGACCTTCGGCGATCAGGCGGCATGGCGACCATTGTCGTCCGCAGCGCCGTCAGCGCCGTGATATTCCCGATGCCGGACTGCCCGCCGCTCATGGACATCTCGGGCGAACTGCGCGCTCGGCGTGGCGGCGAGATCACGCTGGACATGAAGCCCATCCCGTTGGGCGGCCGGCTCCCATCCCGCGTGCGAATCACCTGCCCGGGCCTGATCGACGGCTCACTGACGGCGCGATGGCCAGGCAGCGTCCGTTTGGTCGTTCCACCGGACGCGATGATTGGGCTCTATCCCTTGCGAGTGGAAGGCGACTCTCTTCCCGTCAAGCGATGGATCCGGGTCGCGGATGACCGCTGAACCGACCGGACGTCGAGCTGGCTCGGCGGCCGAGGGCGACGCCGCATGGTTCCGCCGTCATCTGCTCGACGATCTGCTGCCGCGATGGCTGCGGGCCGTGGACTGCCCGTCGGGGCTGTTCATGCCGCAGCTCGATCGCGCATGGCAGCCGAAGGAGCGTAGTCACGCGACGCTCGTCTCGCAGAGCCGGCTGATCTACAACTTCGCCACCGGCTTCCGACTGACCGACGACGAGCGCTACCGACTGGCCGTGCAGCGCGGCGCCGATGCGCTCCTGGCGCATTTCTCTGCCGACGAGCCCGGCGTGTGGTCCTGGTCGGTGGATGAAAGCGGGAGCATCCTCGACGAGCGCCGCAGCGCCTATGGCCACGCATTCGTGGTGTTCGGTCTGGCGCATGCGTTCGCCGCAACCGGTGACGAACGCTATCGGGCTCGAGCCAGA
Source organism: Chthonomonadales bacterium (assembly GCA_012517255.1). Lineage (GTDB taxonomy): Bacteria > Armatimonadota > Chthonomonadetes > Chthonomonadales > CAJBBX01 > JAAYVH01. The sequence continues at coordinate 17,312 of JAAYVH010000279.1, forward strand.
GCCACGGCGCACGCCCTCAGGACACGATTCCGCGATGCGCACGGCGGCCTCATTCCGACGCTTGAAAGAGACGGCTCCGATGTGGGCGCGACGCGCAGTCAGAACCCCGTCATGCACTTCTTCGAGGCCCTGCTGGCGCTCGGCCACGAAGGCGCCGATGAGGAATCCCTGCGCCACGCAGCGGAACTCGCCGAATGGGTCATCGGCGAGCTCGTGCTCCCGGACGGCATCCTGCCGGAACTCTACTCCGATGACTGGCAGCCGCTTGGCGAGGCCCAGGGGGGTCGCACTGACATCGGGCATCAGTTCGAATGGGCATATCTGCTGTCCCGCGCCGTCGAAGTCGGCGCATTGTCGGATGCGGGTACCCCCGCCCCCTGGGTGGGCGGGGGCAAGGGGGAGGGGGGACTTCCGATCGCCCTGGGCCGCGCCATGATCGAAAACGGCCTGCGCCTCGGTTACGATACCGCGAGCGGCGGCATATGGTCTCCCGCCACGCCCGACGGGCGCATCCTCCATCGCGCCAAGGGCTGGTGGGAGCAGTGCGAGGCCGCTCGTGCCCTCCATCGCTATGCAACCAGGCACGGAGACACCGAGTGCGACGGTCCCCTTGCCGCAACGATCGCGCTATGCCGAGACCGGTTCGTGGACGGGGAGCATGGCGGCTGGTTCATGCGCATCGAGCCCGACGGCACGGTTCCATCCACCGACAAGGGCAACGAATGGAAGGTGGACTACCACGTCGTCGGGCTCTGCCTCGAGATGGGGTGGTGAGCGCTCAGAGGGCCTGAACGGCGGCGATCACCTCGTCTACGTGACCGGGCACCTTAACCTTGCGGAACGCGCGGCGGATGATGCCTTCACCGTCAATGACGAAGGTGCTCCGCTCGATGCCCATGTACGTCTTGCCGTACATGCTCTTCTCGACCCACACGCCATAGGCCGTCGCCGCGGCGTGGTCAGGGTCCGAGAGGAGATCGAAGGGCAGGTCGTACTTGGCCGCGAACTTCGCGTGGCTCGCCGGGCTGTCGGGGCTGACGCCCAGCACCGTGACGCCCAGATCGGTCAGCCGCGCCATGTTGTCGCGGAAGCCGCAGGCCTCCTTTGTGCAGCCGGGAGTGTCGTCCTTGGGATAGAAGTACAGTACGACGGTGCGGCCTCGATGATCACCGAGGCGGACCGTCTCGCCCTTGGCGTTGCTCAGCGCAAAACCCGGAGCGGGCGTGCCTTCGGCAGGCGTAGCCATGTGTCATCTCCTCCATCGCGGACCCTTGCGCGGACCCGCGGTTCGTGTCGCAGTCCAATACGCCTGGCAGATTGTCGAGTTCCACGACACGTTGCTCAGGCCATACCTGGCGGCCGGTCCCGGAGCGGCTCCGGCGCTCCGCAGCATTCTGCCTGGTCGCTCGGCTGTGAGTGTTCTTGACCGGTTGCCGCATCTGTTGTAGTATGATCCTACACAAGCCCCATACGAGCAAGCGGCGTTGTTGGACATTCCTGTTGTCAGGAGGTGGATCCGATGTGCACATTGCTTCGTCATGGAGTGGCGCGGGGGGGGTACATAGCTCCCGCGTTCTGAATGGATGGCGCGCGGCGACGGCGTCTCGCGCGCATGGGCGATTGGCGCAGGTGGCGGCGGTGGCCATGCTGTGCCTGTGTTTCGTTGGGCCGTCTCGGCCTGCATCCGAAGCGCTCTGGGGGTACTTCGCGAGCACATTCACTGCTAACCTTGCGCGTGATGACGCGTCCCGAGCGCACTGGGCACCGATCACAGGCGACCCGAGCCACAAGTCCCCGACTGAGACACTCAGCATCTGGGGTGACTACTGCATCAGGTTCAAGGGATTCCATACAGGCGGGAACAACCTTGCCTCCGGCATCTGGCACGACTGACAAGAGGAGACAGCCCCGATGAGATACGGAACGATCGTCTTCGGCATCGTCGGTGTCCTTGCGCTGGTGATCGTTGCCGGACTGCTTCACAGGGCTGGGAGTCAAACACAGCCCGAGGACCCCGGCGAGGCGAAGGAGCGCGCTCTGGCCACGGCCAAGCGCTTCCTGAATACCGTGGGACTGCCGATACCAGCCGAGAAGGCAACCATCACCGAACGCATAAGGTCGGCGTCACCGAACAACGTCTTGCCGGACGTCTGGGAAGTGCGCTGGGGCGGAACGGCGGTCGTGGAGGTGGGCATCGACGGCAAGACGGTGATTGCGTTCAGCAACCATGCCCGAACACGCCGGCAACTACGGGGTATCGAACGAACCGGCACCGCGATCTGGCGAAATGACGACGAGGCTCGGGCGTACCTCTGGAAGGTGGCCAATGCGATTGGGATGCCCACGGACGCCCAAATGGACGCGTTCAGCTACTATGGGGACAACACGCCGGACAGAGGGGACACGAACAGAGCCGGATGTGCCTACGCATCATTCCGCGTGCGCCCTTACGGTTACCCATTCCTTGGACCAGGTCCGGGCGCGCGACTGACTGTAGATCCTCAAGACGGCGTGCTCGTCTATTACTTCGCGGTATGGGACGGCGTGATCCTGCCCACATCTCCTCCGCCATCCCCGACGGTATCGCGGGATCGCGCCGAGGCTGCAGCCACTGAGGCGTTTCTCCGACACACCAGGCCGCAGCGCCGCGATTCCAGCGCTCCGACCGACGCGAAGCTGGGTTGGATCGCGGCCAACGGCGCGTTCGGCAGTGTCCACCCGTGGGTCACCAAGCCGCCGTGGAAGGTGCGGCTTGCCTGGGTGATCTCGTTCGGGCGCAATGCGGTATACGTGGATCCATACGATGGCTCGATCCTGGGAGGCCGGCCGTAGCCGGACCGACAATGTTCCGTCGGGCAACCCACTTGTTTCCGGCATCTGGCATGACCGAGGGCGGATGGCAGCCCTTGAGACACAGGTGGCTTGGGGTGGTGGCGCTGCTCACCGTGGCGGCAGGGCTGTCGGTCTGCCTGCTCCATCGGGCCTGAAGCAGGGCACCGGAAGATGGCGCAACATCGCCGAAGGAGCGCGCCCTGACTGTTCGGGATCGCGTCGCTTCGCTCGCGATGACGTGGGCGGATCGTCGTTCGCCATGGTGCGCGCGCTCCGCAGGCCCGTAGGGGCGAATCAACCGCCGAGCAGAGCCGCTACGCAAAGGAACGCTGCAGCACGCGGTTGGTTCGCCCAGCTCAGCCTGTTACTCCGCTGTTCTTGGAATAAGGGCGTACCTGCCGGTTGTGACCTCGCGTCATCTGATCGCACCGCCGGTCGTACGGCTGATACGCCCCTACGTGGTGCGCGCAGCCCGCCGGTGATTGAGCCGGCGCGAAGCGCCGTGTCGAAATCAAGGCGGGCTGCCTGTTCGCCACGCAGGGGCCTACCAGCCGTGCGACCATCGTCGCGAACACACGATCCGAGGCCGGGACCGGCTGGTACGCCCTTGTCCAACCAACTACTGCGCCACCGGCCTACGCCTCACGCGTCATATGGGCGAACCAACCGCGCGCCGCTGGGTTCCCCTTCGTGGCGGTTCCGCTCGGCGGTTGATTCGCCCCTACGGCCATTGTGCGGCGCGCGCACCATGGCGAACGACGATCCGCCCACGTCATCGCGAGCGCAGCGCGGCGTGGCCGCGGTGGGTGTTGCAGAAAGCGTAGAGCGCTTTCTTAGGAGCGAAGCGAAGCGATCCCGAGCAGTTCACGCCGCCCGCCCGCCATCCGGACGAAGATCGCCCGCCTTGATTTCGACACGGCGCTTCGCGCCGGCTCAATCACCGGCGGGCTCGGCGACGCCAATATGGGCCGGAGCACGCTCACGCGTAACAAGGGCGAACCAACCGCGCGCTGCCCTGTTCCTCTTCATGGTGGTTCCGCTCGGCGGTTGATTCGCCCCTACGGGCTGTGTCGCAGGCGTGGCGTGGTCCAACCGGCCCGGAGGATCGCGCTCCTACAGGACGCACGGACGGCCAGCGAGATGCAGGCGCTGCGGACCGCGTTGTGCCATGCGCCTCCCTGCCCTATGCGTAGCTGCCGAGCTCCTTTGCCAGGTTCACGATCCGCCGGAAGTCCTCGAGGCTCACGCTCGATGGCACCGAGTGATCCGACGAGAAGATGTAGCCGCCGTTCTGCTTCAAGGCGGGCACAACCCGGCGCATCTCGGCCTCGATCTCGGCTGGCTTGTCCCAGAGAACGGCGTTGATGCCGCCGTGCAGCAGCAGGCGGTCGCCGAACTCGCGCTTGATGGCGAGGGAGTCCATGCCAGCCTTGACCTCCAGCGGGTTCAAGCCGTCGAGGCCGATCTCGACAAGCTCCGGCACGAATCGCATGATGTTGCCGCAGGAATGGAGGTGCGCAGGAATGCCCCTGGCATGGGCCCATTCGATGGCGCGTTTCTGGGCGGGTTTGAGGAGTTCCCGATAGGTCCGGACCGAGAAGAACTGCGTGCCCCGGTAGCCCATATCGTCGCACCAGAATATGGAGTCGAAGGTGTAGCCCTCGTCCCAGATCATATCGAGCAGCGCGAGGCTCACGTCGAGGCAGTGGTCGTACATCTCCTTGACCCATTCGGGCTGTTCCACCATCGCCTCAAGGAGCACCTCCATATCCACAAACGAGTGCGTGGCGTCGAAGCCGAACCAGAGGTGTCCCTGGGTCCAGTAGCCTTCTTTGCGCCATGTGGGATAGTACTGCTTCAGGTGGTCCCAGTTGATTCGATCACGGCTCGGGCTCATGCGCTCTCGCGCCTCGCGCCACGTGTCCGGATCCTTGATGCGGAAGTCCAGGTACTCGGGCACCGAGGTCGTCTTGAGATTCTTGAGCGTGACGCCCCAGGAGGTGAGGTCAACGACATAGGTGTCGGTCTCCTCGAGCCGCTTGCCCTCCCATCGTGGGCCGTTGTCGCCGCCCATTCCGGCGACCTTGTCGAGCCCGAAGTAGTCAACGTAGCTCACGTCCTCGGGCATGCCCTCGCGATGCCATCGGGCCACGGTATCGGCCCATGGGCCGTCAATGATGGGGATGCGATCAGCCTCTTTGTGAGCGAACATGCGCGAGAAGCGCTCATGGGACGTCATCATGGCATGCCTCCTGTGGGGTGAGAGCCTGTCATGTCGCCAAAGGGCGTCGAACGTCGGCTCCTCACTGAGTCAGGGATTCGGCGCTTCCCGTTGCCTACCCTGCATCGGGTTGGCTCGCTGGCCGCGGCAAAATCGGTCCCGTTACGGGTATGGTATCCCGACATGCCAACACGCATCATCCTGGACACCGACATCGGCACCGACATAGACGACGTCTATGCGCTGCTTCTGGCCGCCGTGAGCCCCGAGCTCGAACTGCGGGGCGTCATCACAGTTAACAACGACGTCGCCATGCGCGCCCGCATCGCTCGGCGCGTGCTCGATCTCATCGGACGGGCCGATGTGCCCGTCGTCTGCGGTATCGCTGAATCGCTCACTCCCGGCGAAACGCGCGGATGGCTCGGCCACGAGGGCATCGGCATGGACCTCTCGGGCCTCGAGACAGCGTTCGCCGACGGCGGGGGCGACTGGCTGGAGATGCTCCGCACCGAGATCGCGGCTGCAGTGCGAGATGGCGAGCGGCTGACGCTCGTCACCATCGGCGCCATGACCGATGCGGCCGCCGCGCTCCGCGCCCTGGAGGACAGTGGGCGGGCAGGGCTCGCGGGGATGATGTCCATGGCCTCGACGTTCGAGGGTTTCGGCGAACACGCCGCGCAACCCGAGCACAACATCGCCTGCGACCCTGTCGCCGCTGCCGAGGTGCTGGCGTCGGGGCTGCCGGTCCGCCTCGTGGGTCTCAATGTTACGCGTCATACCGGCATGGACCGCGCGACCGTGGATCGTCTGGCGGCGTTGGGCTCTCCGGCTGCGCAGGCCGTCGCCGGCATGCACTACGAGTGGTTCAGAGTCATCGGCCGGGATGCATCCTGCATGCACGACCCGCTGGCCATCGCGGCGCTCATCGAGCCCGATCTGCTCACATGGCGTGATGTTGACGCCTCTCTCGATCCGTCCACGCAGCGGGGCCGCGACGGCGCCGTTGTGTACGCTCAGCCGAACGGCCCTGCATCGGCGCGCTGCCGGGTTGCCGTCGGCGTTCAATCCGAACCGTTCCATGCGCTGCTCCTCGACAGAGTGCAGCGCGCTCTCACGCATATCACCGCATAAAGGGGGACACACCAACGTGTATGTCGGGATTCTGACGGCGCCGTTCGGCGGCGAATCGCTCGACCATGTCGCGGCCTTTGCCGGCGAGTATGGCTTCGGCGGCATGGAAGTGATTGCCGGCCCGGGCAGCAAACACATTAACCTCACGGACTTCACGCCGGGGAAGGCGGCGGCCATCAAGGAGCTGATGGAGAGTCGGGCGCTCGAGATCTCGTCGGTGGCAGCGTACACCAACAACACCGATGCCGATCCGGCTCGCAGGGCGGCCAACAACGAGACCGTCAAGAAGGCCGTAGACGCCGCGGCATTGCTGGGCGTCGAGGTCGTGTGCACGCTCGCCGGCATGCCCGTGCCCGGCAAGAGCAAGATGCAGACCATCGAAGAGGACTGCGCCGCCGTCTTCACGCCCCTCGTGGAGTATGCCGCGCAGAAGGGCGTCAAGATCGCCCTCGAGAACTGGTACGCCACCAACATCCAGCATCTGGGCCACTGGCAGCGCCTGTTCGAGGTGGTGCCGAACGCCAACTTCGGTCTCAACTTCGATCCTTCGCACCTTGCATGGCAGGACATCGACTACATCGGGGCCGTGGACAAGTTCGCCTCACGCATCTTCCACACCCACGCCAAGGACACGGAGATCGTCGAGGCCAGGAAGGCCTGGGTCGGAAACCAGCATGACGGCGGCTGGTGGCGCTATGTCATTCCCGGTCTGGGCGTGATTCGATGGGGCGAGTACATCGCCGCGCTGCGCCGCAACGGCTACACCGGCGTCCTCTCCATCGAGCATGAAGACGGCGCCGTGGGCCGCGAGGAAGGGTTCCTCATCGGCAAGAAGTACCTCGAGCAGTTCTTCGTGCCCGGAATGTCGTAAGCGTCACGGGCGGGGGCGGCACGTGCCGCCCCTTTCATCTGCGATCTGGCTCGGCCCGTCGGCGCCGAACGGCTCCCTCCCAGCGATCGCCCCAGGAGTCCCGCATGTCCGCCAAGCTCATCAGTCCCTACCTCACGTCCGGCTACGAATGGCTGCGCGGCAATCTGCACACGCACACCACCCGAAGCGACGGCAGCCAGGACCCCGAACCCACTGCGCGCATGTACGCCGATGCGGGGTACGGATTTCTGTGCATCTCGGACCATGACACGCTCACATGGCCCATCGCCGGGCCTGACGGGCTTGTTCTCATCCCGGGTCTCGAAGTCGCCGGCGGACCGCACATCCTCGCGGTGAATGTCGAGCGGCCGATCGGCAAGGATCAGAGCCGACAGGCCGTCATTGACGAGGCGGTCGCCGCGGGCGGCATCGCGGTGCTCAATCATCCGAACTGGGGCTTCGACTTCAACCACTTCCCGCAGGACCAGCTCGAGGCTCTGCGCGGTCATGTCGGCATCGAGATCTACAACGGCGTGGTGGATGCGCTCGAGGGCAGCGCCCTCGCGACGGATCGCTGGGACCAGCTTCTGTCCCGTGGCTTGCATGCGTGGGGCTTCGCGCATGACGATCTTCATGACGAGCGGCTCTTCGCCCGAGGATGGCTCATGGCGCAGGTGACCGAGCGCACGCGCGATGGCGTCATCGAGGCGCTGCGCCGGGGCCGTTTCTACGCGAGCACCGGTGTGGACATACGGCGGATCACCGTAAGGGCCGACACCATCAGCATCGAGGCGCCCAGGGCGCAACGCATCCGGTTCATCGGCGCTTGGGGGAGGCTGCTCCACGAAGCCGACGATTGGGAAGCCGGCTACCGCATCGGCGGGCGCGAGGGTGCCTACGTGCGCATCGAGTGCCTTGGGCGCGGCGGACGATGTGCGTGGAGCCAGCCCATCTACATCGTGCGCGAAGACGACGATCAGGCGGAGGGAGGCCGCTGACGGGATGGCTCCCACGGTCCCGAAAGCGCGTGCCCGACGCGCACTCGGTCTGTTGATGGAGGCGTATCCGGGAGCCGATTGCGCGCTCGTCCACAGGAACGCATGGGAGCTCCTCTGCGCAACGATCCTCAGCGCCCAGTGTACCGACAGGCGGGTCAACATGGTCACCCCTACGCTCTTCGAGCGGTTCCCGAATGCCGAAGCCCTGGCGCAGGCCGATCCCGCCGAGGTTGAGCAGATCGTCCGTAGCACGGGCTTCTATCGTGAGAAGACCCGGAGTCTCATCGAAATGAGCCAGGACATCGTCGAGCGTTTCAGCGGTCGCGTTCCCGAGACCATGGAGGAGCTCACCACCCTTCGTGGCGTGGCGCGCAAGACCGCGAATGTCATCCTCGGCACGGCTTTCGGCAGGAACGACGGCGTCGTCGTGGACACCCACGTAGGCCGGCTAGCCCGACGCCTTGGATGGAGCGACCAGTCCGATCCGGTGAAAGTGGAGCGCGACCTCATGGAGCTCTTTCCCCGCAAGCTCTGGACCGCGCTCGGCCACACCCTCATACTGCACGGGCGCACCATCTGTGATGCCCGAAAGCCCCGTTGCGGCGAGTGTCCCGTCGCGGCCCTGTGTCCTTCGGCCAACCTTTCGCCAACGTCGGCGCCATCGTAAAGCCTGCGTCCCGCCAGGCATCGGGCAGGCGTGGCATGAAACGACGGCTACACGCTTCGCGTGTGCCGGCCGCGGTTCGCGCCATGGCGAACGACGCTCCGCCACGTCATCCGGCCGCGGTTCGCGCGGCTGTCGTAGGGGCGTATCAGCCGGACGACCAGCGTCGCGAACACACGATCCGAGGCTGCAACCGGCTGGTACGCCCTTGTCACCGACACGTCCGAGGGCATCACGGTTGTCCTGGCGATCCCGAACAGTCCACGCCTATCCGATCCGCCGGCCTGTGAACCTTCGGGATTGCCGCGCTTCGCTCGCAATGACGTGCATGAGTCGCGACGGCAATGGGTAGGGGCACGTCGCAACGTGCCCCTACCGGCGCCGCGGCGCGCGATCGTAGGCCCTG
>JAAYVH010000280.1 GCA_012517255.1 Chthonomonadales bacterium
CACGCAGGGGCCTACCAGCCGGACGACCAGCGTCGCGAACACACGATCCGAGGCCGTAACCGGCTGGTATGCCCTTGTCCAACCAACCACTGCGCCACCGGCCTACGCCTCACGCGTAACAAGGGCGAACCAACCGCGCTCCTTTGCGTTCCTCCTCCCGGCGGCGCCATTCGGCGGTTGATTCGCCCCTACGGGCATTGTGCGGCGCGCGATCGTAGGCCCTGCGAGCCGAACGCCCGCCCACCATCCGGCCAAACATCGCCCGCCTTGATTTCGACACGGCGCTTCGCGCCGGCTCAATCACCGGCGGTCGCCGTCTTCCGGGGGCTTGCGCCGCCAGGCTATCATCCTTCGTCGCTACGCGACGACAACATGATCCACATTCGTCGCGAAACGCGACAGCTACACGCTTCGCATCCCGCTCACTCCCCGATGTAGTGGCTGATCCACCGGAACTCGCCGTCGCCGAACTCCTGCGTGATCTCGATGGCCTCGGGCAGGATGGCGTTGAGCTCCTCGGAGGTCAGGGGCGCCGGGTTCGATGCGGCGATGCGCACGGTCTCTTCGATCTGCGCGATGCTGTCGGCCCCGACGATGAGCGTATCCACCGGCTGATGCAAGCTGTAGCGCAGATAGGGCTCGACCGACCTCGCATGCTTCACGCGTCCGGCGCCATAGACCTTCATGCCCAGGATCGCCATGCCGCGCTCGCGGGCGGTCGCAATGACCGTATCATGGAAGGTGTAGTTGTAGGCGACATTGAACGCGCCAATGGGACAGATGACGGCATCAAACGGGTACTCCGTGATGATCCGCTGGAGCACATGCTTGACCCAGTGGCCAGAGACGCCGATGTGACGCACGAGACCCTGATCCCGGAGCTTCTCCATCGCGTCGAGCACGCTCGGGCGGGCCATGATCTGCCGGTACTCCTCTTCATTGTCGAGCGAATGGACCACCATGAGATCCACGTGCTCGACCTGCAGACGCTTGAGCGACAGCTCCATCTCGCGCATGGCGTCATCGTAGCTTCGCTGCCACGTCTTCGTGCTGAGGAACACACGGTCGCGCAGCCCCTGCAGCGCCATCCCAAGCCGCGTCTCGCTCTGGCCTCCTCCGTATCCGTGGGCGGTGTCCACTGTATTTACGCCCAGCTCGATGGCGCGCCGAATGATGGCGACGGCTTCATCCTCAGGGACCTGGGTGTCCCACTTGACGCCTCCCAGCGTGATAACCGTAGCGTTCCATCCGGTCTTGCCGAGCGGACGAGTGGGGAGGGATCCAGAGTCGGTCATATCATGAGTTCCTCTCTTGGGTTGTGCTGATCGGCGCGCTCAGCGCTGCTGCCAGCATGCCATACGCCCCGCCATCGGGTCACGTCGTCCATAGTGATGTTGATGAGGGCAGATCGTTCGGAACCATACCTCACATGCCCTCTTGACAGACAATGCCCCTTGTGTGTATCCGGTGGATAAGCGGTTGACCTGAACCGCTTATCCGGAGGCGCATTGTGGCGACCATCATTCGCGAAGTAGCCAGGAGGGCCGGCGTGTCCGTCGCGACCGTCTCCTACGTGCTCAATACGCACCTATTGACATTCAAGCGCCCGAGCAACCCGGACGGCACCAATATGTGGATGTACAACCCCAGCAACATGGTCTTTGGCGGCATGGACCTGTCGTGGATCGATACGTTCTGCACCACGCTGAAAGCTACCGATCGGTGATGCGTCAGAGTGGCTGGCTCGCCCTTGCGGCTGCCAGTCTGCTCCTGGGACTGCGGGGGCCGTTGGCAGGCGGCCCCCCGTCGGCTGCACCGACGCCCAGCGACCGCGAGCGCTTCATGGACGATGTTCAGCGCCGCGCCGTCACGTTCTTCGTGCAGTGTGCGCATCCTGAGACCGGCCTCGTGCGCGATCGGGCGGGCAACTTCGCGCCGGACACGTATGATGTCGCCTCCATCGCGGCCACAGGTTACGGTCTGGCCGCGCTGCCCATCGGCGTCCGTCGCGGCTGGATCGCGCGCGATGAGGCCGAGAAACAGGCCGAACGAACGCTCCGCTTCGTGCTGGGCATGCCTGACAAGCGCGGGTGGATGTACCACTTCGTGGATTGGAGCACCGGCGAACGCCGATGGAACTGCGAGGTGTCGTCCATTGACACCGGTCTCCTCGTGATCGGCGCGCTAACGTGCGGACAGTTTTTCCGCGGCACCGGCGTCGAGCGACTGGCAAACCGCCTCTATGATCGGCTCGACTGGACATGGATGCGCACCAACGGCGGCGCTAAGCCCGATAAGCTGCTGATCTCGCACGGGTGGAAACCCGAGGGCGGCTTCCTGCCCAACGACTGGGATGCCTACTGCGAGCACATGTTCCTGTATCTGCTCGGCCTCGGGGCGCGCCGCGATCCGCTGCCTGCGGGGTCGTGGACTGCATGGAAGCGAGGGAGATTCGAGTACGACGGTATACAGGCCATCGCCGCGGGGCCGCTGTTCTGGCACCAGATGTCGCATGCCTACTACGACTTTCGCGGGCGCAAGGATGCCCTCGGCTTCGACTATCACGAGGAAGCCGTTCGGGCGACGCGCATCCATCGGCGGTTCTGCGCCGCCAATGCCACCGGGCGGAAGGGCTACGGCATCCATGGATGGGGGCTGAACGCGTGCGACGGCCCCGACGGCTACATGGCCTACGGCGTGCCGGCGCCCGAGGATGGCACGCTCGCCCCGACTGCGGCGCTCGCCGCGATCATGGCGGATGCCGATGCCGCGCTGACCACGGCCATGCACATGCGGGACACCTACGGTTCGCGCATATGGGGGCGCTACGGGTTTGTCAATGCCTACAACCTCGATCGCGATTGGTTTGACCGGGATGTGATCGGCATTGACCTCGGCATGGCCTTGCTGGCCATCGAGAACCACCGATCCGGGCTAGTCTGGAAGATGCTGGCCGCGCATCCGTCCACGCGACGCGCAATGGACAAAGCAGGCTTCGTCCGGAAGGGCTAAACTCCCAGTTTTCTTCCGTCGGCGTCCGTCATGCCTCCGAGAAGGCACAGGATTCCCTCGATCAGGCCCCAGATCGCTGTCAGGACCGCCCCGAAGCCGCACGTGAACAGCGTGATGCAGAGCATGAGCGTGCCAACGCCCGTGTAGCCCAGGTAGAACCGGTGGATGCCCAGCGACCCGAGAAAGATCCCCAGCAGTCCGGCGGCGATGCGGCTTCGTCGCGGCTTCAGAGCGTCGAGCGAGACCACAACCCCGGGCGGGACCGATGAGAGCGGCGAGGGCGCCGACTGGCGCACCGAGCGGTTTGCTGGAGGAGCCACGACAGGCGTCGGCGAGAACACGGCATTGAGCTGCTCAAGATCGCACGCAAGGAATCGCCGTCCCGTTGCGTGATCCAGTACGGTGGTTCGCGCCACAACGCGCCCCTCGCGCGCCCACTGGATGAGCGTCTCCATCTCCACCGGACCATATTCGCGATCGTCCGCACCGATTATCGAATACACGTTGCTGCTCCCCTGGCGTCCATGATGCCTTCGGTACTACGAAGACGCCCGCTTGCCGGTTGCATCGGCTATGGCACGCAGGTGGAATCGAATCGCCTCCTGCACATGCAGGTCCCAATAGCCCCATTCGTGGCACCCCGGAAACTCCTCGTACTCGTGGGGGATGCCCAGCCGTTCCAGATGCGCATGGAAGTCCCTGTTGTCCTGAATGAGGAAGTCCTCTGTGCCGCAATCCAGCCGCAGGGCCGGCAACAGGGCTCGGTCCGCCCGTTCGATGAGCATATGAAGGTCGTTGGGGCCTCCGGCGGGATTGGGGCCGAGGATCCGGGCGAACTCCGCCACCCGCACATCATCGGCCGGGAGGTCACGGTGTCCGAAGTACACGGCGCCGGAATGGCTGACCGCCGAGCAGAAGAGGTCGGGCCTGCGCAGAGCGAGTCGCAGCGCGCCGTAACCGCCCATCGATAGCCCTCCGATGCATCGTCCGCTGCGTTCGGCGCGCGTGGGAAACAGCCTATCCACAAGGGGAATGAGATCGTCGCACATCGCGCGCTCGTAGGCGAACCCCTCAGCCGCGTCGGTGTAGAAGCCGCGTCCTCCGTCGGGCATCACAACAATCAGCGGCACGCCGTCGAGGTACCGTTCGATGCTCGTCCGCCGCATCCAGATCGTGTGGTCGTCCGAGAGACCGTGCAACAGGTACATCACCGGGAACGGCGGCGGCATGGCCGGATCTTCCGGCACGATCACGTTGGCAGCGACGTGTTTTTCGAGCGCAGAGCTCCGATAATGCAGTTCACACCACGCCATAATAATGCTCAGGCCTCCCTTGCCAACCAAGCTGCGTCTGCGGACGGATTGTACACCACGGCCTCCGGCGTCTCAGGCCAGGAGGCTTCGTACCGGCTCGCCCTTCGCCGTCCTGCGATCTCGATAGAGGGGCGCGACGGCAGCTATCGTCGCAAACACATCCGCCAGTCGAGCGCCCTCTCTCCTCACCATGACGCCGCCGCGCACGCCTGCGCCTGCCAGCACGACACAGGAACGCTCAGGATCGTGGTCGCGCCCTCCCATGCGATTGACGGCCTGCGTTCTGCCGAAGTCTCCCATCCATAGGACGAGCGTGGAGCGGAGAAGGTCGCGCGCTGCAAGGTCGTCCAGCAAGGCCGACATGGCCCGGTCCATGGCGGCAAGGAGCCGTCGAAGTCGCGGCGCGGCGTCCGTATGCGTATCCCATCCGGGGAGCACGGCCTCTGCGAAGCGCGCCCCCCGCTCGATGTGCGTGAGCGCTTCGAAGCACTGACGGCCGAAGTCGGATGCGCCGTAGCGCAGCGCAGCGGACGTCGGCACGCGCCCCTGCGTTGCGGGCGAATACGAGGGCAGGGGGAGTTCCGGCACCACGCTCGGCGGAGCCTGGACGCCTGTGCACACCAGATAGCGCGCTCGGCGATGGTTGATCTCCGGCACGCGCACATTCGCCAGAACCGCCAGACGATGGGCCTGCTGCGCCAGCCCGGGCATAGGCTCGCAGAAGCGAAGAGCCGGCGACGTGGTGGGTATGGCCCGGAACAGTCCGCCGGGGTCGGGGGCCCACGTGTCGTACTGACTCGGTCCGCCGTCCATGCGCAGCCGAATCACCGACCGTGCCCCGGGCTCGGCGATCGGCGTCCGCAGCGCCGCTGCTCCGATGATGCCCCGACAGAGCAGCGCCCGACGGGTCATCTCCCCGCTCTCGCTCATGGCCATGGTCCGGCAACAACGCGTTCGCCCGGGTTGCCCACCCAGCAGGGCAGGCCCGGATACTTGACATCGAGATAATCGGTGAACAGCTCCACGCGCTCCTGATTGCCGGGGAACATGTCGTAGTGCATGGGCACGCACAGCTTCGGTCGCAGCGCCCCGCAGATGTCCACCGCCTCCTGGAAGGTGTAGTTGCCGTAGCACTTGCGGCGCAGCCGCGCCCCGTCGCGGCCGTTAATGGGGATGAACACGATGTCGGGATCGTGGTCGGCAATGGCGCTGATGAGCCCCTCCCATGGGACGCCGTCGCCTGCATGGAACAGCGTTACGCCGTTGATGCACACGACGAAGCCCAGATGCGGATAGCCGAGATCAGGGTCCCGATCGAAGAACTCGTGAGCCGCACGGATGGCGCTCACATGGCCCCAATCGAACCGCACCGTTTCGCCATCGTCGAGCCCGAGCACCCGATCCGCCGGGTAGCCTTCCGAGACGAGCCGCGCGCGCGTCACCTTCGACGCCAGCAGCCTTGCGCCGGGCGATGCAGAAAGCACTCCGGGCAGAGCCGTGCGGTCCACATGATCGCTATGGTCGTGCGTGCCGAGCACCAGATCGGCGTTGACCACCTCGTCGGGCCGAAACGCGGGAGGGGTCGCGCGCCGGGGATCGTCCTTGAGATAGAGGTCAACGTAGAGCGTCGTATCGGCGCCCTTGATGGCGAACCCATTCTGCCCCAACCACCAGAATGCCACCGAACCTCGTTCGGTCCGGCATGCGGCGATGTCTGCCGCCAGTTCAGCTCCCTTCAAGACCAGGTTCGGCATGTAGTGTTCCCTCCATGGGATCGCGACCGCGAGGCCGCAGGAGTGATCGCTGGTACCTTCGCGACGAGCGCCGATGATTCCTCCATGGGTACGATGCTGTACTGGCCACCCACGCCCTGCGGCGGCGCCGCCGGGAGCCGATGCATGTTCCGGCGGCGGGCGCTCGCCAGAAGGAGGCAACTATGGACGATCCCCGGCTCATGGCTGTGCAGGTTCTCAATGAGCACAGCGACGCCATAGCTCAGAAGGTGATGGAGCGTCATTACGAGCTGGATCCCGCATACGCCGCTTCGCTGACGCCCGCCCAGCGCGCCCGATGTCTCCAGGATGTCCGCTACCACCTGATGTATCTTGCCAACGCGCTGGCCACGTCGTCGCCCGGCCTGTTCGTGAGCTACGCCGCCTGGGCGCGCGACTTGCTGAGAGCTCTCGGGGTCCGCATGGAGGACGTCGCGCGCAACATGCGCATACTCGAGACGGTAGTGGCAGACAGTCTCCCGGAAGAGAGCCGGTCCCATCTCGCCGACTACTTCGCGCCCGCCATCGCGGCGCTGAGCGAGCCTCGTGAGGACATTCCGTCGGAGCTGTCGGAGGCAGATCCTCTCTACCCGGTCGCGAGGCGCTATCTCGATGCCCTGCTGGCCACTCGGCGAAACGAGGCGGCCGACATCATAGCCGATGCGGTGGCAGGCGGAGCGCCGGTGTCGGACCTCTACCTGCACGTATTCGCTCCGGTCCAGCGAGAGATCGGACGTCTGTGGCAGCTTGGACGCATCTCCGTCGCTCAAGAGCACTATTGCACGGCAGCGACCCAGCTCATCATAGGCCGGCTCTATGACCAGGTGTTCGCGGGGGAACGCAGCGACAAGACCATGGTAGCCACCTGTGTCTCAGGCGAACTGCACGAGCTTCCTGCTCGCATGGTCTCGGATTTCTTCGAGATGGCAGGCTGGAACAGCCACTACCTCGGCGCCAACACGCCGACGCCGGCCATCCTGCGCTTCATTGCCGATCGTCGCCCGCATGTCGTGGGCATATCGGCGACCATGGCGTTCAACTTGAGCTCCGTATCGGATCTCATCGCAGCGCTCCGGCAATCCGACGCCACACCCACGCCGAAGATCATCGTCGGCGGCTATCCCTTCACGCGCGATCCTGGCCTCTTCGCGGCTGTCGGCGCAGACGGATGCGCCCCTGATGGACCTCAAGCCGTGATGCTGGCGGACGCGCTGGTCGGAGCATGACGCAACACAGCGACGCACCGGAAAACGCCGCGGAAGAGCCTACTCTCGGCGGCGCTCTGCCGGTAGATCCATTGATCCTCGATGAGCTGACCCGCCTCAACAACGAGATGGCGGCGCTCCAACGGGATCTCGCCCGGCAGAAAGCGCGGCTGGAGCGACTGAATGAGCTGAAGGACGAGTTCCTCGGCATGGCCGCGCACGATCTCCGGATGCCCCTCACCGCCGTGGTGATGTACGCGACGTTCCTCGAGGAAGATGCCGGGGACCGCCTGACGCCCGAGATGCGCCGGTTCCTTCAGACGATTCGGCTGTCGGGCGAACGGATGCTGCGACTCGTCAACCACCTGCTGGATGTCTCGGTCATCGAGTCGGGTCGGCTTCAGCTCGATCTCGGCCCGACGGACGTCGGCGAAGTTGCGCGAAGCGTGGTCGAGATGCACCGTGCCATCGCACTGCGCAAGAACGTGAACGTAACTCTCAACGTCCGCGGCCAACGGCCCATCGCCCTGGCGGATGCAGCGCGGCTCGATCAGGTGTTGAGCAATCTCGTGAACAATGCCGTGAAGTTCAGCGCCGACGCCGGCTCGGTGGCCGTGACCGTCGAGCAGATGGCCGACGAAGTCCGCGTGTCAGTGTCCGATCAGGGAGTGGGTATCGCTCCGGAGGACCTGAGCCAGTTGTTCACCCCATTCGGCCTCCGGAGTTCGACAGGAACGGCAGGCGAACAGGGCACGGGCCTCGGCCTTGCGATCTGCAAGCGCATCGTCGCGGCACATCGGGGGCGCATCTGGGCCGAATCCACCCCGGGCAAGGGGTCGGTGTTCCACGTGGCGCTCCCGACCGCCGGCAGCGCCAACCTGCCCACGGAGTGACGGGGCCGGCAAGCGACCTCGCTCCGCGATCTGCCCGGCCTCATCGTCAGGTATTCTGCACCCGTGCTTACCTATCTCGGCAAGCGTCTGCTGCTCGCAATACCGACACTCGTCGTCGTCTCGTTCGTGACGTTCTTTCTGGGCTTCCTTGCGCCCGGCAGCCCCATTGACCTGCTGATGGGGCAGCACGGCGATCCCAACGTTAGGCGGCGTCTCGAGCATCAATACGGCCTCGACCTGCCGCCTCTCCAGCAGTACCGACGCTTCCTGATAAACGCCGTGCGCGGGAATCTCGGCTACTCGTTCGCCAACGGCGAGCGCCCGGTCTCCCAAATGATCGCCGAGCAGTTCCCGACCACGGCGCTGCTCGCATGCCTGGCGATCTGCACCGCTATGCTGCTGGGGCTGCCGGCCGGTTTGATCGCCGCGATCCGACACAACGGCCTGCCGGACAGACTGGTGATGAGCGGGGTGCTGCTGCTCGTATCAACGCCGCCGTTCGTGCTTGCGCCTCTCCTAATGTTGCTGCTGGCGCTTCGGCTCGAGTGGCTGCCGTCGTCGGGATGGGAAGGCCCCCAGTACTGGGTGATGCCGGTGCTGGTGCTCGCGGCCCGGCCGGCGGCGCTCATGGCGCGTCTCATGCGCTCCTCGATGCTCGACGTTCTGCGTCAGGACTACATTCGCACGGCCCATGCCAAAGGGCTGACCTCGGGCCAGGTGATCCGCCGCCATGCGCTCAAGAACGCCTTCCTGCCGGTGTTGACGGTGGTGGGCAACAGCTTCGGATACCTGTTGACGGGTTCCTTCGTGGTGGAGACGATCTTCGGCATTCCCGGCATCGGCTATGAGTCGGTGCATTCGATTCTGGCCCGCGATTACCCGGTCATTCAGGCCGTTGCGCTCCTTGTGGCCACGATATTCATCACGGTGAACCTCATCGTGGACCTTCTGTACGCGCTGGTAGACCCGCGGGTGCGCTATGAGGCGGCCCGATGACCGCTGACGCGATGCACGCGCACTCCGCACGAGAGCGCTCGGCCGTGCAGCGTCTGCTGCGCAATCCGGCGGCGGTGGTCAGCGCCTCGGTAATCGCGGCCATGGTGATCGGCGCGGCTCTGGCGCCGTGGCTGGCGGGCTACTCGTATGACGCTGTCGACCGAGCCAACGTGCTGTCCGGTCCCATGGCCGGGCATCTTCTCGGCACGGATAACCAGGGGCAGGACATCTGGGCAAGGCTCCTCTTCGGAGCGCGCGTATCGCTGGCCATCGGTATCATCGTCGAGGCGATCGAAGTCATCATCGGCGTCTCGCTGGGGCTGCTCGCGGCCTATCGGGGCGGCCTGTGGGACACGCTTCTCATGCGCGTCACCGATGCCATGTTCGCGTTTCCCGACCTGCTGTTCGCCATTCTGTTGGTCGGCATCCTCAGGCCGACGTCGCCCTTCGCCGGCTTTCTAACGGTGTTCGTGGCACTGGCGCTGGTCAACTGGCCGAGTATGGCCAGGATCGTGCGCGGGCAGGCGCTCGCCCTGCGGGAGAAGGAGTTCGTCGAGGCGGCACGGGCCATCGGCGTGCCGGATCGTCAGATCATCCTCCGGCACCTCTTGCCCAATCTGCTCAGCCCGATCCTTGTGGCGGCGACCGTGGACATCGCCAACGTCGTGCTGGCCGAGGCGACGTTGAGCTTCCTCGGCATCGGCATTCAGCCGCCCTATCCGAGCTGGGGCCGAATGATCAGCGATTCGCTCCCGTATCTTCGCTCGGCCCCGATGCTCCTCGTCTATCCGGCCGCCGCGCTCGCCATGCTGGTGTTGTCGTTCAACTTCCTCGGCGACGCACTGAGGGATGCGCTCGATCCGCGCCTGAGACGCTGAACAGACCGCTCTACGCTCAGTTCCCCGGTCTGCCCTGGCGCGCGGGCGCGATCTTGCGCGCCGTCTCGCGGAACCACTGCACACACTTGCGCACGTTCTCGAGCAGCTCGGCGCCGGAAGTGCGCTCATACTCGATGGAGAGCGGTCCGCGGAATCCCTGAGCGGCGAGCTCGCGCAACTGGCCTTCCGCATCGCCCACGCCCGTTCCGAAGGGCACGTCGCCCTTGTTCTCGTCGAGGTCCTTGAAGTGCAGCGAGACGATGCGGCCCTTGAGCTGCTTGAGCCCCTCCACCGGGTTGATGCCGGAACGATACCAGTGGCCCGTATCGGCGCATGCCCCCACGAGCGCGCTCGTGCCGTCGACAGCCTTCAAGACCGTCTCGGGGCTCCAGTAGTGCGACGGCTTCGGGTGGTTGTGGATGGCTATGCCGATCTTGTACTCCTGCGCCAGCTTGTCGAGCATCGCCATGTCCTCTTCGCGCGGCTCCGTGGAGAGGACCTTGATGCCCATGGTCTTCGCGAAATCGAACACCTTGCGCGCGCTGGCCTCATCGGAACCGAGCCCGACGACGCCATAGGCGACGGGCCGGATGCCGGTGGCGGTCAGCTTGGCCTTCACTTCGGCGATTACCTCGGGCGTCGCGTTGTGGTCGAAGCCGATC
>JAAYVH010000281.1 GCA_012517255.1 Chthonomonadales bacterium
CCCGCCGGTGATTTCGACACGGCGCTTCGCGCCGGCTCAATCACCGGCGGGCTCGGCGACGCCGATATGGGCCGGAGCACGCTCACGCGAAACAAGGGCGAACCAACCGCGCGCTGCCGCGTTCCTCTTCTCGAGGGTTCCGTCCGGCGGTTGATTCGCCCCTACGGGCTCTCGGAGGGCGGGCGACGGACGAGCCTCTGACGTGCGCTACTTTCCCATCGCCTTCAGAGCCGCCAGCGCACGCGCGGGGGTGTCGAAGCCCAGGCCGCTCTCGTCTTCCTGCTCGACGACGTACCACTCGGTCTTGTGGACCTCCTCGCACAGGCGGAATATCTCCGGCCAGTCGCCGACCCCCTCGCCGGGCACGGGGTTCCCGGGCACGCCCCACTCCTTGAGGTGAACGGTTCGCGCGCGCCCGACGAACTCGCGCAGAGGCCCATACGGATCGCCGCCGCCGTTCGCGCAGTTGCCTACGTCCATCTGCATGATGACCTCGGGTCGGGTGCGCCGGAAGAGATGGTTCCACGCGGTGTCGCCTTCAACGACCTTGAAATCGAAGCCGTGGGCATGGTAGCCGCAGAACAGGTCATGGGGAGCGAGCTTCTCCGCTGCGTCATTGAGTATCCCTGCGAGCTCCTCGATGCCCGCCATGCTGGCCATGCGTTGACTGTCGGCGGCGATGATCAGGAATCGATTGCCCAGCGTCTTGTTGAGCTCGATGGTGCGCTTCAGGTTGTCCCCGAGGAGAGCGCCCGTCTGCAGGTGGATGCCGCAGCAGGTCAGGCCATTCGCATCGTATGCGGCGCGCAGATCGGCAGCCGAGAGGCCCATCCACTCGACCTTATCGCCGGCGTAGCCCCAGGGTTCGGCGGCGACATAGCCGATTTCGGCCACGCGCGCCAGCGTTGCTTTGATGTCCCTGGCGCATTCGCCCCGGACCGAGTAGAGTTGCAGACCGATGGGTACTTTGGACATTGCGTGTCCTCCTTGGACGGAGAGTATGGACTGCGTAGTCGCGACGGTCCGAGGTTCGGCGGGCCGACCGGTCTGTCCTGTCTGCCCATCACGAGGGGAGGATTCGAAGCCGCCGATCCCGAAGAAAGCAAGGGCACGCGATGCCCGCCACGTCTCGGAGAATGGTGCTTGCAATGGGAGGTAACGCCATGTTGGTTGCCGGACTGATCCTTGCCGCATCGGTTATGCAGACGCCGCCTCAGGAGGACGGCACGTTCTGGAGCGCCAATGCGCTGGTCAACGTGTTCCGCGATACGCCCATGCCAACGGGCGACGTCAGCAAACTGACGCTCTCGGGCGCACGAGGGCAGACCGTCGGAGGCCAGGTGGTGCTTCAGGCCGGCTCCACTCCCAGCCAGGTCAGCCGGGTGCGCTGCGAAGGGCTGCGAAGCGACGACAACCGCAACTCCATCGGTCCGTCGGCCTTCTGGCACGCGTTCGTCGAGTACTACCATGTGGCGAAGAACTCGACCGTAACCCCGGCGACGGAGCTCGCTCGTCAGGCAACCGCCGACTTCCCCGACGCGTTCAGCGAAGCCACGGAGATGACCATTCCTCCCAGACAGAATCAGCCCATCTGGGTGCAGTTCCGCATCCCAGCGGGAGCCCAGCCCGGCACCTATAGCGGCATGATCCGCATGACGGTGGACGGCGACAACCTCGAGGTACCGGTGACGCTCGACGTTTACGACTTCACCATGCCCACCGACACGCGGCTGCTGGTGACGGTCTGGACCAACACCGCATCACTGGCGAAGCACCAGAACGTGGCGGAGGGCTCCGACCAGTGGTGGGCGCTGCTCGAGCGCGTGGCGGCCCTCATGCGCGCGCACCATCAGAACGTCATCCTCACTCCCTGGACGCTCATCAAAGCCGCCCGAGCCGAAGACGGCAAGCTGGCGCTGGATTTCGAGCAGTTCGATCGGTGGGTGCGCATCTTCCGGGCCAACGGCTTCCGGCGCATCGAGATCGGCCACATCGGCGGCCGGGAGCACGGCCAATGGGAAGACAAGACCTTCGTCGCCTACGACATGCCGTGCACCGTCGCCAAGGAGGGCCAGGAGACCAGGGCGCCCATCGAGGAATGGCTTCCCTTGCTTCAGGCGCATCTGAAGCAGCGCGGATGGCTCGATCAGTCCATGATTCACGTGGCGGATGAACCCATACCCGTGAACCTGGACTCATGGAAAGAGCTGTCCGCCAGAGTCAAGAAGGCCGCGCCCGAGCTCCGGCGCATAGATGCCGTGCATGTGCCCGATCTCAAGGGGCACCTCGAGGTCTGGGTGCCGCAGCTCAACTTCCTCGAGCAGTGGATGGAGAAGTTCGTCGAGGCCCAGAAGGAGGGCGTCGAGCTCTGGTACTACACGGCCTGGGTCCCTCAGGGGCGTTATCCCAACCGTCTCATGGACTACCCGCTCATCAAGACGCGCATGCTCCACTGGCTCAACTACACGAGCGGAACGACCGGCTATCTCCATTGGGGATGGAACTTCTGGGATGTGCCCTTCGACCAGTTCGCGCCGGGCGACAACTTCATCGTGTGGCCGGGCAAGCAGACGCCGCGATCAAGCCTGCGCTATGAGGCCATGCGCGAGGGTATCGAGGACTACGAGTATCTCTGCATGCTCGAGGATGCTCTTGTCGCCGCAGGCCGGCGGACGCGGGCCCAGGGGCTCGACGCCCGGGCGCTGGTCAGCAAGTACGCCACCGCCCTCGCACCGACGTTCCAGGACTACAGCCGCCAACCGGCAATGCTCTTCGCTGTGCGCCATGCCGTAGCGCGCTCCATCGAGACACTGCGCGGACGCACGCCGGTGGCGGTGCGCGCGGTGCAGGTCGGCGCCGATGCCGACGTGATGGGCTTCGCCCCGCCGGGCGCGACGGTGTCGGTGGGCGACATCAGCACGCTGACAGGCCCTGACGGCGTGTTTTCCCTCGCCGCGACGGGCGTCAAGGGCGAGGTTGAGCTAACCGTGGCGATCGGCGATGATGAGATT
This sequence comes from Chthonomonadales bacterium, assembly GCA_012517255.1. Taxonomy (GTDB): domain Bacteria; phylum Armatimonadota; class Chthonomonadetes; order Chthonomonadales; family CAJBBX01; genus JAAYVH01. The sequence continues at coordinate 3,012 of JAAYVH010000281.1, forward strand.
ACGGTCAAGGCCCCGCTGATACCCGGCACCTGAGGCGCGGCCGTCTGTAGAGCCGAGCGTGCGGCCGACATCGTCGGTCGCGCCGACTACACGCCGGTCGTCGCGGCCTCGATGATCTCGTCGTCCCAGCCGAACAGCCGCTTCCAGTCGCGAGCCTCCAGAACCACGCCCATGGCGCGGAGACGGGAGGCCACCTGCCGCGCGCCGTCTTCGGGACGCAGGCGAGCCGCCTTGGCCAGCGCCTCGGGCGCCCAGTCCTCGACCAACCCCCAGCGATAGCCATAGGTGCCCCGGGTCCGTCCGGTGATGCCAACCTTGCATATCTGGAAGAGCGCTCCCAGCGCCGTGACTGCCGAATCAAACGCCGCCTTCGAGGCCTTCGCCATGAGCCCGGCTTCGACGCGCAGCTCCGTCGTCGTGAGTTGGCGGCACCGGACCAACGCATCGTAGATGCGTATGGCATCTGCCGTCAGCCGCCCCTGCTCGTGGAAGGTGTAGGGGTCCACATCCCCGCGCGCCGCGATAAGGGGCGGCAGCAGCTCCATGCTCACGAAGGTCGGACTGCCGCCCAGCAGCTTGCCGTAGAACAGCCGCTTTGCCTCATGCAGGTCATCCTTCCAGAACCATGTGTCCCAGATGTCGTCCGGCTTGGCCAGATCCATCATGTCGGCAAGGTTGGGGAATGCAAGCCTGGGAATGGGCCTCCACATGCATAGCCCGACCCGGTCAAGCCAGGCGACAAACTCGTCCTCGCAGCGTATGGGGCCCGGCGCCATGGCGCGCCATGCCTGTGCCATTTCCATGGAATGCATAGTACCGCGGGAGCCCACAGCGCCGTCGGATCAGCGCTGCCCATCCGCCGGCAAGCGGCGACTCGTATCCGGCAGACCCAGCCCTGACAGATCCGCCATCCTGCCCTGAGCCTCAGCCTCGTAGAGCCGCCAGATGACGCGCAGCCCCTGAAGGCTGGCGTATCCGTCGGTGATGGGCGTCTCTCCGGTCTCGATGCAGCGGAGGAAGTGGCACATCTCCCCCATGCCGTGTTTCGACCACGGCTCGGTCTCCAGCAGGCTGGTCTCGACGCCGTCGCGGATCAGCGTGAGGCGACCGCCGCCGAAGTCGGCCTCCAGCATCCCCTCGGTGGTATGCGCATGGAGGGCATAGCCCAATCGCGTGCCTCGTGCGCCCCATGTGGCTCCGTGATGGCCGATGGCTCCGTCGGCGAACCGAATGATCGCCTCGCTGGTGCCCTCGCGCTCCATCCATGGGGTGCCAAGGTTGGTGCCGATGTGCGCGCCTTCGATCGGATCGCCGAGCATCCACAGGAGCAGGTCCACATAGTGGCAGCCGTGACTGAAGAGCTGGCCGCCGCCCAGTTTCTCGGCGCTCGAGGCCCAGTGATCTGCGGGATACTGCGTGTGCTGCTCGGTCCACACGGACACATAGAAGGTCACGCCATAGGCCCCTTCGTCGAGGATCCGTTTGAGCGCCATGGAAAGCGGATGGAAGCGCATGCAGTACGCCACCATGAGCGTTACCCCGGCGGCGTCGGCAGCTTCGATCAGGTCGAGGCATTGCCGTTCCGTGTTGGCGAGCGGCTTCTCCATGAGCACATGCTTGCCGGCGCGCAGACAGTCCAGGCCCACGGGATGATGCTCATGATGGGGCAGCGCTATCAGCACGGCGTCGCAATGCTCCAGCGCCTCGCGGTAGTCGGTGCAAGCCAGCGTCGCGCCGAGCGTCTCGGCAGTGGTCGCCGCCCGAGCGAGGTCGAGATCTACGGCAACCGTGACACGAACGCGGTCCCGCAGATCGTGCAGGTAGGCGGCATGCATCCGAGAGATGCCGCCGCAGCCGATGATAGCCAGTCGCACCATGGTGTTCCTCCTCCGCGCCATTCCGGCTTCCCCAGCGATCCGGGCAAGGAACTCCTGCACAGACCGCTCGGCTGATAGTACCGCCGAAAATGCGCCAGCGACAGGGAGGTAATATCCTTGCGCCGGCGAATCCCCTCTACCGGCAGCTACGGGGTCCAGCCAACCCCAGCGACGAAAGGAGTGCTTCCATTGGGAGACAAGCTATCGCGCCGTGAGTTCGTACGCAACACGGCCATGGTCACGGGAGCGGCTGTTGTCGCGCCCCATGCTCTGGCGGCCCGTCAGTCGCCGAACGAGACTCTGGGTGTGGCGGTCATCGGAGCCGGCGGAATGGGCGGCTATGCGGTGGACGTCGGCCTCGGCGAGCGCGTAATCGCGTTCTGTGACATTGACGATAACGCGCTGGCCGGAGCCATGAAGAAGGCCAAAGAGCGCAGACCGGAGTTGCCCGAGCCTAAGGGCTACTATGACTATCGCAAGATGCTGGACGAGTGCAAGAAGGACATTGACGTCGTCCTGATCTCGACGCCCGATCACCATCATGCGCCGGCCGCCATTCGCGCCATCCAGATGGGCAAACACGTGTTCTGCCAGAAGCCCCTCGCCTACAACATCTATGAGTGTCGCGCGCTGGCCCGAGCCGCCCAACGCTACAAGGTCAAGACCCAGATGGGCAACCAGGGCCACACCGGCGAGGCCATCCGACGCGCGTGCGAGTACCTGTGGGACGGCTGCATCGGCAACGTGACCGAGACTCACTCGATCCTCGGCCGGAACTTCGGCGGCAACGGCGGACGGCCCGAGAGCAAGCCCGTTCCGCCCAACGTGCACTGGGATGAGTGGATCGGACCTGCTCCGTTCCGGGAATACCACGACGGCCTGCATCCATTTAGCTGGCGCTCGTGGCGGCAGTTCGGCACCGGCACGATCGGCGACATGGCCTGCCACAACCTCGACGTGCTGTTCTGGGCGTTGAAGGTCAAGGAAGCGAAGAAGATCACGCTCGAGTGCCTGAACACGACGCCCGGCAGCGAGGAGCAGTTCAACACGGACAACGTAGTGCGCTACGACATCCCCGCGCGCGCAGGCATGCCGCCGCTGAAGGTCTATGTCTACGACCATCAGGGACTGAAGCCGGAGGTCATGAAGGAAACCGAGAAGGAGTGCGAGATCAAGTTCAGCGAGTGCACCCTCTTCCTCGGCGACAAAGGGAAGTTCTGGACCACCGGCACCGCTGGCCAGGCGCGCATCCTCCCGCTTGAAAAGCACGCCGAGTATCCCGCGCCGCCGGTCAGCCTTCCCCGCGCCCATGGCGGCCCCATCGAGGATCTCTTCTGGGCGATCAAGAACAACGGCACGCCGTGCTCCAACATCCCCGAGTGGTCCGGTCCGCTCACCGAGTTCGCCCTGCTGGGTCACCTCGCGCAGAAGGCGGGCGTCGGTCAGAAGGTCGAGTGGGACGTGCAGGCCATGCGCTGCACCAACATGCCCCAGCTCAACGAGCTCGTTCGCCGCAAGTACCGCAACGGGTGGGCTGTCTGACGATCGAAGGCTGAAAGGCGAGCGAGGAGCTCAATCGCCTGCTCTTTCCCGCAAAGAACAGGGGCGCTCGCACACCGAGCGCCCCTTTCCATGCCGTGAGCGTCAGGCCCTCAGTCGAGGGCCAGGAACTCGAGCGTCCGCTCCTTGGCGCCCTCTCCCGTGGCGAGCAGCAGCAACATGCCCGTCTGCTTGCTCCCCTTGGGGTCGGATCCGATCGCAACGTCCAGGATCTTGCCCGCCAGCTTGTCGCTGCGCCACGTCGGCTTGAGTTCGCCGCCGCCCATGATCCCCGCCGGGTCGAGGAAGACCAGTCGCGAGCCGTCGGCGCCCATCCAGGGAGCCCATGCGCTCAACGTGCCGTTGCTGTAGGCATCCCACAGGCCGAATACGCCGGACTGCTGGAACTCGGACGGCCAACCGAGCATCGAGATCACGTCGGGCGACATCCTGGCAACGATGGCGGAGTAGATGCCGGCGCCCTGATCGGGCAATACCATGCCGCGACCAACGGTGAGCGGATTCGTCTTGCTCGTGTCCACGCCGAAGACAGCAGGCTCACTGTAGCTGTCGAAGATGAACACGCACTCTTCGCCGTCCTCGAACTTCACGGTGCCTGTGATGCTCGTGAGCTCAGGAGCGCTCTTCTTGACAAACTCCTCGCCCGATCGGTAATGAATGGCCCCGGGAACGGCGATGACCGCCGGCTTGCCCTTCTCCAGATTGCCCACAAAGAAGCTGCCCGCCTTGGGACCCAGCTTCAGTTCGGCATCCTTGACCAGCTTGTCGTCGGCGATGCTCATCACCGCCAGGTCCTCAGTCGCGCCCAGCACCAGTACCCGCGGCTTCTTGTCGCCCATGACGTCGCCGAGCGCGATCCGTCGCGTGTCGGCAGGCGCGCTGAGCTTCCATAGCGACTTCATCTCAAGGGGCAATCCTGCCAGGCTGTGCTTGTTCTTGTCGTAGTATTGCCCGCGGCGGTTCCGTTCGCCGCCGCCCGCCGGGTTGATGTGGCAGAACGAGCAGTCCTTCTTCTCCTTGGCGGCAAACTCCGGTTTGGCCTCGACGGCTGCGCCCAACACGAGCAGCGTTGCAGCGCCCAGACCCGTCGCCAACAGATGCCTCATGAAGCGTTCCTCCTGTCGTGTGATTCTGATGATAAGCGTGACTTGCTCAGTATACGACATGAGCGGTCCACACCGTGCGCAGGAAACGGCGATCTGCATGGCGTATGACGCTCCGAAACGTACGCAAGGAGGCCCGCATGTTCACCAGGACCGCTTTCGTCGCCCTCATGGGCTGCATTGCTCTGGGTGCGTCTGCAGATCCGCCGAGACTCGACGACCCTACTCGACCGGTGCGCACGCTCGGTCGCGATTTCGCGGTCCTGCAATGGCATACCGCACGACCATGCCCAACACGCATTCAGTTGCGCGAGGGATCCGTCCCGATGCGCACGCCCGGACCTGACAGCAAGCCGCGCACCGTCTGGACCCGGGCCAACACGAGAGACGTGGCGGGTCCTGCCGGGGTTCGAACCTTCCACGTGTTGCGCATCGGCGGCCTGAAGCCCGGCACGCGCTATACCTACCGCATCCACGATCCCTCCGCCGATCCGACCGGTCAGGAGCGGCGATGGGGCGCCGAGCCCGGTTGGCGCCGCGAGTACTCCTTCAGCACCCTGGCCCCGGCCGGAAGGATGACGATCATCCGCGTGCCGGTCAAAGTGCTGCTCATGCCGAACG
>JAAYVH010000282.1 GCA_012517255.1 Chthonomonadales bacterium
CACTTTCCGATCGCGCGTGTTTTCCATACGTTTCCCCTCCTATGCCAGCTTCCAAGCGGCGGCACCGCCGAGTCCCCGGGGACTGCCGCGTCCCTCTCGCGCAAACGCAGCTTTCTGCCCGCGTTGCACATCCGGCGCGGCAAAGCCCGCTAACGAGAGAGCCTTCTCGCCTTGGGACGGGTTCATCCTCCCTGCCAACGTGCGGCGTACTCGTTGGCCGGTCCCACAAAGAGAACATTGGTGACCTCATAGTACTTATGACGCGCGACGACACTCGTTCTGCGGTTTTTCGACTTATGGGCCGCGTTTTGGGCGGTTTTTGCGGCGAGGGACTTGGTGTTGCTCTCGCACAACACCATCGCATTACGAGCCACCACAACGACCTCGAGGCCTTCGCCCAGCGCACCTGGGCGCCCTGATTCGATGGCTGACCCGTTCGCTCTCCAACACGGCGCCGAGAATCCCGCGGGGCTACCTAGCCTTGCGGTCGAGCCGCCGCTGGAGCATGCCGAGTCCGCCCAGACCGAACGAGCCTCTGACCGCTCCGCGGCCCGCGCCGATTTCGTAGGGGCGCATCGTCCGGACGCCCGGGCTCGCATATGCATGACCCGAGGCTGCAACCGGCTGGTACGCCCTTGTTCCGACCAACCGCTGCGTAACCGGTTGACGTGGGCGAACCAACCGCGCGCGGCCGCGTTCCTCTTTGCGGCGGCACCGCTCGGCGGCCGATTCGCCCCGACGGGCAGCCGGAGCGCCGTCGCACCGGCCACGCCGCGCCCGAACTCGCAATGACGTGTGGGCGTCCCTCATCCGTAATCCGCGCATGCCGTGGGAGGGGTCCCACAGGCGTGGCTGGCTCCCGGCCTTCGCGGGAATGACGATCATGTGCGCAGCGGCCGTTGAGGACCTCCATGGGGCGCGGCGGCACGCGCAGGGTGAAGGTTCAATGTCGCGCGACGACGAACCTGGAGAGTGCGGTTCAACGGGGATTGCGCTCGGATTGGAGATGCACGCATGACGCGTCGGACAGCGGAGGTCACCATGCTCGAAAGGGCAGCGCTCAAGCAGTTCTTGATCGGGGTTGCCGTCTGGCTCGCCGCAGTCGCCGGAGCAGCGCCGGCGTTCGAGCACTCGCGCGCTCGGCTTGCTGCGGTCGTCCTCGCTCAGGACGCGTCGCCAGCTGAGACCACGCCGGCGCGGCACTTCACGCCGTTCGGCAGGGACCACGGCGACAACCACGCGATGGCCGAGCCGGCCACCGTACACATGATGAACCCCATGAGCTACATTGGAGCGAAGGGGACAGTCACGGCGTCTCACTGGAGGATTCGGCACGGTACCGTGGACCGTGACACGTCTCTTGCGATCCCGGTCATCCTGGCCGCGATGCTGCAGAACGCAGGCGCAAAGGTTGACTTCGCGATGCCCTGGGGCCAGGGCCACGGGGGCGACTACGACCTGCCGGAGCTGTTCGCATGGATAGACGCGATTTGCCGTTGAGCGCGACCGGCGCAGCGGCCGCATATGCGGGGCCAGTGCCGGCCCTGGGTACGGTGGACGCGATGGCATCGGTCAGGCGGCGCGTGCGAGGCGCCTGTAATCGTCAACCGCGCCGTCGCTGCGTAAGCGCATCAACATCGAGGTCCACGCTGGGGTTCGAAGGACCGCAAGGCCGTGTTCGGTGGTGTCCAGGCTATCGTTCGTATCGGCTCCGGGCGCTCGGATGCCGCAGGCGGCTCTGGTGTGCGGTCACGCTCACGGGCCGAAGCCCCGAGGAACTTCCGTAATGACCGATATCGGCGCGCCGGTCTGGCGGGTTCGCATGCTGGGTCCGCTCCAACTGAGCGGTGACTTCGGCGTCATCGACCGGTTCCCCACGCGGAAGGCCGCATCGCTCGTCGGCTATCTGGCGTACCACTCGGAACGCGCCCATTCGCGCGACAGGCTCGCGGACCTCCTCTGGCCGGACGCGCCCGGCGACCTCGCGCGACAGAGCCTCCGAACGGCCCTCTGGTCGGTCAGGCGACAGATCGAACCGCGCCGTGAGCTGGCCGGAGCCGTGCTTCACACCGACCGAGACAGCGTCGGCATTCGGCCCGGAGCGATCGAGACGGACATCGGTGCGTTCTGGTCCGCGCTACGGAACGCATCCGAAGGACGGATGCCCGGCGAGACGCACTGGTTGGGACGGGCCGTCTCGCTGTACGCAGACGAGTTCCTCGCCGGGCTTGACGACCCGTGGGTGACGCCGGAACGCGAGCGGCTCGACTCCGCCTGCTCGGGGGCGCTCCTCCGCGGGGCGCATCTCTGCGAGGAGACGGGTGCGATCGAAGAGGCGCTCGAGTGGGCCCTTCGAGCTGTGGCGCACGACCCGTTGTCGGAAGAGGGCCACGTGACCATTGTGCGCCTGCATCTTGCCGCCGGTCGGCGCTCCGAGGCGGCCCGCCACGCACGCGAGGCCGGCCGCCTCTGGCGTGACGAACTCGGTCTGGAACCGAGTTCAGCCGTGAACAGATTGCTGGAGCAGGCCGCCACGGCGCATGCACCGTCCCGTGCGACCGTGGTCGCGGCCCGGTCGGGCACCGATCCGAGCGCGGGCTTCTGCGACGTCCCTCTGCCATATCCGCTGACGGCAATGTTCGGGCGCGAGAGCGAGCAGGAGCGCACCGTCTCGCTTCTCAGACCGGGCGGCGACACCTCGACGCGGTTGGTGACGATCACGGGTGTCGGAGGCTGCGGCAAGACGCGCCTCGCAGTAGCCGTCGCCCGCGAGCTCGGCGAGGCCTACGGCGCCGCGCCGCCGCTGGCGCCTCTCGAAACAGCCCGAACCGCCTCGGACCTTGTGTCGGCCATATCGGCGGCGATTCGCTTAAGTGCGGCCCCTCAGGTTCAGCCTCTCGACGCCGTCGTTCAGCGCCTGAGAGGCCGGCGCTCCGGCCGTGATGGCCGAGTGCTTCTCGTGCTGGACGGCTTTGACGATCCGTCGGACGAAGCCCGCGACACGCTGTCGGAGGGCCTGCTCGGACGGGTCCCAGGACTCGTCTGTCTGGTGACCTCGCGCCGGACGCTCGGCATCCTGGGCGAGCACGTTGTGCGGTTGGGGCCGCTCCCGGTGCCGGCCCCGACCGACCCGACCGCGGTCGCTCGCGAGCACGCGGTCGTCAAAATGCTCTTCGATCGTCTTCGGGCACGAAGGCCGGACCTGACACTCGATGACCCGACTGTCGGGCGCCTGGTTCAGCTTGCCGCGATCGTGGATGGCTTGCCTCTCGGTGTCGAACTGCTGGCCGGCTGGGCCGACGTGATGGACCCCGAGGAGATGCTGCGGCGTCTGCGCGATCCTCTGGCGATTACGGCGCGCCCGGGAAACGCTACGGCAGATCGGCACTACTCGTTGGATCGTGTCTTCGAGTGGAGTTGGGGCTCACTCGATCCGGCGTCGCGCGCCGCGCTCGTCCGTCTGGCCGGCTTCCGTTGCGACTGGAACCTCGATGCAGCCGAGGCCGTGTGCGGCCCGGGTTCGCTTGAGTTGGTCCGCGAGTTGATGGATCGGTCGCTGCTGATCGCCGTGCCGTCGTTCGGAACGGGTCGTTACCGGATGCTGACGCCGGTTCGAGCGTTTGTGCGGAAGCACGCCGAACGCGGCGACACCGAGGCTGCCGATCGGCAGGCCGCCTCCTACTACGCTCACATGGCTTGGGCGGCAGGCGAACGGCTGGACGGGCCCGACGGTGAAGTGGTCGCCGCTGCGCTAGGACCCGAACTGGAGAACATCACGCGAGCCCTGGAGCTGTGCTTCGGCGAGCTCGCCACTGACGCTCTCCGTGGCGACGGAGTCAGGGCCGCTGCCTCGATCTGGCCGCTGTGGGAACGGTCTGGCCGCTTCGGCGAAGGGCGCGACGTCTTGCGCAAAGCGGTCGCGCGGGCGCCGGGCCCGTCGTCGCGCGATCAGGCCCGAGCGCTGCTGGGACTCGGTATGCTCGCCGGGGTCATGGGGGACTACGCGGAGTCGCGCGACAACCTCGAGCGCAGCCTGACTATGACTCGCGCATGCGGCGACCGCGAAGGCGAGTCCGCGGCGCTCGTCGGACTGGCGTCGCGCGCATGGGACCTGGGCGACATCCGGGGCGCGGCTGAGCTCTACCGAATGGCCCATGATCTCGCCGGGACGGCTTCCCATGTGTGGAGCGCGATCGGGCTCGCCAAGATCGCTGCGCACGAGGACCGATTCGATGACGCCCGCGCATTGCAGCAGCAGGCGCTTGCCGAGGCAAGGGCCGTGGGCAGCCGACGACACGTGGCCGACATCCTGCAGGAGATAGGCGTCACCGAGTGGTTTGCCGGACATCCGGAGCTCTCTCGACCGCCTCTCATCGAGAGCCTCGCCATCCACCGGCGGCTGGGCGACCGGTACAGCCAACTGCGGTCCCTGTGGTGCCTCGGCAAGATCGCCCTGGACGCAGGGCGCATCGAGACGGCGCGCGGCTACTACCTCGACGCCACAGATATCGCGGTTTGGGGCGGCCATCCCGTTCGAGTCGCGTACTGCCTCGAGGCGTTCGCAGGGCTGGCGGTGGCGGCCGGAGCGCCCGACAGGGCGGGACGCCTGTTCGGCGCGGCGCAAGCGCTTCGCGACAACATCGGCTACAGCCTTCGACTGCCTGCAGAGATTCGCCTGCGTGATCATCTGGTGCGAACCATGCACGATTCGCTTGGACCCGAGGCATACGAGAACGTGA
>JAAYVH010000283.1 GCA_012517255.1 Chthonomonadales bacterium
CAGCCGCGACAGCAACTACAACACGCACTGCTCAGCGATCTGCTGTATGTCGTCGCTCAAGTTCGCCCATCTGGTGATGGAGAAGACGCGCGCGCGGGTCTACAACTTCTACATTGACATGCGGGCCGCAGGCAAGGGCTATGAGGAGTTCTATCAGAGGATTCTGAACGAACGCGTCCACTTCATCCGAGGAAAGGTCGCGGAGGTCTGTGACTGGGCGCTGGACAAGTCCGAGGAAGGCAAGCTCGTCATGCGGGTCGAGGATACGCTCACGGGCTTCGTACGACGCGTTCCGGTGGACATGGTGGTGCTCGCCGTCGGGCTTGAGCCCCGGTCGGATGCTCAGGAAGTCCGTCGGATCATGAATATGAGCTGTTCGACCGAGGGCTTCTTCCTCGAGAAGCACCCGAAGCTCGCTCCTGCGCCGACGTATACGGATGGCGTCTTCATTGCCGGCTGCTGTCAGGGACCGAAGGACATTCCGGACACCGTCATGCAGGCAGGCTACGCCGCCGCCGAGGCCATGGCCCTCGCCGACATCGGCCACTTCGAGATCGAACCAAACACCGCGGAGGTGATCGCCGAAGACTGCTCTGGCTGCAAGTCGTGCGTCGGACTCTGTCCCTACCATGCGATCACGTTCAATGAAGTCAAGCACAAGGCGGAGATCAACCCGGTCCTGTGCAAGGGCTGCGGCGTGTGTGTCTCATCCTGTCCCTCGGGCTCCATTCGCCAGGACCTTTTCGAGGACGAGGAGATCTACGGCGAGATCGAGGGGCTTCTGGCGACGCTACCAGCCGCTCCGCAACCAGTGGCGACGGCATGATCGCGATGGGAGGAAGGACATAACATGCAAGACGACACTGTGATCCCCGTTCCAAGAACCGAGGCAGTGCAGGCCGGCGTCGGCGGGTGGGAACCCAAGATCGTGGCGTTCTTCTGCAACTGGTGCACCTACACTGCCGCGGACCTTGCAGGAGTGAGCCGCCTTCGTTATGCACCCAACGTCCGGGTCATCCGAGTCATGTGTTCGGGGCGCGTTGATCCGCAGTTCGTGCTCGACGCGTTCGCGAAGGGAGCCGTCGGCGTGCTGATCGGCGGCTGCCACCCGGGAGACTGCCACTACATCGAAGGCAACTACAAGGCTCTCCGCCGCGTGACATTCCTGCACCGACTGCTGGAGAGCCTTGGGATTGAGAAAGAGCGGCTGCGGCTCGAGTGGATATCTGCCTCGGAGGGCGACCGGGTCAGAACTGCCGTGAACGAGATAACGGAGACGGTTCGCCAGCTCGGTCCGCTGGACATTCGCTCCAGGAATGCCGCTCTCGATCGTGAGGTCGAAGCTCGTGTCCATGCCCATGGAGAGGAGGCGATCCTCCATGCCTGAGAAACCGAAGATAGGCTTCTACTGGTGCGGCTCCTGCGGCGGATGCGAGGAGTCTGTGGTGGACCTCGCCCTGGATCTCCTCGTCGTGGTGGATGCCGTGGACATCGTGTTCTTCCCTGTCGGGATGGACTTCAAGCGCGAGGATGTGGAGGCGCTGCCTGACGGCGCGATGGCGGCATGCTTCATCAACGGGTGCATCCGAACCTCTGAGCAGGAGGAGATGTCGGCCCTGCTCCGACAGAAGTCACAGAACCTGATTGCCTACGGAGCGTGTGCCACTTCAGGCGGGATCCCTGGCCTCGCCAATCAGTTCACGAAGGAGCAGATACTTCGATTCGTCTACGAGACCTCGCCATCAACGCACAACGAAGCCGGGGTCAGGCCCCAGGTTGCTTCGCAGGATGCGGGACACGCGCTGACAATCCCCGCTCTGCGCGACCGAGTGCGGGCTCTCGATCAGGTTGTCGACGTAGACTACTACCTGCCGGGATGCCCACCCACTCCGGAGCTTCTAAAGAACGCCGTCCTGGCGCTTCTCAACGGCCAGCTTCCCGAAAAGGGCTCCGTGCTTGCGCCGGATGTCGCGCTCTGCGATCAGTGCCGGCGAAAGGACACGAAGCCTACCGAGCTGAAGTACACCGAGTTCATACGGCCGCATCTGGTCAAAGCGGATCCCAACACGTGCTTTCTGGCTCAAGGGATCGTATGCATGGGGCCGAGCACCCGGAGCGGATGCGGAGCTCTCTGCATAGAGGGCAACATGCCCTGCTCCGGTTGTTTCGGCGCCACCTCAAGGGTGAGAGACCAGGGAGCCAAGATGCTTTCGACGCTTGCCGCATCGGTGACGGCCGACAACCGGGACGACGCGGAACGCATACTCGCGGGCATACCGGACCCGGTCGGCACTTTCTACCGGTACTCTCTGCCCCACTCGCTGTTGCGCGGCAGCACGGCTAACCTGCCCAAATCCACGCGGAACGGAGGATCCCGTCCATGACGAGCGCCATCGCTTCGAGCTCGGAGACTGTCCCGACGACTCTCGGAACACGGCATGTCGTCGTTGACCCGATCACCCGACTGGAGGGACACGGCAAGATTGATATCTTCCTCGACGATCGGGGCAACGTGGATCGGGCTTACCTTCAGATACCCGAGCTGCGGGGGTTTGAGGTCTTCGTGCAGGGTCGTCCCGCAGAGGAGATGCCGCAGATCACCAGCCGCATCTGCGGAGTCTGCCCAACCGCCCACCATATGGCCGCCACCAAGGCTCTCGACGACCTGTACCGCGTTCAGCCGACACCGACGGCACGCAACATCCGCGAGCTTGTCTACAACGCATTCATGCTCGAGGATCACGCCCTTCACGTGTACGTACTTGGCGGCCCCGACTTCATCGTGGGTCCGACAGCGCCCAGACCCGAGCGGAACATAGTCGGCGTGATAGGCAAGGTCGGGCTCGAGATCGGCAAACGGGTCATCGAGACGCGACGCCAGGTCCGCGAGATCATCTCCTACCTCGGCGGGAAAGTGATCCATCCGGTGCTGGGTCTGCCCGGCGGCGTGTCGAAGGCAATCGCCCCGGATCGTCTGCCCGTCATTCAAGAGACCTGCCGACAGGGGCTCGACTTTGCACGATTCACGCTGCAAGTGTTCAAGGACATTGTGCTGGCCAACGACGACTACGTCAAGCTCATCACATCGGACGACTACACACATCGGACGCACTACATGGGTCTTGTTGACGACAGCAACCGGGTGAACTTCTATGATGGGATGATCCGCGTAGTTTCTCCCGACGGCCACGAGGTGGAGAAGTTCACGGTTCAGGCCTACGCCAGCCACATTGCCGAGCATGTGGAGCCCTGGAGCTACATCAAGTTCTGCTACCTCAAAAACATTGGGTGGAAGGGCTTCGTTGACGGCGAGGAGAGCGGCGTCTACGCCGTGGCCCCTCTTGCCAGGCTCAACGCGTCTGCCGGCATGGCGACCCCCGAGGCGCAGGCGGCTTACGAGGAGTTCTACGCGACTCTGGGCGGCAAGCCCGTCCACCATACGCTGGCCAACCATTGGGCGCGCGTCATCGAGATGCTTCAGGCTGCGGAGTTAATGGTGAGGCTCGCGGAAGATCCGGTGACTGCGGGTTCGGACATTCGCAACATCCCGACGACCACCCCGTCTGTCGGGTACGGCGTCGTTGAAGCTCCGAGAGGCACGCTCATCCATCACTATGAGACCGATGAAGCCGGGCTCATTCGCGAGGCGAATCTCATCGTGGCAACCCAGAACAATGCCGCCCGCATTGCCATGAGCGTGGACAAGGCCGCGAAAGGTCTCATTCGCGAAGGCAAGGTGGACGACGGGCTGCTGAACATGATTGAGATGGCATTCCGGGCGTACGACCCGTGTCACGGATGTGCGACCCATTCGTTGCCGGGACAGATGCCCCTCGTCGCCAGGGTCATTGACAGCTCAGGACGGATGACCCACAGCGTCACGCGGTGAGACCGACGAACGCGACGCTCGTGCTGGCGCTCGGCAATGAGGTGGCCGGCGATGATGCTGTCGGGCTCCATGCGGCTCGCCGCCTGAGGGAGCGATGCGTTGATGGCGTTGACGTGATCGAGACGGGCGAGGCAGGCCTCGCCCTTCTCGACTTCATTCAGGGGTACCGGCGGCTATTGATTCTCGACTCCGTGTGCGGCTGTTCGTCTGCCGTCGGCACGATCCACTCCTTCGGGATGGCCGACCTCAGGCCCGTGGGTTCGCCGTCACCCCACTATGCAGGGCTGCCGGAGCTGAAGCGCATCGCAGAGGCCAGCGGATTGAGCTTCCCTGAGGACGTACGGGCCATCGCCATGGGCATTGCGCAGCCAGACCGGATCATCGAGGGCTTGTCGCCCGAGGCGCGAGCGGCCCTTCCAGAAATGGTGGATCGCGCAGCGGCCGTTCTGCATGACTGGGGACACGTGTCAGTTATTCCCCCGACGCCAATCGAGCGTAGAGCGGCTTGAGGGCCGGGTAGAGGTCGCGGTAGACGGCCTGAAGCCGGTCATAGACGGCCGCCATGGACGGATCCGGGTACTCGATGTCGGCGACGCTGACAAACCTGCTGGCGGCCTCTTCGAACGTGGGGCATATACCGATTGCACAGGCCGCTGCCATAGCAGCTCCGCACGCCGTGGAGAACTCCGCTCTGCTCATGACGTGCAGGGGGCGGCGATACACCGCACTGAAGATCGACCGCCACAGCCTGGATCGGACTCCCCCGCCGAGCACGCGCACAACCTCGGGAGCGAGTCCGCGGTCTTCGAAGGCGCCCAGGACGTGGCCGAGCGCGAATGCCACGCCCTCCATCACAGCTCTCGCCATGTCGGCCCTTGTGTGCTTGCCGGTTAGCCCTATGAGCGCCGCACGCGCGTCGGCATCCCAGAGAGGCGCGCGCTCGCCGTCCAGGTAGGGAACGAAGATAAGGCCGCGCGCACCGGGTGGTGATGATGCGGCGAGCGGCTGTAACGCGGCAAGCCGCCTGCGAGCGGGCACACGACTGCCCAGCCCGATCTCCGCCAGGAACCACTCGATGCTCGTGCCGGCGCTCTGAACGGTCCCGTAGTTGACATGCTGCGTGGGAGACAGCCCGACCAGGTGGCTGGTCCGCGCGTGGGGATCTGGCTCATAGCGATCCGTGACCACGGCGATCCAGGATGTGCCGCCGAGGTAGTGGTAGGCATCGCCGGGACGACACGCTCCCGCTCCCGCAGTAGCGCACGCTCCGTCA
>JAAYVH010000005.1 GCA_012517255.1 Chthonomonadales bacterium
ATCCCTGGGCGAGCTGCGCCGCATCCGGGAAGAGGTGAGCCCCCGCCTTGAGATCACCGAGGTTGCCGACCGGGTGATGAAACAGCCCGACGGCGGTCCGGCCCTCCTGTTCGAGCGACCCGCCGGGTACACGATTCCGGTGGCCATCAACGCTCTGGGGTCGCGCCGGCGCATGTCACGGGCGCTGGGCGTGGGGGACTACGAGGAGATCGGCGCGGAGATAGGCGACCTGCTGAAGGCGGAGCCGCCCGGCAGTCTGGCCGACAAGCTCCGTTTCCTTGGTCCCCTCAAACGCATGGCGACGTCGGTTCCCAAGCGTGTCGGCTCCGGCATGTGTCAGGACGTGGTCCTCACGGGCGCCGAGGCGGATCTCACGTCGCTGCCCATCCTCCACTGCTGGCCCAACGACGGCGGGCCGTTCATTACCCTCCCCATGGTGTTCACCTACGATCCGGCTACCGGCAAGCGGAACGTGGGCATGTACCGCATCCAGATCTTCGACGCGCGCACGGCCGGCATGCACTGGCAGATTCACAAGGTCGGAGCCGAGCACCATCGCAAGCGAGAAGAGGCCGGCCAGGCCATCGAGGTCGCCGTAGCGCTCGGCGGCGACCCGGTCTACACCTTCTGCGCCGCGGCGCCCGTGCCGCCTGCCATAGACGAAATGCTGTTCGCCGGCTTCCTTCGTCGGAAGCCTGTCCCACTGGTGCGCTGCAAGACGGTCAACGTGGAGGTGCCCGCCGACTGCGAGATCGTGATCGAGGGGCGCGTGGATCCCGATGAGCGCCGCGACGAGGGGCCCTTTGGCGATCACACGGGCTTCTACACGCCTGTCGAGCCCTATCCCGTTCTCCACGTTACGGCGATCACCATGCGGCGCACGCCGGTCTATCCGGCAACCATCGTCGGACGGCCGCCCATGGAGGACGCCTGGATCGGCAAGGCCGTCGAGCGCATCTTCCTGCCGATGGTCCGCATGATGCTCCCCGAGCTGGTGGACATGAACCTGCCTGTCGAGGCGTGCTTCCACAACATCGCGCTGGTGAGCATACGCAAGCGCTATCCGGGTCATGCCTTCAAGGTGATGAACGCGCTGTGGGGCATGGGCCAGCTCATGTTCACGAAGATGATCTTCGTGTTCGACGCGGATGTGGACGTTCAGAACATCCGCGAGTGCGTGTGGCGCATGAGCAACAACCTCGATCCCGAGCGGGATATGCTCGTTACGCGCGGCCCGGTGGACGTGCTTGACCATGCGTCGCGCGAGACAGGGTTCGGATCGAAGGTCGGCTTCGACTGCACGCGCAAACTGCCCGCCGAGGGGCATCACAGGCCATGGCCGGAGGTCATCGAGATGTCGGCCGAGGTGAAGGCGCGCATTGATGCGCTCTGGCCGAAGCTCGGACTATAGAGGTCGCGGCTGATGCATGCGTTCATCGAATGGGATCGAGCCCTGTTCCACGCCATCAACGGCGGTCTCTCGTGCAAGCCGCTGGATGTGGTCATGCCGCTCATCACCGATCTGGGGCTCGGGCATGTTCAGGTTGCGTATCTGCTTGGCGGCGCTCTCGCCCTTGCCTGGAGGCGCGGCGAGCTCCGAGGAAGGCCCTTGCCGGCGGCGGCGTGGCAGGCCCTCTGCGCCCGGCGGCGCTGGCTGGTTCCCGCCGTTGTGGCCATCATCCTGACCGGCGCGGCGGTCCAGGTGCCCAAACGGTTCCATCGCCAGCGGCCTAGCTGGTTCTACGTCAACCAGCAGCGGGCCGGCCGGTTTCTCGATGTCAGGGTGCGCACCATAGACGGGCGCAGGCCGCTCAGGGTGAACGGGTTCCCTTCGGGACACACGGCCACCACGACGGCCATCGCCTTCGTGCTGACGCGCCGTCTGCCCCGCAGGCGCGGCTATCGCGCGGCGGTGTCGGCGGCGTGGCTGATGACAGCGGCCATCGGCCTATCCCGGATCTACATGGCCGATCACTGGCCGCTGGATGTTATCGGCGGCATGGCGTTCGGGCTGATAGGCGGGGCCGTGACTCTGGCGCTGACGCGAGGACGATCCGGCAGAGGCGCCGCAGCCGTCGCCGCCAGCGCAGGCTCGTCGCCTCTCCCGGAAAGCAGAGGACGCGCATGACCGGCAGACTCGTGGTTGCGATGACCGGCGCGAGCGGCTCCATCTACGGGGTGCGGTTTCTGTCTGCAGCGGTCGAGCACTATCAGCGCATCTATCTGTGCGTCTCTCGGCAGGGCGCGCAGGTGCTGCGCCATGAGATGCAGACCGATGCCGAGGCAATGATCGCTTCCATGGATGGGGCGCAGCGGGTCGTGCGAATCCTGGACGCCGACGACATGTTCACGCCTCCGGCAAGCGGCTCGTTCCGCCATGACGGCATGGTGATCGTTCCGTGCTCGGTTGGTACCGCTGGTCGCATCGCATCCGGCGTCAGCGACGACCTGATCACGAGGGCGGCGGATGTGTGCCTGAAGGAGAGACGCCCGCTCATCCTCGTCGTCCGCGAAACGCCCTTGAACGTCATCCATCTCCGCAACCTCACGCAACTGGCCGAGGCTGGCGCGACCATCCTTCCGGCGTGTCCGTCGTTCTATCACCGCCCGGACACCATCGAAGCCGCCGTCGACAGTGTCGTAACGCGCGCGCTGCAGCACGTCGGCGTGTCGTTGCGCGGCGCGCGTGAGTGGCAGGCCGACCCATCGTGAGCCGCGTGTACGGGGCCGCTCGGCGGCTCTATGACCTTGGTCAGATGATCCGCATCGAGCACACCGTCTTCGCGTTGCCGTTCGCTTTCGCGGGGGCCTTGCTGGCGGGCCGATCGCTCGGCTTGAACAGGGGCTGGCCGCCATGGCCGACGCTCGGCTGGATAGTGGTCGCTATGTTCGGCGCACGCAGCGCCGCGATGGCGTTCAATCGAATCGTGGATGCCCGCCTGGATGCCGCCAATCCGCGCACGTCCGCGCGCCATATCCCAGCCGGAACAGTGTCGTTTCGTCAGGCGGCCCTGTTCGTGATCGTGGCCGCAGCGTTGCTGGTGTTTGCCGCTGCGCGGCTCAATCCCCTGTGTCTGAAGCTGTCGCCCCTTGCGCTCGCTTGGACGCTGGGGTACTCCTACACGAAGCGCTTCACGGCCTGGAGCCATCTGGTCCTGGGCATCGGCATCGGAGCCGCGCCGCTGGGAGCATGGATCGCCGTCACGGGATCGTTTGCCGTCACGCCGATTCTGCTCAGCGCCGCTGTCGCGCTGTGGATCGCAGGGTTCGACATCATCTACGCACTCCAGGATATGGAGGTGGACCGACGGCTCGGTCTCCACTCGATCCCTGCGCGCCTCGGTGCGACGCGCGCGCTGCAGGTTGCGCGCATCATGCACGCTGCGATGCTCGGGCTGCTGGGTCTCACAGGCATCACGGCCAATCTCGGGTTCTGGTACTACTCAGGTCTGATTGTCAGCGCGGCTCTGCTCGCCTATGAGCACGCGATCGTCCATCCGCGGGACCTGAGCCGCGTCAACACGGCCTTCTTCACGATGAACGGGTGGGTCAGTATCGGCCTCTTCGCGTTCCTTGCGCTGGACGGATGGTTTGTGAGGTGACCGGTGATAGGTGAACGGGAGAGACCATTGCGAATCGGCGGGGTGCCCTATCTGAACGGGCAGCCGCTGACGGCGTGGCTCCGTTCGGACTCATGCGACGCGGACGTGGAGTATGTCGAAGAGGTGCCGTCCCGGCTGGCAGAGCTGTTAGCCGACGATTCCTTAGATGTCGCCATCGTATCGAGCATTGAGGCGATCCGAAACCCGCGCGTCCTCGCTCTCCCCGACATGTCCATTGCCTGCTACGGGCCGGTGCGGAGCGTACGCATCTTCTCGAAGGTTCCTGTCCAGAGGATCAGAACCCTTGCGGCGGATAACAGCTCCTTAACATCTGTTGCGCTGGCCCAGGGCCTGTTGAAGGAGTCCTATGGCCTGACGGTGAATATGTTAACAATGCCGCCCGATCCTGTCGCCATGCTGGATTCATGCGATGCGGCCGTTATGATCGGTGATCGAGCCCTGCTCGGCGTGGATGCGCCTCACGTTCTGGACCTGGGGGCGGCGTGGAAGGAACACACAGGCCTGCCGTTCGTCTTTGCATTGTGGCTGGTGAACGACCCAGCCGTGGGAGCGCGAGCGCATAGCATCTTGCGCCGAGCCCATGCGTGGGGATGTGCGCGACGGGCACAGATAGCCCGCGATTGGAGCAGGCCAAGGGGCATGCCCCTCGACATGGCAACCGAGTATCTGGTAAGCATCATGCAGTATGATCTGGATGCGGCCAAGCGCGCCGCTCTCGACCGTTTCTCCGAGATGTGCGGCGCTTGCGGCCTGACCGGCTCCGCGCAGCGGGTCCGGTATGTCACGGTATGACGCTTTACCCCTGGTGCGCAGCAACGAGCGGTCTGGATGTGGTAAGAGGGCACAGACGGTACGGACGATGAGCGATTGTCAAGCTGATGTCTTGGTTGTTGAAGATGACCCCAACGATCTCGAACTGACGCTGCGGGCGCTGAAGCGCCATCATCTCGCCAACGAGGTGCAGGTGGCCCGCGACGGGGCTGAGGCGGTGCGACTGCTCTTCGGCGAAGACGAGAACACGCCTGTCTCGCCTCCGCCGAAGGTCATTCTGCTGGACCTCAAGTTGCCGCGCATGTCGGGCCTCGAGGTGTTGCGCAAGATCAAAGGCGATCCTCGCACGCGGCGCATTCCCGTGGTGATGCTGACCTCGAGCCAGGAGGATCGCGACATCGCCGAGTGCTACGAAGCGGGCGCCAACAGCTACATCGTCAAGCCCGTCGAGTTCGAGCGGTTTGTCGAGGCGATGCGCGTGGTGGGGCTTTTCTGGATGGTGGTGGCTTCCAACCCGGGCGCCAGCATGCCGCAGGAGACGCCCGCCGCGTGAATGTCGTCCTTCGCCGCGCGGAGCCGGTACCAGGTCGAGGGCTGTGCCTCGTCCGCGGCGACATCACCGAAGAGCAGGTGGACGCCATCGTCAACGCAGCCAACGAGAGACTGCAGCACGGAGGCGGCGTTGCCGCTGCCATAGCCCGCAGGGGTGGTCCGACGATCCAGCGGGAGAGCGACGCCATCGGATTCGTGCCCACCGGAGGCGCCGCCGCGACTTCGGCAGGCAATCTGCCATGCCGGTTCGTGATCCACGCTGTCGGTCCCATCTGGGGTTCCGGCGATGAAGACCTCAAGCTGCGCAGCGCAGTCCAATCGGCGCTGGCCGAAGCCGACCGCGTCGGCGCAGCCTCGATCTCCCTGCCTGCCATCAGCAGCGGGATCTACGGCTTCCCCAAGGACCGATGCGCGCGGGTGATGATCGCGGCCATCGTGGATTATCTGAAGGAGCGTCCCGGCTCGACGGCGGAGGAGGTACGTCTGTGCCTCTGGGATGAGCCGACAGTGCGAGCATTTGAAGCCGCGTGGGACGCCGCCATAGCCACCGAACCCACACAGGAGGCGCCATCGTGAGCGCTCGGCTCTGCAGCCGCATCGAGACCATGTTGCCGCGTGTGATCGAGACCCGCCATTATCTCCATCAGCGCCCGGAGCTCAGCGGTCAGGAAGAGGAGACGGCGGCATTCGTCGCTCGTCGGCTGGCGGATCTCGGTCTGCGCCCGCGCACCGGCATCGGCGGCCACGGCGTGTATGCGGACATTGAGGGGCGGTCAGCCGGCCGAACCATCGCGCTGCGCGCCGACATGGATGCGCTCCCCATTCAGGAGGAGTCCTGCCTGCCCTACGCATCCGAGCGGGCCGGCGTGATGCACGCATGCGGCCACGACGGCCATACGGCTCTCCTTCTCGCTGTGGCCGAAATCCTGCGCGACGAGATGCGCGACCATGACGGCCGCGTTCGTCTCATCTTTCAGCCTGCCGAGGAAACGGTGGGCGGCGCGCTGCGCATGATCAAGGACGGCGCCATGGACGGCGTTGATTGCGTCGTCGCGCTCCACGGTTGGCGGCATCTCCCGCTGGGCCATATCGGCCTGCGCAGCGGTCCCTCCATGGCGGGAGCGGGCGTGTTCGACATAGAGGTACGCGGCCGCGGGGCTCATGCAGCGTATCCGCATTTGAGCGCCGATCCCATCGTCACGGCCGCGAAGATCGTGCTCGCGCTCCAGACCGTGGTGAGCCGGGAGATCAATCCCATCGAGCCGGCGGTGCTGACGGTTGCCCGCATGGAAGCCGGTACGGCCTACAACATCATCCCGGATGTCGCCCGTCTGGCTGGCACGGTGCGCACCCTGACCCCCGAGACGCGTGACAGGATCGAGGCGGTTGTGCGTCGGATCGTGCAGGGCGAGTGTGCAGCGTCGGGTGCGGTCGCCGAGATCGCCTATCACCGGGGATCGCCGCCGGTGATCAACGATGCCCGGGTGGTCGCGCTCATCCGTCGCGCGGCGGTCGAGGCGGTCGGCCCGGATGCCGTCTCGGATCTCGTGGAGTCTTCGATGGGCGCCGAGGACTTCGCCTACATGATCGAGCGAGCCCCGGGAGCCATGTTCCGCCTCGGGCTGGGCGACGGCCCGGCCGGGCACACCTCGACATTCGACTTCGACGACCGCGCGCTCGGAGTCGGGATAGAGGTGATGTGCCGAACGGCCCTGCTGTATCTCGCGCACGGCCTTGCGCCGTCGGCGCCAGCGACGTGACCCATCCGGCCACGGACTTCCACGGCACGCTGGATCCGCTCAGCGTCCTCTCCGCCGTCGAACGCAGCCTGTGCGAGTGGTACCGGTCGCTGGCGGACGCGATGCCCGGAGCATCGTATATCGAGGAGGCCGATCACGCGAGAGTGACGAGCCCGGTGGCGCATCCTGCATGCAACGCCGTCCTGGGCGCGACGCTCGAACGATCCAACGTCGCCGAGCGCATCCGGGCCGTTCTTTCGGACTTTGAACGGCGAGGTTCTCCCGCGCTATGGTGGGTCGGCCCCACCTCGAAACCGGTGGACCAGCATGCCTATCTCATGGCGGCAGGGCTGGAACTCACAGAGACGCTCTACGGCATGGCGGCGGACCTCCAGTGCATGCCCGATGCGCCTCCGACCCCGGCAGGCTGGATGGTCGAGGTTGTGAAGTCGCCACAGCAACTGGCCGACTGGATGCGGCCTTTCGCCGACGCCTTCCATATGTCCGGCGATGTCCTGCGCGACCTCGCTCCGATCGGGCAGTCGCTCCTGTCGGTCGGATCGCCGATTCGTCTTCTGGTGGGCAGCCTGGACGGCAAGCCCGCATCCTGCGCAGCACTGATGCTGGGAACGGGCGTGACCGGCCTCTACTACGTGGGGACGCGAGCGGCGCTCCGGCGGATCGGGTGTGCATCGGCGCTGGTTGTCGCAGCCATGCGTGCGGCGCGCGATGAGGGCTACCGTCTGTGCGTGCTCCACTCATCGCCTCTGAGCGTGGACCTGTACCAGCGGCTCGGGTATATGGAATACTGTCGCCTGCGCACGCTGCTATGGAAGCCGTCTTCGCAGCGCCGGCGCTAGCCGCAGCCTATCTATCGAACCCTCCGGAGGATACCTGCCAGACGCATGGCTGAGGAGATGCCAGCCCACGACCTCGAAGGTTCCGTCGGGATCGTCGAGCGTCGCTATCATACGTTCGCCACACCCGACGATCCGTTCGTGCTCGAAAGCGGAGCCTCGCTGCCCGAGGTGACGACGTGTTTCGAGATGTACGGCGAGCTGAACGCAGCCGGCGACAACGTCATTCTGATCGAGCACGGCATCACCGGCAGCTCGCATGCCGCCGGTCGCTTCAAACCCGACAGCAAGTATGCGGGATACTGGGACGCTCTCATCGGTCCCGGGCGAGCCATGGACACCGATCGGTTCTGCGTGATCGCTCCCAACGCTCTGGGCGGGTGCCGCGGCACCACTGGCCCGAGCAGCCTCGATCCCCGAACGGGCAAGCCCTACGGCTCACGGTTTCCGGGCATCACCATCCGCGATATGGTGCACGCCCAGCGGCCCTTCCTCACTGAACTGGGGGTGCGTCGCATTCGCATGGTGATCGGCGCGTCTATGGGCGGCATGCAGGCCATCGAGTGGGCGGCCACCTTTCCGGAGATGGTGGATGGCCTCTGCATGATCGGCTCGAACGCTCGCCAGACGGCGCAGGCGGTAGCCTTCAATCACTGCATGCGCCGAGCCATCATCTCCGATCCCAACTGGCGCGGAGGCGACTACTACGACTCAGAGCCGCCGTCCGTCGGGCTGGCCATTGCGCGCATGATCGGGCACATCACCTACCTCAGCGAGATGCGTCTCGAGCGCGAGTTCGATCTGCAGGCCCTCAACCCCTGGCCTGCGCCGGAGCGCGACGACTACGTGCGGTTCGCGGTCGAGGAATACCTCGAGGAGGAAGGCCGCAAGCTGGTTCATCGGTTCGATGCCAATACCTACGTGTGGGTGAGCAGGGCCATAGACCTGCATGATCTCAGCCGAGGCCGGGGCTCCATGCGCGAGGCGCTGAGTCTCATTCGCGCGCGGACGCTCATGATCGGCATCCAGAGCGACTGGCTCTTCCCGCCCGAGCAGGTGCGCCGTCTGACCGACGAGATGCGCGCAGCCGGCGTGGATGCGACCTACTGGGAGATGGAGTCCGCGTCGGGGCATGATGCGTTTCTGGACGAGCAGGAGAAGCTCGCCGAGCCGATAGGCAGGTTCCTGGCCGACGCGCCGTGATCGCGTTTCGGTCCCCAGGAGAAAGGACATTCCGATGACCGACAGGATTGCGCTAGCCCTGTTACCCCATCCGGACGATATGGAGATACTGTGCGGCGGCACGCTCATCCGTCTACGGGAGGCCGGATGGCAGGTGCATGTCGCAACGATGACGCCCGGCGATCAGGGCTCGCCCGATCAGCCGCGCGAGGTTATCGCCGCTATACGCCGCGAGGAGGCTCGGAAGGGCGCGGAAGCGATCGGCGCTGCGACCTACACGTGTCTCGAGTTCGACGACGTGCGGATCGTGTTCGACAACGATGCCCGCATGCGCGTTGCCGCCATGCTGCGCAAAGTGAACCCGGCGCTGGTCATCACCACCGCTCCGGACGACTACATGTTCGATCACATCATCACGTCGCAGCTTGTGCGTGATGCCTGCTTCAACGCGCCCATGCCCAACTATGTCACGCCCGGGGGCGAACCCCCGACATCGTCGGTGCCCCACCTGTACTACACCGACACCCTCGAGGGGCATGACATGTTCGGGCGACGGATCGAGCCGTCTTGCTTCGTGGATATCTCAGCGCAGATGGAGCGCAAAGCGGCGGCGCTGGCATGCCACGAGAGCCAGCGCGCCTGGTTGCTGAAGCAGCACGGTCTCGACGACTATATCGGGGCCATGCGACGATGGTGCGCCCGACGCGGCGAGGAGATCGGCGTCGCGTATGCGGAGGCGTTTCGTCAGCATCGGGGCCATCCGCACCCGCAGAACGATCTCGTCGGCGAGACGCTCGCATAGGTCTCGCAGGCACGCACGCCACGCCCGACCGCCGTCGGCGCGACCGGTCACTGAGAGTCGTTGCTTGCCGCCCGGGCGCCGGTCTGCGCGTCCGGGTCCTGCTCTCCAAGGAAGTAGCGGACGTTGACGATCACCACGCCGGGGCGCTGCGATAGGTACATCTTGACCAGCGGCCCATTGGCGTTGTGCAGCAGCCCGTGCCACCACTTCGTTGACACGAACTCCGGCAGCACGACCGTCACGATGTGGTTGTCCCGCTCCTTCTGCACTTCGTCGAGATAGGCCATCAGCGGCCCGATGAACGAGCGATAGGGCGAGGGCAGGATGACCAGCGGAATCTCCTCGCCGACATGCTCTTCCCACTCGCGTTTGAGCCGCGGAACCTCGTTGGGGTCGGTCTCGATGTGTATCGCCCGGCAGTCGTAGCTCAGGCTCCTGCCGTACTCGAGCGCGGGGAACACGCCTCGGTGCAGGCTCGGCACCAGGATCAGCACCGTGTTTGCCCGTTGCGCCTTCGCAGCATCGGCCGACTGCCTCGTGGGCGGCTCCGGCCCGGTGAACACGCGGCGGACCGGCGGGCCCGACTGGATGGTCAGGCGGCTGCGCACGAACTCGTAGTGGCGGCTGATGGCTCGGAACATGAGAACCAGAGCGGTGACGACGAAGATGACGATCCAGGCTCCGTCGCGGAACTTCTCGAAAGCGATGATCAGGAGCACGATGAAAGTGCAGCACGCTCCCAGGCCATTGATGACGGCCTTCATGGCCCAGCGCGGTCCCCGCTCGGTCTGCCAGTGGCGCACCATGCCCGTCTGCGAGAGGGTGAATGCGGTGAAGACTCCCACAGCGTAGAGGGGGATGAGCCGATCAACGCTGCCGTGGAAGGCAACGATGAGCACAATCGCGAACAGCGCCAGCAGCACGATCCCGTTGGAGAACACGAGTTTGTCGCCCTGGTTGGAGAGCTGGCGCGGCAGGAACCTGTCTCGCGAAAGAATGGCGGCAAGCCTCGGAAACCCGGCGAAACTGGTGTTGGCAGCGAAGACCAGCAGGGTCATCGTCGCGATCTGCATCATGTAGTAGGCAGCGGAACCACGCCCGAATACGGTGCCCGAAAGCTGATCGATCACCGCTGGCGATGTGTATCGGCCATGGTGACCATAGACCACGCCGACACGGACGGCTAGCGTCGTGATGCCGATGAACAGACCCGAGAGAATGACCGCCATCATGGCCAGCGTCTTCGCTGCGTTGGGCGAGGCTGGCTTACGGAACTCCGGCACGCAGTTGGCGATCGCCTCGGTGCCCGTCATCGCAGCGCATCCACTGGCAAACGCCTTGAGCACCAGCGCGATGAGCGCCAGACCTGCGAGGTCTGTGGCCGGGTGGTAAGCCTCGGGCGGCAGCTCGCGGTTCACATATTGCGTGTGCAGCGCGTAGCCGAACGACGGACCGAACAGCCCCAGGATGATCATGATGCCGGCCATGGTCACGAAGAAGTAGGTCGGCACGGCGAACACGGTGCCTGTTTCCCTGAGACCTCGGAGGTTCGCGATGCACAGGAGGACGATCAGGACGACGCACACTTCGACGCCTCGCTGGGAGAGCGCCGAGAGGGCGGGCGTGTGAATGATGTTCTGGACGCCGGAGGCAATCGAGACGGCAACGGTCAGCACATAGTCTATGAGCAGGGCGGCGCCTGCGATGAGCCCCGGCATGGCGCCGAGATTCTCCTTGCTGACGACGTACGAGCCGCCTCCCGACGGGTAGGCGAAGATGGTCTGCCAGTAGGAGACGACGACGACGGCAAGCAGCGCCACGATGGAGAGCGTGATGCCGACGGGCAGCGATCGGTACAACTGAGTGTGCACGGCCCATAGGCCGGCGGCGCAGAGCACCAGCAGGATTTCCTGGGTGGCGTAGGCCGACGACGAGATGGCGTCCGATGCGAAGACGGGCAGCGCGATGATCTTGGGCAGACGGGTCGTCTCGGCTTGCTCGGTGGCGATCGGTCTGCCGAACAGCAGCAGGCGAAGCGGGTTGATCGGGTGAATGCCCTGACGCTTGACCTGGCGCGCCCGGAGTGTGCTGTCAGGCATGGTGGGCCTCCTGTGCTGATACTCTCTCCGGCGCAACCGCATCGAGACGCCTGCGCATGGCGGATGTGAGCTCGTCTGCGCACAGAAGCCGATTGACCGGCAGATCGGCATTCTGCCACAGGTAGTTGGCGAGCAGTTCCTCGCCGATAATCCGCCAGAGGTCGGCGGGTCTTTCAAAGGCCCGTTGAGCGTGGCGGACCGCATGGGCTTGCGCCTGATCGGCGACGTCGTGCCGAACCTCCACGGCGCAGGTTTCGATGGTCTGCGACGGCGTGGATACGGAGAAGGTCATGCGCACCCCTGAAGTCGTCTCCTCGATGGAATGGGCAGGCCTGACCCGGTAGCCGTTCACGGCGATCACCGGCGCGGGAGCACCGGAGCTTTCCGACAGAGCGGCCGAGACAACCCCCCGCAGCATGTCGGTGGTGAACGGTTTGCGCAGAAGGTCCCGGGCTCCGAGCGTCATTGCCTCGCGGGCCAGGTCCACCGTCCCATAGGCCGTGATGATGATCACGCGGCAGTTCGGGTCGGTCCGACGCATGGTCTGGAGCACGTCCAGACCCTGAGGTCCCGGCATCCTCTGATCCAGCAGAACGAGATCCCACGAGCGGCCGTCGGCGAACTTCCCGATCGCCTCGACGCCGTCGGAAGCTGTCTCCACTTCGTGCCCCACGTGTCGCAGAGCGAGGCTCACCATCAATCGTATGTTGTGTTCGTCGTCTACCAGCAAGATGCGTGCCATAGGCTTTCCTTATGCCCGATGAGGGCTCCCAGCATTGTTCTGCATGTCGTGTTCGTCGGCAAGCGGCAGACGTATCGTAAACGTGCTTCCGTGCCCGACCACACTGCTCACGAGGATGTCGCCGCCATGCGCGCGAACGATGGATCGCGCGATGGAAAGACCGAGTCCGGCTCCGCCCTGACTGCTGCCCGGCACCTGCACGAAGCGATCGAAGACCTGCTCGATGTAATCGGGAGGGATCCCGTCGCCCGTGTCGGTTACGGCGAACTCCACCACAGACGGCGGGCCCGCCGCATGGCGGACATTCAGGGTGACCGTGCCGCCAGGCGGACTGTGTCGGATGGCATTGGTCAGCAGATTCACGAGTGCGCGCCCGAGTTGGGTGCGATCGGCTCTGATGGTCGGCAGCCGATCGGTTGCCGCCACCCTCAGGCCAATGCCTCGCGAGCCCGCGGCCGTCGCGACGGCGTCGCACGCCGAGCGCGCGAGTTCCGACGGAGCGACGCTCTCGAAGTTCGGCGGCATCCGACCCGATTCGAGCCGCGTTATGTCGAGCAGGTCGCGCGTCAGGCGATCGAGCCTCTCGAGGTCCACACGTTGCGCCTCAACGACTTCGCGTTGCTGGTCGCTAAGCGGACCCACGGCGCCCTCCGTCAGAAGCTGAACCGATAGCAGGAGCGATGTCACCGGGGTGCGCAGTTCGTGGGATGCGACGCTCACGAACTCGGTCTTGAGCCGGTCGAGGTCTCGGATGGATGTCACATCCTCGAGGACCACGACTGCGCCCAGCAGCGTGGCGTCATCGTCCAGCATTGGAGACGCCCGCAGCCGATACACGCGGTCGCCGCCTTCACCGCGCAGCGTGATCCAGTTGCGGTCGGGGTCGTTGTTGGGCAACCGGGCGGGACCCGTGACATCGTGGACGGCGTCGAGGATGCGAGGATCGCCGACGATGCTCGCCGCCTCCTGACCCCTGGCTCGATCCGCCGGCCCGAACACGCTCTCTGCCGCCCGGTTGAGATGCAGCACGCGCCCGCGCGCGTCCGTGACGATCACCGGATCATACAGGCTCTGG
>JAAYVH010000034.1 GCA_012517255.1 Chthonomonadales bacterium
AGCGAAGCAATCCCGAAGGCATTTGCTCGTCCCGTATGGCGACGCCTATCTGCCCATCGGCGCGTCGACCGTTCGGGATCGCGTCGCTGCGCTCGCGATGACGTGACGGGTCGTCGTTCACCATGGTACATGCGCTCCGAGAGCCCGTAGGGGCGAATCAACCGCCGATCGGCACCGCCATGAAGAGGATTGCGGCAGGGCGCGGTTGGTTCGCCGATGATGACCGGTGACGCCGCTGTTCGTCCGAACAAGGGCGTACCAGCCGGTTGTTGCCTCGTGCCATAGGATCGCGCCGCCCGTCGTCCGGCTAATACGCCCCTACGACAGCCGCGCGGGCTTGCCGACACGGCATTCGACGCACTACAATCCCTCCATGGCATTCGATGGCCCGGCGCAACTTCGCGCCATGATCCGCTCCTGTCGCCTCTGCCCGAGAGCGTGCGGCGCCAACCGCGTGTCGGGCCAACCCGGCTGGTGCAGGCTCGGGGCTGAGGCGCTCGTGGCATCGGCCGGTCCCCATTTCGGCGAGGAGCCTCCCCTGGTCGGCTCGGGAGGCAGCGGGACCATCTTCTTCGCAAGCTGCAATCTCGATTGCGTCTACTGTCAGAACGACGACATCAGCCATACGCTCGACGGCGACCCGGCAGACGCCGCGCAGGTGTCGGCGCTCATGCTCAGGCTGGAGAGAATGGGCTGCGAGAACGTCAACTTCGTGACGCCCACGCACGTGGCCCATGTGGTCGCCGGCGCCATCGCTCTGGCCCGTGCGCAGGGCTTCGCGCTGCCCACGGTCTACAACTGCGGCGGCTACGAGTCGGTCGAGACGCTGCGCCTGCTGGATGGGCTCGTGGACATCTACATGCCCGATTTCAAGTACGCCGACGCCGAGCGAGGCCTGCGATACTCAGGCGTGCCCGACTATCCGCGCGTCGCGCAGGCGGCGCTCGCCGAGATGTACCGTCAGGTCGGCCCGCTCAGAGTCAATCGGCGCGGCGTGGCAGAACGTGGGGTGCTCGTTCGGCATCTCGTTCTGCCTGGCGACATCGCGGGCAGCGAGCAGGTTCTCCGAACAGTGGCGGAGACGGCTCCCGGCGCCGCAGTCAACGTCATGGCGCAGTACCGGCCCTGCAGTCGAGCCCGTCTGTTTCCCGAGCTGCTCGACCGGCCGGACCCGCACGAGGTGATGCGCCTCCGTCGTGTTGCCGAGTCGCTCGGGCTGGCCAATGTTGACCACTGAGGAGGCGCCATGACCGCCGGGCTTGTCGCGCTCATGCTGGCCGCCATGCCCATCGCCGCCCGTCCTGCGCCCCAATGGCGCGGCGTCCACTTCAACCCGCAGGTGGCCTCGGATCCCAACTTCCCGTGGCTCATCCACTATGACCAGCGACGGGACAGCATCCGCTCGGCGCTGGCTGATCTGCGGAAGGCCGCGCGCATGAACCTTGTGGCCGTGTTCGTCATGATCCCCCATTCCCTGCGCGAGCCTGCGCGGGGCAATCGTGTCGGCGAGAACCTCGGAGCGTGGGCCAACACAACCTATCTGGACAACGTGGCGCGATTCGTGGACGATTGCCATGCCGCCGGATTGTCCGTCGAGCTCGATCTGGTGGACAACCGATGGATACCGCACACGGTAGACGCCGATGCGCACATCGGGAAGCCGGGCAACCCG
The DNA here is from genome assembly GCA_012517255.1 of Chthonomonadales bacterium. Lineage (GTDB taxonomy): Bacteria > Armatimonadota > Chthonomonadetes > Chthonomonadales > CAJBBX01 > JAAYVH01. The sequence goes on from JAAYVH010000034.1 coordinate 1,673, forward strand.
TGGTGGCCCGTTGCCGATGATGACCCATGGGACGAGGCGGCAGAGTGGTACCGGCAGGTCATCGAGTATGTCGAGGCCCACGCACGGCATCCCGATGCCATCGCCATGTGGTGCATGATGGGCAACTACCAGTGGGGCGCCGCCGAGCCCGTGCTCTGGGACAACGTGGACCGCCCTGAGATCGCGCGCCACACCGAGCGGTTCATAAAACGCGTCTGGCCCGTGTTCCGCGCAGCAGGGAAGCGACCCAAGGCGGCGCCCATCATGCTTCCCATCTTCGCCGCCGGAGGCTACTGGGCCGACAAGACGCCCATGCATCGCCTGTCGGCGTTCGTCAACCTGAAGCGCTGGCTCATGGACGATCTCAAGCTGCCGCCCGATTACTGGCCCATGAGCTCCTATCCCCACTGCGACCCCGCGCCGGACGGGTTCGCCTACATGCGCGCCATCGTCGAGACACTGGGCCGCGGTAACGCTCGGCGCATCCTTTCGACCGACCTGAAGACCGAGGGACACGACGCCGAGACGCGCGACACCATCCTCAGGCGCGACGGCCGCTCCGGCGCCGACATGCTCCGGTGGCACATCGCCAGGTGCCGCGAATACGGCTTCGCCGGCTGGTGGATCTGGGCCTATCAGGACACCCCGACCGCCACCACAGGCATACGCCGGCTGGACGGGACGTGGAAAGAGGAGATGATGAGGGTCATCCGCGGCTCAGCGGGGAGATAGGGGGAAATGCTATCGGATAGCACTCGCACCTTGGGTGACGGGCTCATGCTCGATCAGCGCGACGCTCAGGTATACGGACCTCATCATGTTCGAGGGGCAGCCACGTGAAGCGTTTGTACTACGACGCATCGATCAGAGAGTTCGTTCACGACCACGTGACGCGCATACTCGGCGAACTCGCCGGTCATCACGAGTTCGCTCTGGAGGAACGCCAGCGGGACTCTTGGCGCACGACGATCGTGCTCCTGCAGCAGGTGCTCAAGGAGACCGAAGGACATCTCGTCTTGGAATACAGCATTCCCAGGATGGGACGTCGTATCGACTGTGTCCTGCTATCGGGCGGCGTTGTGTTCGCGCTGGAGTTTAAGGTCGGAGCGACCTCGTATGAGCCACAAGCCATTGACCAAGTGGTTGACTATGCCCTCGATCTCAAGAACTTCCATGAGCAGAGCCACACGCGTGTCATCGTGCCCGTGCTCGTCTGCACCGGCGCTCCCGAGCAGCGACGCGCCTGGGAGCTGAGCTCTGACCGAATAGCCCGCCCTGTGCTAACCAATGGAGCGGATCTTGGCGCCATCGTTCACTCCGTTACGGGCGAACTCCGTGAACCGCCGATTGACCCCAATGCGTGGATACACTCGGGCTACAAGCCCACTCCTACGATCGTCGAGGCGGCACAGGCGCTCTATCGCGGCCACAACGTGCAGGAGATTTCGCGCTCCGACGCGGGCGCGGCGAATCTCTCGCGGACCTCGGCGGCGATTCTGCGCATTATCGGTGACGCGCGACGCAATGGCACCAAGGCGATCTGCTTCCTCACTGGCGTTCCAGGTGCCGGCAAGACTCTCGCCGGCCTGAACCTGGCCAACAGTTGGCACAACCCCGATCATTCAGAACATGCGGTCTTTCTGTCTGGCAACGGACCGTTGGTGGAGGTCCTGCGGGAGGCATTGGCCCGTGACGATGTAGCCGAGCGCCGCAACAGAGGGGAGCGCGCGTCGAAGCGAACGGCCATCAGCAAGGCCAAGGCGTTCATCCAGAACATCCACCACTTTCGCGACGACATGCTGGCGACCAATGCGCCACCCATCGAGCATGTTGTGGTCTTCGATGAAGCCCAGCGCGCTTGGACGGTTGCACAGACGGCGAACTTCATGCGGACCAAGAAAGGCATCATGGACTTCACTAAGTCTGAACCAGAGTTCCTGATCGGTGCCATGGACCGGCATCGAGACTGGGCCACCATCGTCTGCCTGGTCGGGGCTGGACAGGAGATCAACAAAGGCGAAGCCGGACTCCCGGAATGGTTTGAGGCGCTAAGAAGAACCTTTGGCCATTGGCAAGTGTATGTCTCACCCAATCTGACCGATGATGAGTATACGCGTGGGCAACCTCTGTGGCAACCTGCGGACCTGCACCGAATCCACTTCGACGATCATCTTCACCTGTCGGTCTCGGTTCGGTCATTTCGATCGGAGCGCGTGGCAGCGTTCGTGAAGGCCCTGCTGGATCTGCAGATCGATCACGCGAGATCGTGTTGGAACGAGATGCAGGACAGCTATCCGATCGTACTCACGCGCGACTTGGCAGTTGCCAGAAGGTGGCTGAGGGAGCAGGCACGTGGAAGCGAACGCTACGGCATCGTCGCATCGTCAGGCGCCATCCGGCTGCGCCCGGAAGGGATCCATGTTAAGTCCGACATAGATCCGGTGAACTGGTTCCTGAACGGGAAGCAGGACATTCGATCCTCGTACTACTTGGAGGAAGTGGCGACTGAGTTTGACATTCAGGGGCTCGAACTCGATTGGACGTGCGTCGCCTGGGACGCCGACATGCGGTACAGCCCCAACGGCTGGGTGTTCAAAGTATTCAGGGGCGCCCGGTGGGAGGATGTGGGCAGCGACGACGCGCGCCTCTATGCGAAGAACGCGTACCGCGTCCTGCTGACCCGTGCCCGACAGGGGATGGTCATCTTCGTGCCGCGCGGCGATCGTGATGACCCAACACGCCCGCCGGAGTTCTACGACGCAACGTTTGAGTATCTCGCCTCCCTCGGGATACCCGTTCTCGCGTAGAGTGCCCGGACGCACGGTCTCCGCGACAAAGCCGACCCATCATCGCGCAATCCCAGTGGCCAGAGCGGCGGCCCGTTCACAGGTCGGCCTCTACCCCGCCTCCCGGCAGGACTCTCCCCTTCGGCCGCCGAAGGAACGCCCATCATGGCGAAGGCATCGGGCGAGGGCACGGCGGAGCGGCGGGCCATATGGCGCGAGGCGGGGGTGTATGTCGTGCTCGCCGGGCTGTATGTGGTCATGGCGGCGGCGGAGCCTTCGTTCCGCGGCTGGGCCAACTTCCGCAATGTGCTGACCCAGATATCCATGGTTGCGATCGTGGCCGTGGGCATGACCTATGTGATCCTCACGGGCGGCATTGACCTGTCGGTCGGATCCGTGGCGGCGCTGAGCGCGTGCGTTCCCGCCATCCTCATGGCCGAGCATGGATGGGGCGGCGGGGCCGGACTGGCCCTGACGCTGATCATGGGCGCGGCGCTGGGCCTGACCAACGGCGTCGCCATCTCGTTCGTAGGCCTGCCTCCCTTCATCGCGACGCTGGCGCTCATGGTCATGGCCCGCGGTCTGGCGTTCGTGGTCAGCGGCGGCGGCGCGATCTATCGCCTGCCGCCGTCCTATCTCTGGTTCGGCTCGGGCAATCTGGCGGAAGGCGTGCCGCTCATCGAAAAGCTGCCCGTCATGGTCGTGCTCATGCTCGCGTTCTTCGTCGTCGGTCACATCGTGCTCCAGCGCACGCGCCTCGGCCGCTATGTCTACAGCGTGGGGAGCAACGAGGAGGCGTCGCGCCTGTCGGGCGTGCCGACGGCCCGCGTCAAGGTGATCTGCTACACGCTGTGCGGGGTGCTGGCGGGGCTGGCGGGACTTCTCTACACGGGCTATGTGGGCGCCGCCGAACCGACCATCGGCGATGGGCTCGAGCTGGACGTCATCGCCGCCGTCGTCATCGGCGGCACGAGCCTCAGCGGCGGACGCGGCAACCTGCCGGGCACCTTTGCCGGCGCGCTGCTCATCGGGCTCGTGCGCAACGGCCTCAACCTCATGCAGGTCAACTCCAACTACCAGCGCGTGGCCATCGGCGCGATCATCTTCGTCGCCGTGATGATTGACATGTTCCAGAAAAGGAGACGCAACTGACATGAAGCGTATGGCGATCGTGGGCCTCGCGGCCCTCGCAGTCGTGCTCGCCGGATGCGGGCCAAAGAAGGCCGAAGCTCCGGCGGATACCGCGTCGAAGCCTGAGGGCGCATCCGACAAGGTGTCGGTGGTCATCATCTCGCCGGCCCTGACAAGCGTGTTCAATCAGGAGCTCGTCAAGGGCGCCGAGGAGGCCGCCAAACAGAGGGGCTGGGACTTCAGCCACCTCGAGCCCGACA
>JAAYVH010000284.1 GCA_012517255.1 Chthonomonadales bacterium
CAATCGCCCGACTTCCTCCAGACCACGCGCGTAGACCCCTGCCATGCGGCCTTGGTCATCCAGATCATGGTCGTAGAGGGGGCCGGGTTTATGGATGAGGATCTTCGCCAGGTCGGGTCGGTCGCGGAGCCGCGCGATCGCCAGCTGAAACGAGCGGACCTGTACGCCTTCTGCTTCCGCGCTGTTCAGCGGGCGCTGGCGCAGGTCCTCGAGGAAGTACCTCGTCGGATCGCCGTCCGGCATCGATGCCCGCCGGATGAGGCACGGAACGCAGTATCCGCAATGTCCTTGAGCATAGCCCGCCCACCGCAGTTTCGCGGGGGACGAACAGGAGATCGATTTGTCGGCGATCGTCATGAGGAACGGCTTGTCCGCGCAAGCGTCGACCATCTCGCCCTTGGTCATCGCCCAATAAGGGTTTGACAGTGACCCATCGATGCCGAGCGCGGCGATGATCTCGCGCCAGCGCGCCATATAGAATGGGTGTGTCGTTCGGGTACTAAGTGCCCCGAGACGTAGCGGATCGAGCGGTACGTTAAGCGCGATAAGGCCATTTTCGGGCACTTTGAGGTCGAATGGCCGACGCAGCGCCGTTCCGGCCGCAACACCGAAGGCGAAGAACAGAAACGATCGCGCCCTAGTCGACGTCTCCGATCCGACGCCTTCTGCCAAGTCATGCGCGAAGACCATCGGCAGCCTCACCCATTCGAAACGACGCTGCGGGAATTTCGCCTTGAGCGCCGCGTGGCAAAGATACTGCGCTTTGCTCCCCGCACCTTCGCCAGCATGGCTCACCAGCAGGGGCCGCTCATCGGCCGCGAGGCTATCGATGGCGCCGATCAAGCTATCGAGGCCGCCCGAGAAGAGGTTCACACCCCCGAGATCCGTATTGAGCAGCGGCGCGTCGCCACCGAGCCTTCCCTTGCCCACTGGCCGGGTGCGGAACTCAATCTCCCATCGGTCGCCGCTCAGGAAGCCTAATGCGCGGTCGATCACCGGTCGTGCCCTTTCCCACGCGGCGACGTCACTGACTGGCAACGAGATGCGTATCTCGCGGGTCCAGCCGTCCTGGGCTTCGGTCGCGCGAGCGATCCGCGTATCCGCCGCGTAGACGAGGGCGCCAAGCGCCAGCAGGTCGATGCCGATCTCATTGGGGACCAGATCGAACTTGCGCAGCTCGTTGAGCGCCGTCTGTACCCCATAGGCCATCCCGCCTGCATTCAGGAGCTGGACGTCGGATCGGACTTCGTCGATCCGCGTCAAGACAGTAGGGTCGTCCGTGGGTCCCAATTTGCCGACGAGGAGATGACGCTTCATCGTGCCGCCTCCGCATCGCCCATCGCTTGGAGGATCTGGAAGGCATCCTCGTAGACCGATGTCACGAAACCGTTGATCTGGTCGGGTGAAAGCGTCTGGATGTTACTACCGGAACGCGCCACTGCGTCGGTTACGCCGCGCTGGATGAAATCGTGCAGCATATCCTCGACGTTCTGGGCTGCCGCCGGGTTCGCGGGCAAGGCCACCGCCTTGGTCCCGATGTCATTGCAGATGCGGGCTTCGATCGTGTGCGCCACATAAAGCTCAAAGACCGTTGTCATCTGCTCGGAGGTCAAACCATCGATGTCAGTGATGCCGGCTTCGGCTAGGTCGGCGATCGTCTCTATGAAAGCGTTGCGCGCGATGCCTTGATCTATCGACCCATCTTCCGGACAGACATAGTCCGCCAGCCCCGCGAACACTTCCTCGATAGGACGTCCGGCGAGCGCGGTGAGATTAAGCTCCCGCAAGGTCTCTGCGATCCCGTTGGCCTGCACCGATTGCAGCATCCGGACCACGTTGCCGCTGGACGCGCGAGCGGTGCCCATCCGCTGCGCTGCGCGGCGCGGGCTCCCCATGGACGAGCGCACATAACCTGATATCGCCCGGCCCAGACTGCGCCGATCGGTGCCGCCAGAACGCGCAAACGTCGTGAAATTGGCGCGCGGGGCCGTGAAGCGACCTGCTGCACCCGGTGGCGGGAGTGGCGGCGCGGCGGGCGCAGGTTCGCCATCACCGCTGTTGCCATCGGCACCATCCTGCCCATCGCCTGCGTCATCACCGGCCCCACCGTCCCGGTCGCTGTCGTCGACGAAGGTGGGCACCAGCGGGCGATCGTTATTGGGGCCGTCGAAGGTCGAGGACGTGCCCATCAGCCCTTCGCCCTCGTCCGCAGAGCGGCGGTCGCGCTCGCGGCCAGCGCCGGATTGTCGGTAGCCTTGCTCCATCGCTCCAGCAGAGTCTGGAAGCGCCGTCTTTCGGCGTCTTCGGTGATCACCTCCGACCAACCCGCGACGATCCAGGGACCGCTTGAGGCGGGCAGCGTTCCGAGCATGTCCAAGAGAGCCGACTGAAGGTGCGGTTGCGTACGCACGAGGATCGTCGCGCCGTCGATGCCGGCGGGTGGCCGCGAGAAATCACCCGCACCTAGGATTCGCCGACGCACATAATCGAAGACGAGCGAGGCTTCGGGCTTTGCGAGCGCCCGCAGTTCCGCATCCATTCCCGAGACGGCCATGCGACGGCCCATCAGCCGTTCGACGACCGCCGCCAGCGGGCCGAGGGCGGAGGCTGCTGCGAGATAGTCCTTCCGGTCCTTTTCGGTGACCTCAAAAGGCTTGAAGGACCGCGTCCAGGCGGCGAGGCGGCCCTTGTCGGGATCGAGGATCTCGAGGGAATAATCCCCGGAATATCCGGCGACGATCAGCCCTTCCGGCGTCTTGACAGCCAGGCCGATGTTGACATC
>JAAYVH010000285.1 GCA_012517255.1 Chthonomonadales bacterium
CCGCCGGCGCGAGTTGCTTTCGGCGCTCGGTGTTGCGTTCGACGTGATCCCGGGAGCGGTGGAGGAGCTCTTTGATGCCGGCATGCCTGCGCACCAGATCGCTCACGACCTAGCCCTGGCCAAAGCCCTGGCTGTCGCCCGAAGCCATCGAGAGGCCGTTGTGCTCGCTGCCGACACGTTGGTGGTGTTGGGGGAGGGGCCTCATGAGACGATACTGGGCAAGCCCGAGACCGATGATGAAGCGCAGCGCATGCTGCGGATGCTGTCAGGGGTAACGCACAGGGTCATAACAGGCGTGGCGGTGGTCTGGTCGGAGTCTCCTGGCGATGTGCCCGGTGTTGACGCGGATGCGTTGGATGGCCGGCGGCATCGCGTCGAAGTGGTCACAACCCGGGTCCGTTTTCGCTGTCTCGATGATTCCGAGATCGCCCGCTATGTGGCGTCGGGCGAGCCGATGGACAAAGCGGGCGCGTATGGCATCCAGGGCGGCGCTGCCTCCTTTGTGGAGAAGATCGAGGGCGATTACTATAACGTGGTCGGTCTCAGTCTGCGAACGGCGGCCGCGCTGCTGGACGGGCTGGTGCGCGTACCGGGGCGGGCGCCGGATCCGCCGCCGACACCGTTCCCGATCGTTCCATAATCTGCGTCGGCAATGCGGTGGCGTCTCTCAGCCGTAACGATGCGACGCGCTCGACGTACAGAGTGGCTCCCCTCCCGCGGCGTTGCAGAACGCCCTCAACGACTACTGCCGGTGACGTGAGGAAGCCTGCTGTGCACGTGGCGATGGCCTTCCCCGAAACCGTCACAGGCAGCAGTCCCGTTTCGTCCTCGACCTGGGAGAAAAGGACGGGTTCGCCCGATCGCGTGGGCGGACGATGCGGCCGGACATTGAGGCCCGCCACGCGTATGCGAACGCCAGGTTTCATCTCCTGGGCGGCGCGCACGGTAACGATTCGATGGGCATCGAGCCAGTCGCGCATGTAGGCCAGCACATGACATTCGGCGCAGACGCCGACGATGCGCCATGTCCATACGAACTTGTCCCAGGGCGAGAAGTCGTCGAGGTCCCATGCTGTGGGCGTCGCCATGAACTTCGGGCTCTCCAACGGTAGCTGATCGGATGTCTGGGACATATGGGATCTATAGGATCGTGCGATCTGGAGCGTCTCACCCAGACGCCAGAGGATGCCGCGACGATGCTCGTGAAGACGATCGAAAGCGCCGCACAGGACGAGGTTTTCAATGAGGTCATGCGACAGCACGGTGCGCATGCAGAAATCGAGCAGCGACCGGAAGGGTCCAGCGCTCCGAGCCTGCAGCAAGGCCTCGATATCTCTGGAGCCCATTCCAGCGACGAGTCGGAAGCCCAGACGGATGGTCTGGTGATCCGCCGCATAGCACTTATCGTCGCTTTCGTTGATGTCTACCGGCCTGATGGTAACCCCGCGGCGGCGCGCCTCGGCAGCCAGCGTGTTGGCGCTGTAGAAGCCCATGGGCTGATGGTTCATCATGCCGGCGAAGTACTCGGCGGGATGATGAACCGACAGATAGGCCGTCTTGTAGCCCGTCAATGAGAACGCCGCCGCATGCCCTTCGATGAAGCCGTAGCCGCTCCAGCCTTCGATCTGGTCGAAGAGACGATCGAGACGTTCGCGCGTGATCTCGGGGCGATGGCGGAGCGATGCTTCAACAAACCAGTTGCGCGCCTCGGCGAGGGTATCGAGCTTCGCATGACGCTTGAGACTCTTGCGAAACCGATCGGCCTCGGCATCCGAGCATCCGGTCATGGCGGCCACGACTTCGTTGACCTGCTCTTGAAACACGATACACCCGTAGGTCTTGGCGAGTATGGGCTTGAGGCATGGATGAGCCCAGTCGGCGCACGTCCATCCGTTGCGGCAGCTTACGAATCGGCGCACCACGTCGCCCCTGATGGGCCCCGGCCGTATGAGCGCCACAGAGGCGACGAGGTCCTCGAAGTGGCGAGGATCGAGGACGACAGCCAGGGCCATCTGAGCGGCGCTCTCGAACTGAAATGTGCCAACTGCGGAGCCGGAGCGGATCATGCGGTAGGTCTCGCGGTCATCGAGCGGCAAGCGATCATAGCGGAACGATGGGTCGCTCGCCGCGATCTCTCGTTCCGCATCGCCTACGGCAGACAGTGCGCACAACGACAGCACGTCGAACTTGATGGCGCCGACGATCTCGGCATCGTCCTTGTCGAGCGTCCATATCTCCGTGATGCCGCGTGCCGACGGCTGAATGGGGGCGATGGAGGAGAGCGGTGCGGCGCTGATCACAATCCCCGACGAATGCGTGCCGATATGCCTCGGGAAGCCGGCGATGCGCCCGCAGAGATCGAAGAGCAGGCGAAAACGGGGGACCAGATGGATGTGCGGCTTCAGTTCGGCGAATCGCTCAAACGCTGCCTCGATCCGGTTGGCGCGAATGCTATGGTGCATGCGTTTGGCCAGAAAATCCACAGCATCGGTTGGAAGGTCCAGCGCCTTGCCGACGTCTCGTATCGCTGAGCGCGCCCAGAAGGTGAAGAACGTGCACACCATGCCCACATGGCCGGCGCCGTACTTCTCGATGATGTGGCGGAATATGTCGTCGCGACGTTCCGAGGGAAAATCCATATCAATGTCGGGCGTGCGGCCCGGCGAGAGAAATCGCGCAAAGGGCAGATTGCGGGCGATAACGTCTACGTCGGTGAGGAAGAGACAGTAGGCCACGCAACTGTCGGCCGCAGATCCGCGGCCGGTGCATCGAATCTTCTGCTTGCGCGCCCAGCGCACGATGTCCCATACCATGAGGAAGTAATCGGCATAGCCCATCTCGGATATAACCGACAGCTCGTGCTCGATGCGTTGGGTGATGTGAGATGGGAGGTCGCCGTAACGGGCTTTTGCGCCTCGATAGGTGAGCTGGCGGAGATACTCGGAAGCCGTCAAACCATCAGGCACGGCATACTTCGGCGTGATGTCTTCGCTGCGCGGCAGGCATGGCCGGCATTCGCGAGCGATGCGCAGCGTGTTGGCGATGGCATCTGGTCGCCATTGGAAGAGCGCGGCCATCTCGGCTGGCGATTTGAGGCAGCGCTCTGCATTGAGGGGACGAAGGGGATGCGCCTCTTCGATCTTCGTCTTTGTGGCGATACAGCGGAGTATGTCGTGTGCCATGAAATCGGCGCGGCCCGCATGGTGCACGTTGTTGGTCGCGACCACAGGCGCGCCGATGGCATCGGCCAGCTCGGCGAGCTCCCGGCACATGCGGAGGGCGTCGGGCGTCAGATCATCCTGAAGCTCGATGAAAAACGAATCCGGACCGAAACATCGCTGTAAGCGAAGGGCTTCTGTGCGGGCATCGTCATATCGGCGCTCGCGGATAAGCGAGGCGATCATGCCGCGTCGGCATCCCGAGAGGCAGATCGGAGGAGAGGACGAATCGGATGCCAGGATGCTGAAGAATCGCTCCCGTGTGATGCAGGGCGTGCGTCGCCCTCCGTCGGCATAGGCGGCGCTGACAATGCGGCAGATCGTCGCATAGTCGTCACGATTGCGGGCCAGCAAGGTGAGATGGGATTGGGCTGATGGGTGATGGCTGAGGGCTGAGGGGGTGGCGATGGTGATCTCAACGCCGAGAATGGGCTGGATGCCGTACGAGTCGCACGCTTCGACGAACTTGACAACCCCGCAGAGATTGTCGTGGTCGGTCATGGCCAGCGCCGGGCATCCATGCTCAGCCGCGGCGCGCACCAGGGCTTCAATGTCGCTGCCTCCGTCGAGGAAGCTATAGGGCGTGTGGACGTGGAGATGGACGAACATGGCAGACCGCTAATCTGCAACCGCGGTGATACGCCAGCGGTCGCCGGAACGGTGAAGTTCCAGAAAACTGCTCGATGCAGCTTCGACGCGAAAAACCATCCGTTCTTCGAGCCGCCCCGTGCGCCCGTCGGCTTCCGACCACCGGTTCTGAACCCGGGTGATATCCCACCAGCGGCCTTGACGGGCGTATCGAACCGGGTTGCCCATCGAATCGGTCACCACCTCGATCGGTTCATTCATGCGACGAGAGAGGGGATAGGTCCAGAGCCGGAAGGGGCGTGACCGATCATGCCAGTGGGTGGCCGGCGCGACTTTGTCGGGGCCGAAGCGCTCGTGCACCAGGCGCATGGCGGTGTCGAGCCGTTCCTGTCGTTCGTGGGGCAGTCCGCGCAGAAACTCGTTGTCGTCCAGCAAAGCGGGTTGTATGCCTCTGGCTATGCCGATCGCCGAGGCCCGGAGAGACACTTCTCTGCAGGAGAGCATGATCGGCGGGATGCGGCTGAAAAGACGCTGGGCAGCTCGCAGCAGCGCCGCAGCCTGATCTTCCGGTGTGCGAAGCCGCTCGCTCTTGGATTGGGTCAGGCCGTTCTCATAGCCGACAGTCAGCGTCAAGAGACGACAATGCTTTCGTTCGCGCTTCAGTCCGGCCGAGACCTTGTCTGCGCACATGCGCATGGCGGTGTCGAGCATCATCGTGTCGGCGATCCCTTCATCCTGGCGAACGGAATGCTCGATGACCATCGGAGGCCACAGCGCGCGTACCGGCTCTCGATCGAGCCCTCGGGCAAGGTGGCGCAGGACAAAGGCTTTCTCATGGAAGAGGCGGTACAGGTCGCGCTCTTCGACGGAGAGCAAGTCCCCGAGAACGCGCACGCCAAGGCGGCTCAGACGTTCCATCTCCGATGCATCGAGGACCTCTTGTCGCTTGCCGTTTGCCCCTTGCCGCTCGAACGAAGCAATGCATTCGATGGGGCAGGAGGCAAGAAACTCCGTCTCATGGCCTGGCGCGACAACCACGGGATGATTGCCGACATCCCTCGCAGCGGCGACGCGAGCGGTGAAGCGAGATGTGGCCATGCCGGCGTAGACTGTTGTTTCGGCGATACGGTGAATGTCGGCAGCCGATGGAAGAAGCCGATCGTCGGCGCCCGGGCCGGATAACATCGCGAAACAGACTTCGGGCGATAGGGGTTCGACGCATGAGCTGTCCTGAGCGATGCGGTTCCACACCGCCTCGGCCATCTCTTCGTAGGCCGGAAGGTCGTAGGGCTTGACCGTAAGTTCCGGACAGAAGATGCGTGCTGCAGAAACCGCCATCCCGTCCCGGACGCCCGAGCGCACAGCCTCTTCCGACGCGACGCGGATGAGACTATCGGACGTGGCCAGAGCAAGAGGCTGGCCGCGCAACTCGGTCTGGCGCTTACGCTCGCATGCGAGGCCGAAGTAAGGGAGGTGATAGCAGACGATCCACATCTATGCGGTCCATCATGAATGTCTGTGCGTTAACACTAACGTCTATATATGTACACTATAGACCGTCAGATGTCAACTATAAACTTCATGATGACCGAAAATATAGTCGTCGTATGTTCGTCAGTGGCTTCCCCGATAATGTAGATGGGCGTGCGCTAGGCGTGCTTCAGAGACGCCCGGAAGGCCTCCAGTTCGCGACGCCTGGTCTGGCCCATGTCCGACAGGAACTCCAGCCATTCGGCGCCGTGGGGCTCCAGCGCCGAAACGATGCACTCTAGAGCCGCTACGTCTCGAAACCACTTGTGGTTGGAGGGAATGACGAACCACGGGGCACGCTTGGTGCTGCATCGTCGAAAGACCTCTTCATAGGCCTCGGTGTAGGCATCCCAGAATTCCCGCTCTTTCCAGTCACCTATGTTGAGCTTCCAGGACTTCTCAATCTCGCGCTCCCGCTCCAGCAGTCTCTCCTCCTGCTCATCTTTGCTGATGTGCAGCATGAGTTTCACGATGATCGTGTCGCTGTCGAGGAGCAGATCCTCGAAGGCATTGATGTGATCATAACGCCGTTCCCAGACGGCTTTCGGAACGAGATCATGCACGCGCACCACCAGCACGTCCTCGTAGTGCGATCGGTTGAACAGCGCTATCTCGCCGCGGCCGGGAACGCGGGCATGGACACGCCATAGGAAGTCGTGCTGGAGCTCCGGCTCTGTGGGAACCTTGAACGGAACGACGCGGCAGCTCTGGGCGTTGACATAGCCGAGCAGGCGACGGATGATGCCGTCCTTGCCGGCTGTGTCGCGCCCCTGAATGACCACAAGGAGCCCATGCTTGCCCGCGGCAAATAGAAGATCCGCAAGATCAGCCAGTTGGTCTCCGAGGGTACGGCTGATATCGGCGGCCTCCTCACGGCTGAGGCCGCAATGCTCTGACGGATCAATGTCGGCGAGCCGGACGCTCGCTCCCCGATGGATGCATCTGGCGTAGCGCATGGTTCAACTCCTTCGGTCTGGGGCCGCCCATCTGCACAGGGTAGGTTCGGCGGCGGTGGAAGCCGGACCTCCCGCGCATGCGCCTATGTGCTAGAATCCACGACGATGCACGCGCAAGGAGAACGCTCTCATGTCTGATCGGAGAAGGCCCGACCTCCTTGCGCGTCTGGTGGGCATGCTAACCTTTCTTGCGGGCCTTCTGGTCATCGCCGTCGTTCTCAAGCTCGCCTACGGCCTATTCCTCGATCCCACGATGGGGCGCGGCACCGAAGTCGCCAGCGCCGGCGATCCTCTCTGGGCCACCATGCTGCGCAGCTTCGGGGCTCTCCTTCTGCGCGTGCTGTTGCTTCTGTTGGGCAGCATCTCGGGGTCGCTCATCGCCAACAAGGGCATGCGACTGTACGTCGGAGCTCTGGAGGCGCAACGCGACCATACGGACGCCGAGCCCAACTAGGAGCGCTCGGCCATCTCGGGATCAGCGCTCATCACGGGGCGGACGACGCATGAGCGCATCAATCGTGGCTATCACCGGAGCGCCCTCGAACAGCACCGCATGTATGGCCTGGCTCACGGGCATGTCGGTGCCGGTCATTTCAGCCAGACGACACATCGCTCTCGTCGTTGGCACGCCTTCGGCAACCTGACCGATCTCCGCCAGGATGGTCTCCAGCGACTTGCCGCGCCCAAGCCCGAGACCCACGCGATAGTTCCTGCTGAGCCGACTGCCGCCGGTCGCGATGAGGTCGCCAACCCCCGCAAGCCCGAGGAACGTGGCCTGTTCGGCGCCCAGCCTTGTACCGAGGCGCGTGATCTCGGCAAGCCCCCTGGTCATGAGCGCCGCTCTGCTGTTGTCACCGTAGCCCATCCCTTCGCAGACACCGGCGCCAATGGCGATCACGTTCTTCATGGCCCCTGCCAGCTCGACGCCCACTATGTCTGCGCTGGTGTACACGCGCAGGGACGGACCCATCCACAGGCGGCGGCATGCCTCGGCGCATGCCTGAGTGGCCGAGGCGCAGACTGTCGCTGTGGGAAGGCCGCGCGCGACCTCCATGGCCAGGTTGGGGCCGGAGAGAGCCACGATTCGGTCGGGATCAAGGTTCGTGCACTCGCGGGCAATGATCTCCGACATGCGCTGCCCGGACTCCTCCTCGATGCCTTTCGCGGCGCTCACAATGAGTGCCCCGGCGTCCAACAGGGGCGCCGCGCGTCCAGCGACCGCGGCCATGCCTGACGACGGGACGGCGAACACAACCACAGCAGCGTCGGCGAGGGCTGAAGCGAGATCATGCGTGACCGTGAGCCGGTCCGGCAGCGGGATGCCCGGGAGGTATCGGGCGTTTTCACCATCGGTGCGGATACGGTCGGCGAGCGTCCGGTCGCGAGCCCATAGGCGAATGGGGCCGGAATGCTGAAGCACCGAGGCAAGCGCCGTTCCCCAGCTTCCGGCTCCGAGAATCGCTACGGGAGCCGACGGCTCGATCACGAAGCTATCGCTCGTCCCGCCGCTGACCGCACCGGTCTTCACCTAGGAGGCCGCCTCGTCGTAGCCGTACGAGCGCGAGTGAGCGTCTTCGAGGTAGCGAGCGAGCAGCGCAGCCGAGGCATCAATGTCGTCGGCGCTCGCCATCTCGTTGACTGTATGGACGTAGCGACAGGGGATGGAGAGCGTGATGCTGGGCACGCCGCCGCGCGAACGCTGGATAGCGCCCGCATCGGTGCCTCCTCGCGGCAGAATCTCCATCTGATACTTGATGGCGTTGGCCTCTCCCACATCGCGGAAGTGACGCACGAGCTTGGGATGGCACAGCAGCGACGAATCCATGATCTTGATGGCCGCTCCACCACCCAGCTTCGTCACCTGCATGTGTTCCTCCATGCCGGGGAAGTCGTTGGCGAGCGTGGAATCGATGGCGATGCCGACGTCCGGACGCATGGCGTAGGCAGATGTAGTGGCGCCTCGCAGGCCGACCTCTTCCTGCGTCGTTGCGACGGCCACAATCTCCGCCTCGTGCTTGCCAAGCTGGCGGAGCGCGGCGATCATGACGTACACCGCGACCCTAGCGTCCAGGGTCTTGCTGAGCACGTTGTGCCCCACCATCTCCGCAGTGCGCGCCATGGTGACGGGATCGCCGATCTCGATCTTAGCGCGAACCTCTTCTCCGGTCAGTCCGAGGTCCACGAAGAACTCCTCGATCTTGGGAGCCTTGTTGGCTTCGTCCGGCGTGAGCATGTGGATGGGCTTCGAGGCCGGCATGAGCGCACCGAGGAGCACGTCGCCTGAGCGAGCATGCACAAAGACACGCTGGGACGTCATGTTGCGGGGATCCCATCCGCCCATCGGCTGCAGGCGGACAAACCCCTTGTCGTCTATGTGCTTCACGACAAAGCCGATCTCGTCAATGTGGGCCGCCAGCATGACTCGCGGTCCGCCAGAGCCCTTCTTGACGGCGATGACATTGCCCATCACGTCAACATGCAGCTCATCGGTGAGCTTCTTGAGCTCCTCGATCACCACCCTGCGGATGGGGTCCTCGTACCCGGGCACACCGGGGGTCTCACACAGCAGCTTGAGCAGGGGAAAGTCCATGGTTCACTCCTCGTGCGGCTTTGGGCGCAGGCTCTACAGCCTCGGCACGCGTTGCAGGCGCGACGGCCTGGATGCGCGATTCCGGCGCATCAGTTGCGGCTGAGCGTTTCGCAAGGCGTTCGTTCGACGGGAGCCGGCTGCTTGTTGCACACGGAAGCCTTGCGACGGATCCGAGCCAGCGCATTGTCCACGGACTTTACCTTGCAGCCGAGGCGCGAGGCAATCTCATGGTAGGACAAGCCGGCCTTGTAGTCCGCAAGGACCCGCCATTCGAAATCAGACAGCAGACCGCGGAGATCGCGCTGCAGGTTGAGCAAGTACTCGTTCCATATCAACTGCGTCTCAGGGTCTCCGGTTGCTGCAGCAGCAGGCGAAACATGCGCCAGCGCATGAACGCGGGAGGGCGAAGTGTCCTCCAGCGGCATGGATGCGTTGAGAGGCAGTCGCTTGAGTCTGCTTGCAGCCTTTATGGCCGTCAGGAGGTGACGCCGCACGCACACTCTGGCAAACGCGGGGAAGGAGTGCGACCTCTCGCATCGAAAATCCACAATGGCCTGCCATAGACCGATCATGCCGATCTGGAGGAGGTCTTCGCGCTCGGCGCCCGGAATGAAGAAGGAGCGAACGGTGGTCTTGACGAGGTTGCGGTACCTGTACAGCAGGCACTCGGCGGCACGCTTGTCGCCGAGTTGGGCGCATGCCACGGCGTCATGGTCGGGCATGTTGGCGTAGGGGCCGAAAACCGGCGCCAGATGGCGGGGCAAACTAGTATCCACAGCCCACTCCGACTGAGCTCGGCAAGACGGTGCGCACTACACAACGCTGGCAGCCCCGGCGCGGGGGCAAATACGTGCAAGATGCCAAGCATCAGCTACGAGCATTATACAGCAGGGTGGGGCGTCACGCAAGCGTGAGCGGACACTCAGGCAGGAGGAGGCACGACAGAATGAGGCATTGGGCAGCGCTGGGATGCCGATTCCTGGCGGTCATCGGCCTCGCAGCGGTTGGCGGCAGAGCGGCATGCCAGGAGATTCGAGCGTTCTGGGCCGACGCGTTCAGCCCTGCGATCAAGTCGCGGCAGGAAGTGGATGATCTGCTTCGGCGGCTTCGGCTGGCGAACTGCAATGCCGTGTTCGTTCAGGTTCGCAAGGGGGGCGACGCCTACTACGTGTCGCGGTACGAGCCCTGGGCAGCGGACAATCCCGAGCGCTTCGACGGTCTGCAGTACCTGATCCAGCAGGCACATGCTGGCCAGCCCCGCATCGCCGTCCACGCCTGGATCAACACCTGCGCCGTTGGCAGGAGCCACGGCAACCCTCACCATGTGGCGATCGCGCATCCCGACTGGCTGAGCCTGTCGGACGCAGGCGCCGACTACGATGGAGAAGCCACCAAGATAGATCCGGGTCATCCTGCCGCGGCCGATCACACGTTCCGGATATACCTCGACGTTGCTCGACGCTACGACGTTGACGGGATTCACTTCGACTTCGTCCGGTACGGGGGCGCCCAGTGGGGCTACAGCCCGCTGAGCGTTGCGCGCTTCAATGCGCGCCATGGCCGCAGCGGCATTCCCAGGGCAGACGATCCGCTATGGACGCAGTGGCGGCGGGATCAGGTCACCCAGCTCGTGCGCAAGGTCTATGCCATGGCTGTGTCGGTCAAGCCGAAGATCGTGGTTTCTGCAGCGACGATCACATGGGGCCAGGGACCGTCCACCATGCAGGAGTGGAACACCAAATCGGCAGCCATGACCCGCGTGTTTCAGGATTGGCGGTCCTGGATGGAAGAGGGAATCCTCGATCTGAACTGCCTCATGTCGTACTATCGTGAGGCACGGCATGCTGAATGGTTTCGCCTGTGGATTGACTGGGCCAAGGACCATCAGTATGGCCGATGGGCCGTGCCGTCGAGCGGCATCTGGCTGAACCCGATCAAGGACAGCCTCACCCAGATCGAGGCCATTCGAGCGCCGTCGAAGAAGGGCAGCACTGCTCGCGGTGTCCTGTTGTACTGCTACGGCTCGACCAACGTCGGGTCTGATGGAACGGAGCAACGGTACAACGAGGAGTTCTATCGTGCGCTCTCCCAGCAGTCGCGGTATGGAATGCCTCCCTTCGCGACGCCGGCGTCTGAACCGGAGATGCCCTGGAAGACGCATCCGAAGACCGGACACATCAAAGGGTTTGTGCTCGATGCGAACAGCCTGGAGCCCGTAGACGGCGCCGTGGTGCTGCTGAGGCGTCCTGTTCGGCGGAGGATCGAGACCGACGGCACCGGGTTCTACGCGTTTGTGGACCTGCCTCCGGGGAGAGCGGAGCTGACCGTCTCGGCGAAGGGCTATGCGCCGGTTGCTGCACGGGCTGAGGTGAGGGCAGGCGTCGTTCAGACGACTACGCTCATGGTCGGACAGTCGCCAACTCCGTTTGCGCCGAGCCTGGCGGCGGCCATCGCCGAGCGTGATGGCGCACCGGTAAGGCTGCGGAGGGTGATAGTGGTCGGAGGAACCGATCACTTCGTCGGCAGGCTGTTCGTTGCGGAGCCTGGCTTGAGCCATGCCGTTCAGGTCATTCCCGCGGATGAGGTCCGGCCCCCGCTCCAGGCGGGTGACGTGGTTGCGCTGACAGGAGTGATGGCAACCGACGAGGGCGAGCGTCTCATTCGGGATGCGCGCCTGCGTCTCGTCGACATGCAGATGCCGAGCCCCGAGACCGGCACCGGCGTATGGGAGTTGCCGAACCGTGACGGAGCGCTGGGGGTGGCCGTCGCGCCGGGGATGATGCGCATCGCGGGCCTGGTGAGCTCCGTATCCTCGGATGAGGTTTCCCTGCGCGCGGCAGCGCCCGTCGAGGTTCGGCTGAGCGAGAGGAAAGGGTGTGGTGTGGAGGACGAGGAAGCGCCCCTGCCGCCTCCGCCGCTCGCAGCGAAGGTCGAGGTCACGGGCGTCGTCACCATGGCTGCGCGGGATGGGCAGACAACCCTACGCCTGTGGCCGAGAACCCCCGACGACCTGAGCGTTGTCGAGGGGCCAGGCGCGCTGATTGCTCGCATTGCGTCGGCCATCGTGGCGCCGCCGGCCGTCATGTACGGCGCCTATATACTCTGGAGGTTTCGCAATGAGCGTGTTGTGCGGCGTTGACGTGCTTGTTCGCGACGGCTTCGCGCCGTTGCGAGGTCAGCGGGTCGGGCTTGTCACGAACCACACGGGGTTGACATGCGATCTGCGCTCTACCATTGACGTGCTGCACGCGGCGCCCGGCGTGAAGCTTGTTGCGCTCTTTGGACCTGAGCATGGCCTTCGCGGCGACCGCGACGAGAAGGTCGCCGACGGCAAAGACGAGGCTACGGGCCTTCCCGTATACAGCCTCTACGGGCAGTCGTTTCGGCCCAAGCCCGAAGCGCTGCGCGACCTGGACGCTTTGGTCTTCGACATTCAGGACATTGGCTGCCGTTTCTACACCTACATCAGCACCATGGGACACTGCATGGAGGCCTGCGCCGAAGTCGGCATCCACTTCGTGGTACTCGATCGTCCGAACCCCATCACGGGAACCCGCGTGGAGGGCCCCACCGCCGATCAAGACAGCCTATCGTTCACGGCGTGGCATCCGATACCCGTGCAGCATGGCATGACCGTGGGAGAACTGGCGCGCATGTTCAATGAGGAACGCAGGATCGGCGCCGGGCTCATCGTTATCCCATGCGAGGGTTGGAGGCGGTCCGACTGGTTCGATGCGACGGGGCTCACGTGGACGAACCCTTCCCCGAACATGCGCTGCCTGAACCAGGCGACACTGTATCCGGGGATCGGCCTGCTCGAGACAACCAATGTGAGTGTCGGTCGAGGAACCGACACCCCATTTGAGCATTTCGGCGCGCCGTGGATGGATGGTCGTCGCGTGGCCTCGGCCCTCAACGAGATCGGACTGCCGGGCGTCCGGTTCGTGCCCGTACGCTTCGTTCCAGATGCCAGCGTTTTCAAGGGGGCTTCGTGCGGCGGAGTGAACGTCGTCATCACCAACCGCAGTCAGTTTAGGGCGGTGCGAACCGGTCTGGAGATTGCGGGCGTCCTGCTAGCCGTGCACAGGAGCGAATGGTCGTTCGACCGCTATAACCGGCTCCTCGTGCATAGAGCCACGATGGAGGCGCTCAGACGTGGCGACAGGCCTGCGGACATCGAGCGCGGCTGGGCGTCGGGGCTCCGTCGTTTCGGGAGAATACGCTCCTCGTACCTTCTCTACAGGTAGTCAACGAAAAAAAACCGAGAATCTTGATCGGCAAGAAGGAATCCACTCACGTTCGGCGTACTCGTGAGTACATCCACACTTCAGGAAGGGGGGACGCATCTCGATGGAAGCCTATTGTGTCAAGTGCAAGGCCAAGAGGGAGATGAAGAACGCCACAGCCATCACGATGAAGAACGGCAAGCCCTCGATGACCGGCACTTGCGTCACGTGTGGCACCAAGATGTTCAAGATCGGGAAGTAGGCGCTCGATCTCCTCTGCTTGACCAAGCGTGCGGAATGGGCCTGACCGGCCGTACAGGCAGGCCCTTCTGTCACCGTTGACAACGGCGGGAGTCCTGCGGCACGGCTATCAGCGCCGCGAGGATATCCTGCCGTGAGCACGTCTGGGAACCGATGGAGGTATTCCCCATGAAGTTGCCACGCGCCGCCGTACAGTTGATCGTGTTCGGCGAGCGCAACAGGAGTGACATTGCCGGCGTGCTGTCGGACGTACGCACGGCGGGATTTGACGCGATCGAAGCGGGCAATCTATTCGCGGCGCATGGCGAGGACGCTGTGCGGTCGCTTCTCGGTCACCATGCCGTCACTGTATGCGGAGCCCACTTCGGATACGGCGACTATGCCGATTCCTCGAAGCTGGCTCAGAACATCGCCTACTGCAAGGCGCTCGGCGTCCAGCATATGATGTGCTCGGGAGTGTCGGACACCAAGTCCGTCGCGGGGTATGTGGAGTCGGCGAAGCTCTTCAACACGGTGGGGACGCGTCTGCGGGACGAGGGGCTCGTCTTCAACTATCACAACCATGCCTGGGAGTTTGAGGATCTCGGCGGCACGAATGGAATGGCGATACTGGATGCCGAGACCGATCCAGCCGTGGTCAAGTTCAACATTGACGTGTTCTGGGTGACGATCGGCGGAGCGTCACCCGCGGAGTTCATCCGCCAGCATGCCGAGCGGGCCGGGTACTTCCATTTCAAGGATGGCCGACGGACCGCAGACGGAGGAGTGGAGTTTCTCGAGCTCGGCGCCGGAGAAGTGGATCTAGAGGGCTCGATGGCGGCAGCCCGCGAGGCTGGCGCCACGTGGATTGTGGCCGAACAGGACAGCACAAAGCTGCCGCATCTGGAGTCGGTGACGGTTAGCAGGCGGTACTTGAGCGAGCGTCTCGGCATCTGAAGAGCGCTCAGGCCGGAGTCAGAACAACAGGGCGCCCATGTGAGCGCCCTGTTGCCGTGAGTCTGTGGCGGAGGTTCAGGATTTGGCGGCAGCCTCAGCCGGCTTGGCCTCGGTCTTGGTGTCCGACTTGGCCGATGTGTCCTCTGAGGATGGCTTGCTCCCGTTGCCGTTGCGCTTCGAGCCATAGTCATTCACATGGAAGCCGGGACCCTTGAAGACGATGCCTGCCGGGTACACCCGGCGCCGCAGCGCGCCGCCGCAGCCTTCGTGACGCTGCAGAGGCTCCTCGGTTATTCGCTGCCACACCTCAAACTCCGCGTTGCATAGCGTACACTCATAGCCGTACGTTGGCACTGGTCCACCTCACTGAACATGCGATCACTTGAGTCACATTATATCCGATCACGTTATGCGGTCGCAGCACATGGGACAAAGCGCGAATGCTGATCATCGGTCTTATGTCCGGCACCTCAGCGGACGGCGTGGATGCCGCCCTCGTGGACATTCGCGGCGCTAACCGCGCGGAAGTCGTGCGGTGCGTTGCGTTCCGCTGCGTGCCCTTCCCTGAGCGGCTCCGACAAGCCATCCTTGATCAATGCGATCGCGAGCGATCGAGCGTTGACGTCCTCTGTGTGCTGGCAACGGCTCTCGCTCATCAGTACGCATCGGCAGCGCAGGCAGTTGCGGATCAGGCGGGCATTTCGCTCGAGGACGTCGCAGCGATCGCATGCCACGGACAGACTGTATGGCATCAGCCGGAGCCGATGGAAGGGCTCGAAGGATCATACAGGGCCACCATGAAGATCGGGTCCGCCGCTGCAATCGCGGCCGCAACCGGCTGTGCAGTGATCTCCGATTTTCGATCAGCCGACATGGCGGCAGGAGGCCAGGGAGCTCCGCTCGTTCCGTATGCGGATTGGGCGCTGCTGACACGTATCGGCGAGCCCAGGGCCGTCCAGAACATCGGCGGCATCGCCAACGTTACCTATCTGCCCGCTGACGGAGCCCTTGAGGGCGTCATGGCGTTCGATACCGGCCCGGGCAACATGGTGATTGACCAGGTTGCGGCAATCCTGAGCCACGGCACGATGGCATTCGACAGGTCGGGCTCGTGGGCTGCTCAGGGCGAACCTGCCGAGGATGTTGTGCAGCGCATCCTGTCCGACGAGCCGTTCTTCTCATGCCCTCCGCCGAAGAGCACGGGGCGGGAGCTATTCGGGCGGGAGTTCGTGGAACGGCGCTTCTTGCCGCAGTGCTCTGCCAGGGGTCTGTCTGATGCCGACACGATGGCAACCGCGACGGCGCTGACAGCTCGTTCGATCGAGATCGCATACCGACGCTGGCTGGCTCCGCGCGGCATGCCAGGGACCGCCATCGTCGGAGGCGGCGGAGTCCATAACCTGACGCTGATGCGCATGCTGGGGAACGCGCTGTCGCCGATCCGGCTGACGACGCACGAGGAGTTCGGCATACATAACGATGCAAAAGAGGCCATTGCATTTGCTGTACTCGGCTATGAGACGCTGCACGGGCGTCCATCCAACGTCCCGGGGGCAACCGGTGCGTCCTATCCGTGCGTCCTCGGATCGGTGACACTCCCTCCTCGAGGTAAGGGCAAGGTGCGTCTGCAGGTCGTCGAAGATGACTAGCGGTTCGCAGCCACGCGACTCGGCTGGCGTCGGCTCGGCGAGCCCTCGCCGATTGGCTGGAGCTGCCGGCATCATGATGGCTTCTCTGCTCCTCAGCCGCGTGCTCGGACTGCTGCGCGAGGCCGTGATATCGGGGAAGCTGGGGCAAGGGGCTCAGTCCGATGTCTACATGGCGGCGTTCCTCCTTCCCGATACGCTGTTCTTCCTCATTGCCGGCGGCGCCCTGTCGTCTGCGTTCATCCCGGTATTCACGGAACTGATCACGCACGGCGAGGAATCTCGCGCCAACGCGCTGTTCAGCACTGTGGCCACGCTCATGTTCGTCATCGTGTCGGCCTTCATACTGGCCGGCATGGCCTTCACCGAGCCGCTGGTCAGGCTCCTGGCGTATGGCTTCGGGCCCGAACTGATCCGTCAGGTTGTTCCGTTGACGCGCATTGTGCTGCCTGCCCAGCTGTGCTTTTTCCTCGGTGGTCTGATGATGGGGGTTCAGCAGGCGCGCGGCAAGTTCTTGCTTCCGGGCATGGGTCCGAACATCTACAACCTCGGAATCATTGCCGGCGGGCTCATTCTTGCCCATCGAATCGGACCCGCGGGCTTTTGCTGGGGCGCGCTGGTCGGCGCGGTGATCGGCAACTTCCTGCTGCAGGCTTGGGGCGCGCGCAAGCAAGGCCTGCGATACCGGCCAACGCTGAACTGGCGCAACCCGGACGCCGCCAGAGTCTGGAAGCTCATGCTGCCCGTAATACTGGGCCTCGCGCTGCCGCAGGTCAGCATTCTACTCAACCGCGTCTTCGCCAGCACGCTCGGAGAGGGTCCGATGTCCGCGCTGACCCGCGCGAACACGCTCATGCAGGCGCCCCTGGCGATCTTCGGGCAGTCGCTCTCCATCGCCGTCTTTCCCACGCTCTCGGCGCAGGCCGCGCTGGCTGACTGGGGACGCATGCGCGAGACCATTGGCCTGGGCCTGCGCTTCGTTGGGTTTCTGACCATACCGGCCACCGGACTGCTCATCGTGCTGGGCAAGCCGATTACGGCGGTCTTGCTTCAGCATGGCCGTTTCACGGCGGCCGACACGAGTCTGACGGCTATGGCGCTCGCCTACTACGCCATAGGCCTGTCAGCATGGTCGGCTCAGGCGCTCCTGGCCCGGTCATTCTATGCCATGCAGGACACGAAGACCCCTGTCATCATCGGGACAGCTGTGACGGCCCTGTTCGTGCCGATGAACTTCCTGTTCATGCATCAGCTGGGTCTGGGTCTCGCTGGCCTCGCCCTGGCGACGAGCATCGCGGCTGGCCTGAATGCCGTTGCCATGGCGCTGGTGCTTCGTCGCCGCACAGGCGGGTTGGGTCTGAGGTCTCTGGGAAGTACCTGGCTGCGAATGGCAGTCTCGGCGACCGGCGCGTCGCTGGTATCCATGCTCGCGGCCAACGCCATTGCCACGGCATTCCCTGCAGGCGCTTATCCCGGCAGCGTGAAGCTCTCGGGCATCGCGGTACTCGCGGTCGCCGGCGGTCTGGGCTGCGTGGTCTACCTCGGGTTGGCACGACTGCTGGGAGTCGCGGAGTTGTCCGAGCTGATCGGGATGCTGCGTCGTCGTCGAAGGTCCCGCGAAGCGACCGGCTAACGGAGCAGGTACTCCCGCAGCCGCCTGCGTCGTGCAGCCGCGCGCACGCGCCTGAGCGCTGAGGCCTCTATCTGCCGAACACGTTCGCGGGATATGCCGAACTCGGCGCCGATGTCGCTCAGCACATGCCCGTCGTCCCCGTCGAAGCCGAATCGCATGCGCATGATTGCGCGCTCTCGCTCACTCAGGCTGTCGAGGATCGAGGCGATTTCCCGTTGCAGCTCGGCGTCGAGCACCTCCTCCTCGGGGTCGAGGGCGGTCGGATCCCCGATCAGCCTGCTCAAGGGGATCCTCTCCTCCTTGCCGACGAGATCGTCCAGCGAGATCGGCTCCTGAATGATCCCGACGTAGGCGCGCACGCGCCGGACGCTGATGCCGCTTCGTTCCGCTATCTGCTCGGCAGACGGTTCGCAGCCCAGCTCCTTGCGGAGTTCGTGCCGACATCGCTCTATGCGGCGCAATCCGTCGGAAACGTGCGACGGTATCCGGATGGTACGAGCCTTCGTGTCGATGGCGCGACTGATGGCCTGTCGGATCCAGTGCGTCGCATAGGTGCTGAAGCGGTAGCCGCGGCTCGGATCGAAACGAGAGCACGCGGTCACCAGACCAATGGCGCCCTCTTGCACCAGGTCCTCAAATGGGACCTCCGAGTTCTCGTACCGCCTGGCGATACTGATCACGAGGCGCATGTTGGCCTCGATAAGGCGATCGCGTGCATCTTCGTCGCCGTTGCGAGCAGCCAGCGACAGTGCACGTTCTTCCTCCGGGGATAGCAGCCTCTCTCGTGTGAGCGGCGCCAGGCTCGAACAGATGCGCTCGGACCCGTCACCGTGTTCGCACTGGGCTGACTCCATCGTGTGGCCTTCGGGAATGTATTCCATCTCTCCGCATGATGTCTGGATCAGGATAGCTCACTCATTGGAAGGGCCACGATCACGTGGCCTGCCGCACATCTTCGACGCCGGCAGCGCAAGATTGTTCCGCTCGAAGGTTCATTCGGGCGCAACCGAAAGGACAAGATGCGTTCCCGCCGGTAGCTGAAGGGCAATGCCTTCGACCATCTGGGATCCGGAGAACGTGCGCGGGCCTCCTGGAAGGCCCATGACTCGGTAGCGTCTGGCGGGTTCGACGGTGAACCACTCGGGCCAGGAGTTCAGTCTCGGATAGTCCGTTGCCAGCGCCAGCACGCTTCTGTGGCGCTGGGTGTCAAAGACGAAACGGCCATCCCAGGAGACATCCGTGCTCAGCGTGAGGCGCAACGAGCGCCCGGACGGCACGGCTCCCAGTCGAAGCCCCTGCACCCACGGGCGGCAGCTTGCACCTTGGGTCATATATAGCGCCACCATCATGGCAGTGCGCGCATAGTTGCCGTCACCGTACCAGCCCTCAACGATCCCGTCGTCGCGCTGCCAGGCGAGGAAGATGGGCAGGACGGTGTTCAGCCAGCCGTCTATCGCTGGGGATCGGACTCGGCGGCGCAGCAGGATGGCCCCTTCAATGGAGTCGGCGTAGGCGTCGGCGCCGACCCAGTGGGTATAGCGAGGGTGGCGCAAGGCCTGGATCATGGCCTCGGCGCTCTCTCGCAGTGAGACGTCGCCGCTTGCATCGGCGAAGGCGAGCATGCCCGCCAGCGTGTAGCCCCAGGTGTCCGGAGGCTGCGGGTCCCGCACCTGTCCCGAGGAAGCCGTGACCTGATTGACCCACAGGCCTTCCGGACCTCGGCATGCCGCCAGGAGCCGCCTCAGCATGAGCGCGATTGGCTCGCGCCACCTGTCGGCAGCCGACGGGCTATAACTGCGAGCGCAGATGTAGGCCTCGGCGAGCCCTAGGACGATCTCGTTGCCATGGTCGTTCAGGTTGAACGTGTCGGCAACCGCTCTGTGGGCTGTGAAGTCCCAGCGATGGGCGGGTATGCCGCCCGAACTCGGAATCACCTCGAGACAGTAGGCGTCGGCGATGCGCGTAAGCATTTCCAGGTAGTGTGCCTTGCGCGTAATGCTGTAAGCTCGGCCGAGCACCTGGAGCATGTCGCCGTTCACTTCGGTGTCGGAGGCGGGTATGGTCCCGAATGCCGTCTTCACGGGCGCACGCTCGATGATCGTGTCGAGCAACTGCAGCATCCTATCCGTCCACGGTCCCTTACCCATGATCTCCGTCATCGGCATGAGGCCGTCCTTGCAGTACTCGGCGGCACCGAAGATCAAGCGGTTCAGATCCGCTGCCGGATGAACCCACGTCCCGGTCTCCATGGAGAACCAGTCCGGCAGGACGCCGTCGCGATTGGTGAGCCGCACCTCGCTGGTGAGCAGCTCGAGGAGCCGATCTCGATAGCCGGCCTGAGCGAGATGGTCAGTGATGAACAGGAAGGGCATGAGGTCGGCGGCGTTGTCGTTCGGAGCCCAGACGTTCTCTTTGAGCGTCCGCGGCAGCAGGCCGAACCTCGGGTCGCGAGCCGACCACCATCCCTGCAGAACGCCGATGGATCTGCCGACGCAGCGTGCGGCGATGGCTCCGCGCCGGTCACATTCCCGGATGGGATCTGACAATGACCGCCATGGGTCCGGGGCGCCGAGCGCTGCACGGAGCGGCTCCCAGAAGTCGTAGCCGACCAACACGTGGCCACCGGGATGGGCCGTCAGGACGACCTTCTCAGTCGCGCCGAATAGGCGATAGACGGCCTTGATTTCCTCATACGCTCCACGGGCTATGGAGAGGGGGAAGCCGCCCGGCGCTCGCTCGCGCTCGCCGATTTCCATGACAAGAGGTCGAGGCGCGAGACATCCGAAGATGTCGGCGAAGTCAAAGTGCTCGGCGAGACCCGGGAAGTCGTAACAGGTGCAATGCCCGTTCCGCATGTTGTCCACGGTTGTCAGCCAACCCGAGGAGTCCACCACCTTGAGCCGCTCATCCAGCGCGGCGACGTACATCGTCGTCTCGCCGCCCAGCGATAGCCCGCACACGCCGAGGCGTCGGGGATCCACTTCGGGCCGCGTGCAGGCATAGTCGAGGGCGCGGATGCAGTCCCAGGTGCGTTCGCCCATGAGCGACCAGTTCGGGTGCTGCAGCGTGTGCTGGCCGACGTCGGGAGCGATCACAACGTAGCCCATCTCCGCGAGGGCACGGCCATACCAGTAGAGGCCCTCGCCGCGCACGATCTGCTCGCCGGTCCCTCCATGGCCGTGGATGGCCAGCACGGCGGGTCCGCGCCGGTTTGACCGAGGCACCGCCATCCACAGGTGGGCCCGGCGATCGGGCAGCGACTGAATGGTCAGCTCCTCGAGAACATAGGGAGCGTTGGGCACCTCGATGCGACGGACGATCTCCGGCTTCAGGGGAACTCGTTGTGGCCTGCCGCCGCCCATCATCAGCTCGTAGAGCTTCGATCGGACCGACGATTGCCACCGCAGCGCCTCCGTTCGGCCAGTCGCCTGGAAACGCATGGAGCGTCTGCCCTGACCCTCAGCGGCCGGGGCGATGGCGATAACTGCAGTCAGCACAAGCAGGACGGGCATCGGGTAGACCATCCAGGGTCTGTACCTCCTCGCGCGGAGTGCCTCTCAGTGCTTCCATCCGTGCTCGCCGATAAGCGGCACGAACACACACGGGCCGTGCGTTTCGGTCATCCGTGTGCCATCAGGCAGAGTTTGAACCGCGGTGAGCACTTGCGTTCCGCCGCTCCCCACAGGCACGACCAGACGTCCACCGGGAGCGAGCTGAGCGATCAATGGCTCCGGTATGTCCGGCGCTCCGGCCGCCACCAGAATCGCATGGTAGGGAGCGCTCTCTGGCCACCCGGCGGAACCGTCCGCGACGACGACCTCGACATTCGTGAAGCCCAGAGCAGCGAGCCGTTCTGCGGCCGTCCGGGCCAGCTCCGGGATCCGCTCGATGCTGACCACGCGCCGCGCCAGTTGCGCCAGTATGGCCGCCTGATAGCCCGAACCCGTGCCGACATCGAGCACTGTTTCATCGCCGGTCAGACGCAGGAGCTCGGTCATGAGCGCCACCATGTAGGGCTGGGATATGGTCTGTCCGTGCTCGATCGGGACGGGCATGTCCCAGTATGCCGAATCCCGGCGATCATCGGGCACGAACGCGTGCCGCGGGGTGTCGCGCATGACCTTGAGCAGGCGCCGGTCGCGGATTCCGCGGCTCTCGATTTGCTCTTGCACCATCCGGTCCCGCAGGACCTCGTAGGCAATCGTACCGGCCTCCTTGGCGGCCAAACGCCGCCGAGTCAGTGATCGGGACGCACCAGCGGGAAGGCGATCACCTCTTTGATCGAGGTGATGCCTGTCAAAACCATGGCGAGGCGATCCATGCCCACTCCGAGGCCGCCCGTGGGAGGCATCCCGTACTCCAGGGCCATCAGAAAGTCCTCGTCCATCGGGTGCGCTTCCTCATTGCCCAGCGCATGCTGACGCACCTGATCCTCGAAGCGTGCTCGTTGCTCGATGGGATCATTCATCTCTGAGAACGCGTTGCCGAGTTCCTGCGTGGCCATGTAGACCTCAAATCGCCGGGTGAGGTGCGGACAGCCCGGCTTGCGCTTGGCCAGCGGCGAGGTCTCGACGGGGAAGTCGGTGATAAATGTCGGCTGCACCAGATGAGGCTGCACGCACTGCTCATGCAACTTCTCAATGATGCCGCCCAGCGAAGGCTCGCGCGCAGGATCTATGCCGAAGCGCTCGCACACGCGATGCGCCGAGGACAGATCGGCGAGGTCATCGGGCTCAACGCCGCCATACTCGTGAATGCCGTCCAGTATGCTCAGACGCCTCCACGGTCTCGCCGAAAGGTCTATTTCAGCTTCGTGCCCGTCTGCCATACGAGCGCGGAACACCGGCGAGCCGTGCACGGCGATGCAGGCTGCTTCGTACATGCGCTCGACCAGGTCCATCATGTCGTCGAGATCGGCGTAGGCCTGGTAGAGCTCCATGAGAGTGAACTCAGGGTTGTGGCGCGGTGACACGCCCTCGTTGCGGAACACGCGTCCGATCTCATACACGCGAGGGAAGCCGCCGACAATCAGGCGCTTGAGCGGCAGCTCGAGGGATATGCGCAACTTGAAGTCGGCATCCAGGGCATTGTGGTGCGTGACGAACGGTCTGGCGGCCGCACCTCCCGCGACGGCCTGCAGCACGGGAGTTTCCACCTCGACGAAGCCACTGTCATCAAGGAACCGACGCACAGCGGTGATCAGCCTGGAGCGTTTGACCAGCAGGTCCCTCGATTCCGGGTTAACGATGAAGTCGAGATAGCGGTGTCGATGCCGAACCTCAACATCCGTAAGCGCGGCATGCTTCACGCCGTCAACATCCTTGCCCATCGGTATCGGGCGCAAGCACTTGGCCAGGAGCGCGATCTCGCCGGCATGGATGCTCGTCTCTCCGGTGCGCGTCTGAAACACGTGGCCGCCGACACCGACTATGTCACCGATGTCGAAGCTCTTGACGCGCGCATAGGCCTGCTCGCCGAGGTCGTCTCTCCGAACATACACCTGTATCTTGCCGGTCTCGTCGGTGACGTCGAGGAACATGGCCTTGCCCATGGCTCGCGTTGCCGTGATGCGCCCCGCAATCCGCACCTGCTGGTCCATATGCCTCGGCGCGTTCTCAACGATGGAACCGGCGAAGTGCGTTCGGTCATAGCGCTCGATGGCAAACGGGTCGTATCCCTCGGATCGGAGGGCTTCCAGCTTCTGGATGCGCACTGCGCGTTGCTCGGATTCAGGGTTCATCCCATGGGTACCGTAGATAGTGCCTTGATGCCCAGGCCCGCCCGATCGCTCGGATGGCGGATCTATGCAGATTCCCGAGCGTGCGGCGGCGTCTCTTGCCTGAGCGAAGGACCGCATTATATCACACATTCTGGCGGTGTGGGCGAGGCTTGCGTTGACTTGCGATAAGGCGTCTGGTATACTGCGCCGTCGTTCGATCGTCCGATTGCTTCGAGGGAAAAGCCCATAAACAAAGAATTCCGTGTTAACGAGCAGATTCTGCGCTACCACCGCGACTATCCGCGCGTTCGTGACGTGCGCGTGATAGATGAGAACGGTGAACAGCTCGGGATCATGGACGTGCGAGATGCGATCGCGGTCGCCAAGGAACGCATGCTCGATCTCATCGAGGTGGCTCCACAGGCCACGCCGCCGGTCTGTCGGATCATGGACTATGGCCGGTACAAGTATGAGCAGTCCAAGCGCGATAGGGAGTCCCAGAAGAAGCAAAAGGCCGGTGACCTGAAGGGTGTCTACCTGCGCCCGCGCACCGACGATCACGATCTCGCGTTCAAGCTGAAGAACGCCGCCAAGTTCCTCAAGGATGGGGACAAGGTGAAGTTCACCGTGCGATTTCGAAGCCGGGAGATCACCCATCCGGAGTTCGCGCAACGGTTGCTGGACGAGGTTGCGACGGCGCTGGTTGATGTGGCGACGGTCGAGAAGCCGCCGGCCATGGAAGGGCGGACCATGACCATGATCATGGCCCCGAAGTAGGCTCACGGCGCGTCGGTAGCGCGGCACCAAAGGTCGTTAGGAAGCCGGGGAAGCCCGGCTTCATCATGTGAGGAAGTAGAATGCCGAAGATTAGAACAAGCAAGACAGTGGCGAAGCGGTTCAAGCTTTCCGCAGGGGGGAAGCTGATGCGGAGATGCGTGGGCCTCAACCACCTCATGCGCAAGAAGAGCAAGTCCCGGCGCCGGTCGCTGCTGAACGGTTCCGAGCTTCACCCCGGCGATGTGCAGCGCATCGTGCGCATGATGGGGGGGCAGTGAGGATCGTCCTCATCTGCGGGCACGACCTCATGCTTTCAATGGTCTAGGAGATCGCAATGCCAAGAGTCAAACGTGGCACGCTCGTAAAGAAGCGCCATCGGAAAATCCTGGAGGCCGCCAGCGGCTATTTTGGCGGCAAGCATCGCCTGTTCAAGACGGCAAACGAGCAGGTGATGAAGAGCGGTGCGTATGCCTACCGCGACCGCCGCAACAAGAAGCGCGAGTTCCGGCGACTGTGGATCACGCGCATCAGCGCCGCCTGTCGGGCCGAAGGCCATTCGTACAACCGGTTCATGGAAGGTTTACGGAAGGCCGGCATCGAGGTGGATCGCAAGATACTCGCGGATATGGCCATCCACGACGGCGGAGCCTTTCGCGTTCTGCTCGTCCAGGCGGCCGAAGCGCTACGCCCTGCAGAACAGCCTGCTGCCTGATCGCCGAGCCAGAGCGTTCGACGTCACGCCCCGTTAGCGGCATCCTCTTCTGTAGGATGAAGGCGCTGGCGGGGCGTACTCACATGGATGGGTGTCATCATGGACGACATTTCCGCTCTCGTTGAGGCGGCCATAGCCGAACTTGCGCAGGCACGCAGCACGGCGGACGTGCAGGCCGTCGAAGTGCGCTATCTGGGCAGCAAGGGCAGCCTGCAGGCGCTGCTGCGCACGGTCGGATCACTGCCCCGAGAGGAGCGCCCGGCCTTCGGTGCACGTGTGAACGCGGCACGCGACGAGTTGACGCGGCGAGTGGCGGAGCGGCGCGCTGAGCTTCTGCGCACAGAGCGCGATCGCCAGCTCGAGACCGAGACGGTGGACGTGACTCTGCCCGGCGTGCCCATACCCGCAGGGCGAGTGCACCCGCTATCCGCCACGGTGCGCCGCCTGAAGTCCGTTCTCATCGGGCTCGGCTTCGCGTTCGTGGACGGCCCTGAGCTCGAGGACTACGAGCACAACTTCGCCGCGCTCAACTATCCCGAGGAGCACCCGGCGCTCGACGAGCAAATGACCTTCTACATAGATGATCACCGGCTGCTTCGCACCCAGACGACGGCCTTGCAGGGGCGCATCATGGACCACCGCAAGCCGCCGTTTCGGATCGCCACGGTGGGCCGATGCTTTCGCTACGAAGCCGTTGATGCCACCCATCACCACACATTTCATCAGGTGGACGCGTTCATGGTGGACCAGGGCGTGTCGCTGGCAGACCTGAAGGGGACCCTCAAGCAGTTTGCGAGCGCGATGTTCGGCGGCGACGTGCACGTGCGCTTCCGTCCGGACTATTTCCCCTTCGTCGAGCCCGGCGTAGACTACGCCGTCCACTGGAGCGGTCGATGGCTGGAGCTTGGCGGCGCCGGTCTGATCCATCCGAACATACTGGAGAACTTCGGCATAGACTCGGAGATCTACTCGGGTTTCGCGTTCGGGCTGGGCCTGGAGCGCATCCACATGATTCAGCAGGGAGTGACGGACCTCAGGCTCTACCTCGAGAACGATCTGCGCTTCCTGAGACAGGGCTGACACGATGCGATTGCCTGTGGAATGGATAACGGAGCTTGCTCCGGTGGAGGCCTCGGCTCCCGAGATCGCCCATGCGCTGACCATGGCGGGACTGGAGGTCGAAGCGACCGAACAGACCGATCACGGTACCGTGCTCGACATCAAGGTGACACCGAACCGTGGTGACTGCCTGTCGGTCATCGGCGTGGCGCGTGAGCTGGCCGCGGTCTATGGTGTCGCCCTGCGGTTGCCGGCGGGCATCCGGTCATCGGAGGACGAGCCGCCTGATGCGGCGGCATTCACTGCCGTTGAGATCGAGGACCCTGCGCTGTGTCCACGGTATGCGGCACGTATCGTCGAGGGGATCCAGCACGGCCCGTCGCCCGAGTGGATGCAGGAGCGCTTGCTGGCGGCGGGTATGCGTCCGATCAGCGCCATCGTGGACATCACCAACTATGTCATGCTCGAGATGGGGCAGCCTCTGCACGCCTTTGACTATCACACGTTGCGCGAGCGTCGCATCGTTGTCCGCCGTGCGCGCCAGGGCGAGACCCTCACGACGCTCGACGGCGTTGCCCGGGACCTCACTCCCGAAGCGCTCGTTATCGCCGACGCAGAACGACCGGTCGCCCTGGCTGGCGTCATGGGCGGGGCCAATACCGAGATCACCGAAAACACGACGGTCATGCTTCTCGAATCGGCTCACTTCGATTGGCGCAGCATCCGGCGGACCTCGAAACGTCTGGGACTGACGACCGAGGCCTCCTACCGCTTTGAACGCATCGTGGACCCTGCCGGTGTGGTGGTTGCCGCGGATCGCGTGTGCGCGTTGCTCGAGCAGCTAGGCATCGGGTCGCCGGTGGCCGGAGTAGTGGATGAGTATCCTGCGCCGCCCCAGACTAGATGCCTGTCGCTCAGGCCCGTGCGGGTGTCGCGCCTTCTCGGCTATGACGTCAGCGCAGAGGAGGTCACCGGGTCTCTGAGTCGCCTCGGCTTCGGCGTCAAGGACAGCAACGGCGGGACGCTTTCGGTCACCGTACCCACGTGGCGTCCCGACATCCAGCGTGAGGTGGATCTCGTCGAAGAGGTCGGGCGCGTGCTGGGCTATGACAGGATCCCCGAGGGTCTCCCCGTTGGCGCTACGACTCAAGGGGCCGACTCGGAGATCGCGGGACTGGCGGAAGTGCTCCGAGATCGCCTCGTAGGTGCCGGCCTGCAGGAGGTCGTCACGCACAGTCTCATGGCCGTCAGCCCGTTCGACGATCCCGCCACTGCGCATGAGCGCATCGCGATCCGCAGCGCCCTCTCTGAGGAGCTCTCCGGGCTTCGACGCTCCCTCGTGCCGGGTCTGCTCGATGTGCTCGATCGCAACGCGCGGCGCGGGCAAGCCCCCTTGGCGTTCTTCGAGATAGGGCGAATCTTTGTCGCCCGTGGCGAGACGCACCATGACGAGACGCTGGCGGTCGGAGGAGCTGTGTCAGGGCCGATCAGCCCTCGATCGTGGCACGCCTCAGGTCCCGCGCCGGTGCCGTTCTTCGTCGTGCGCGGTCTGGTCGACGCTGTGCTGGGCGCGTTGGGATGCGCCTACCGGGTCGTTCGATCGTCCGATGCGCGGCTTCATCCGGGCCGCCAAGCGGCGGTCCTCGTGGAGGGACGCTCGGTTGGCGTGGTTGGTGAACTCCATCCTGAGCTGGCGGAGCGGCTGCATGTGCGTGATCGCATAGGGATCTTCGAGCTGAACTGCGGCGAGCTCCTGCGCGTGTGGTCCTCGGGGCGAGCGTTTGTCGGTCTCAGTCCGTATCCCGCCGTCATGCGCGACATCGCGCCCCGGGTCCCATCCTCGGTGCCCTACGCCGACGTGCTGCAGATCGTTCGGGATGCGGGCGGGCCCATCCTCGAGGATGCGTCCCTCGTGGACGTGTTCATGGGGCCGCCGCTTCCGGAGGGCGTTCGGAGCCTTA
Source organism: Chthonomonadales bacterium (assembly GCA_012517255.1). Classification (GTDB taxonomy): domain Bacteria; phylum Armatimonadota; class Chthonomonadetes; order Chthonomonadales; family CAJBBX01; genus JAAYVH01. The sequence goes on from JAAYVH010000285.1 coordinate 27,813, forward strand.
CGCTCTCGCTGACGCTGCGTGCCTCCGATCGGACGCTGACGGACGCCGAGGCCGAACGGACTCTGGAAGCTATCCGGACCAGCCTCAAGCAGAACTGCGGTGCCGAGTTCCCCGGAACGTGACGGGATCTAGCTGACCGATGCGCGCACGGTCCCGACCATCAGACAGTGCCCGGGACAAGCGTGTTCGGGTAGCCCTCGACCAAGAGGACGCGAGCCGGGGTGCAGATCGTCACCTTCGGCGCGATCTTCTGCTCGTCTCTCTCCTCACGCTGGCCGCGCTCGGCCTCCGGCTGTGGGGCATTGCGTGGGGACTCCCCAACAGCGAGCGCATGTGCTCCTATCATCCGGATGAGGGCGTCAACCTGATCAACGGCGTTCTCGATAGAGGCGTCCTGCGGCCTCACCTCGACATCGGGTTCTACAACTACGGTTCGCTCTACTTTCTGCTGTGGCAGGCAGCCGGGGCAGTGAACAGCGCCTACGGCATCATCGGGCTGCCTCCAGCGTCGGCCCCCAACGCGCCGCTGACGGAGTCTCTTGCTAGCCTGACCCTCGTCGGGCGCATCGTCTCGGTCATTCTGGGGGCGGCAACCGTCTTCGTCGTGGCCTGGAAGGCCCGGCGCATCGGCGGCATGCGCAGCGCGCTCCTGGCGGGAACGATGCAGACGGTCGCTCCGCTGGCGGTGATCCACAGCCGGTTTGCCACGGTGGACTCGACGGCGACCTTGCTGACTGCGCTGACGCTCTATGCGAGTCTTGTGCTCTTGCGTGTCAAGAGGGCGAGCGTGGCGATCGTCGCCGGGACGCTTGCAGGCCTCGCGGCAGCAACCCGCTACAACGCGGTCCTTGTGGTTCTGTCGGCTGTGACGGCTGCATTTCTCGCACGTGGGCTCGATCACCGCCAGACCGCTTCGGCGGGCCTGCGACTTGCAGCGCTCGTCGGCGTGGGCTGCATCGTCGGGTTTCTGATCGGATGTCCCGGCGCTGTGCTGAACTGGGATCGGTTCACGGCGGACCTCGCCTTCGAAGCGAGCAAGTCCGCTCAGGGGATGGGCTTGCTGTTCCAGGGTACCGGCAATGGGTTCGTGTATCACTGGCTTAGTTCGCTGCGCCTTGGTCTCGGACTGCCGCTCTTGCTGTTGGTTACTGCCGCAGCGGTGGTCGCCCTCAAGCGGCGCGAACCCGAGTACATTGTGCTTCTGGTGTTTGCCGCGGCGTACTACGGCATGATGGGTGCGGCGAAAGTCCGGTTCATGCGCTACATGCTGCCTCTGCTGCCGGCGCTCTTTGTGTGCACGGCCGTCATCATTGCCTCAACAGGCTCGCGGCTGCGAAGCCTCTGGTCGAAGGGCGGCCTCGTGGTCGCATGCTGCGGGGCGTTGGTTTGGGCGGCAGGTATTGCGGTGGCGTTCAGTGTGTGCATGACACAACCCGACGCGCGGGACCTCGCATTGTCCCATCTGCGGGCCAAGCTCCATCGGGGCGACTCGATTGCGTTCGCTACCACTCCCTGGTACTGGACGCCGCCCATGCTGTCGGAGTTCACGGCGCCGGTTCCCGGCACAGTGCGGCGCAAAATGATCCTGGACAGTGCATCGGAGTACCGACTGCGGCTGCCCGGAGAGGACCGTGAATGGGATCCGGCCGTGCTGGAAGCTCCGCTTCCCGAAGCCGTCGTGATCTCAGACCTGGAGAGCCAGGATGCTGTGCGGGTCAAGCACCCGGCAGCGATGGCGTTTCTGGAGCGGCTTGCGCAACGGTACCGCGTGACGGAGTTCGGGAGTCGGCCGACCTTGTTTGGCATCTCTGTGGTCGGCGACGGGTATCTTCCGGTAGACATGCTGTATGTCTGTCCCATTGTCCGTGTCTATCAGCTTCAAGACGGGCGCCATGAGCATCCATGACCTCATCCGTGCCTTCCTGGCGCACTTGAAACTCGAACGCGGGGCAGCGGCCAATACGGTCGCCGCGTACGGGATCGATCTGGCGCAGTTCGCCGACTTCACGCTCGACCGCGAGCCGGAGCTGTCCGCTTCATCGCTCACCCAACGCCATGCCGTGAGGTTCATCGAGTCGTTGCTTCGCAACGGGTACGCGTCGTCCAGTATCGCGCGGAAGACCGCGGCCTTGCGGACCTTCGCGCGATTTGCCCATGCGGAAGGCTATCTTGCGGCCAACTTCGCCGAAGACCTCGAAGTTCGTCGGGTTCCCCAGCGCCTACCCAGGTCGCTTACGGCCCAGCGCATGGAGAGGATCCTCGAGGCGACGACGGGCCGGCGGCTTTGCGACGTTCGAGACCGGGCCATTCTGGAGTTGCTGTATTCGAGCGGCATGAGAGTATCTGAGCTGGCCGCCCTGACTCCGGCCGATGTGGACCTTGATGCTGGACTCGTGCGATGTATCGGCAAGGGCAATAAGGAGCGGCTGGTTCCGATCGGCGAGCCGGCCGTTCGGTGGCTGCGCACGTATCTGACGCGTCGCCGTGCAAGGGCGGCACGCCGCACGGCAGCTCACGAGCCGCTCTTCACGGGTGCCGGGGCGCATCGGCTAACGCGTGCTGCCATCTGGGGGATTGTGCGGCGAGCGGCGCTCAGGGCCGGTATTGATCAGCGCGTGACCCCGCATATGTTGCGGCACACGTTCGCAACGCACATGCTCGCAGGCGGGGCGGATCTGCGCGTCATTCAGGAGATACTGGGCCACGCGCAGGTGGCCACCACGCAGATCTATACGCCCGTGGACCGCGAACGCCTGCGCCGGGTCTACGATCAGGCCCATCCGAGAGCATAGAGCGGCCTATGGACTTCGACGGTACCATCGTTGCCGAGCGCCGAGCCGCGGGTATCGTGCGCAATGACGAATCGGTGAAGTCAGGAGAAGGGTTCTGGCCCTGGTAACCTTGAGCGTTCGAAGCTACCGCCAAGCCGCCGATAGGGCACGAGGCGTGAGCGCGACGCGCAGAGTATCTGCGCACAGTCCTATGCATCAGCCCATCCCGTTGGACAGAGACCGATCCGCGGGATGATCTCTAGGAGACAGGCATTGGAGCTATACAGCGCCATTCGGGAACTTCCTGCGGACGAGAGGCCGCGTGAGAAGCTGGTTCGCTATGGACCTGAGCGGCTATCAGCTCAGGAGCTGTTGGCCATCGTGCTGCGCACCGGCACCCGCAACGTCAGTGCGCTCTTGCTCGCCGATCGGTTGTTGCACTGTCACGCGGGACTGAGGGGCCTCGCGGGCGCGAGCCTCGCAGACCTCCAGCGCACGCCGGGGGTCGGCGCCGTCAAGGCCATCCAGATTGCCGCATGCTTCGAACTGGGCAAGAGGCTCATGGCCTTGCCGGAGGAGCACCGAAGGGCCATCACGACCCCTGAAGAGGCTGCCGCGCTGCTCAGTCCGGAGATGCGTCACCTCGATGTGGAGGTCTTTCGAGCGCTGCTCCTCGACACGAAGTCCCGCCTCATCCGTATAGAGACCATAACCAAGGGTACGCTGGACTCCAGTCTCGTGCATCCGCGTGAGGTGTTCAAGTGCGCGATGGCGGTATCGGCTGCCTCGTTGGTTGTCTGCCACAATCACCCAACAGGCGACCCGAGGCCCAGCCCCGATGACCTGAAGGTGACCCGGAGGTTGCGCGATGCCGGCGAGGTCGTGGGCATCGAGCTGGTCGACCATATCATCATTGGGGGGAGCAAATGGGTGAGTCTGAAGCGCGAAGGACTGATCTAGACAGAACCGGACTGGAGCCGATAGCTGCGCGTATCCGGGCGGGTCTCGAGGCAAAGAACAGCGCGCGTGAACTCGCCCTGCGCCAGTGTCGCGAGATCATTCAGGCGTCGGCGCGCGCCATTCGTTCAGTGCATCGCGGCGACTTCTCCGAGGCGGACCGATGGATCGCCAGGGCGCGCGAGATTGTCGCCCAGTTGCGTCTGATGCTCCCGGACTTCCCGGACATCTACTATGCCGGGTATGTAAACGACGCGCAGAAGGAGTATGTCGAGGCCGAAGCGGTGCGGGCTCTGGTTCTGGGGCGCACGGTGCCCGATCCCGAGCAGCTCGGCGTGGAGCCCGCTGCCTATCTGAACGGTCTGGCCGAAGCGGGCAGCGAATGTCGGCGCTACGTGCTGGATCGTCTGCGGGACGGCGACATTGCAGTCGGCGAGCGGCTGATGGAGGCGATGGACGACATCTACTTCGAGCTGATGACGTTCGACTTTCCGGATGCCATCACGGGGGGGCTCCGCCGCACGGTGGATGCCTTCCGGGCCGTGCTGGAACGCACGCGAGGCGATGTCACTCTGACGCATCAGCAGAAGGCGCTGTATGATGCTCTTGCGCAGGCCGGGGCAGGCGGCGCCTCTGACGATGGTTGAGCACGTGCCCCAGAAGAGCGGAGAGCCCGGCGCCGAACCAACGGAGGAGGGGCTCCTGACGGTGCTGATGCCTGTCTTCAACGAGCGTGCCTCGTTGGACGCTATTCTGGAACGCGTGCTGGCATCACCTGTGAAGAAAGAAGTGCTCATCGTGGACGATGGCTCGACTGGCGGCACCACCGAGTACCTGAAGGAACAGGTCGAGGGCAAGGTCGCAAACGTCCGCGTGGTCTACCTGAAGGAGAACCGCGGGAAAGGCGCTGCAATCCGGTCTGGCATACCGTTGGTTCGCGGTGAGTATGTCGTGGTACAGGACGGTGACCTCGAATACGATCCCGGAGACTACGTGAAGCTGATGGAGCCGCTCGTCGCGGGCCGTTCGGAAATCGTGTATGGAACCCGTTTCCGGTTTGGCTATCCTCCGATGCGCTGGGCAAATCGGCTGATCAACATCATTCTGGCGGGTATGGTGCGTATTCTCTATGGTGCGCCGATGACGGATGAGGCGACATGCTATAAGGCGTTCCGAACCGAAACGCTGCGCAGCATTCCGCTAACGTGCCGGAGGTTCGAGTTCTGCCCGGAAGTGACGGCCAAGGCCCTGCGTCGCGGCCACACGATCCTGGAGGTGCCGATCACGTATCAGGCTCGAACGCACAGAGAAGGCAAAAAGATACGCTGGACCGATGGCGTCGCGGCGATCTGGACGCTGCTGAAGTATCGGTTCTGGCGCGGATAACATCAGAGAGGACGGAAACATGGCTACAGAGACGGTCGCCTTCGTGGCGCCGGACATCCATTGCGACGGCTGTGCGACATCGATTCGTCGCTCGCTGGGCAAGATGGCGGGCGTCCAGGCGGTGGACGTTCATGTTGGAGATCGGACGGTCACAGTAAGCTTCGATCCGGGCGTGATTTCGCCCGCATCGTTGCGCGAGCGGCTGGAGCAGGCAGGCTTTCCAGCCGAGTGACGTGTCGCGCGTAAGGAAAGGAATACCACGCTGATGGTGACACCAGGCATGCGACGGAACTGGCGGTCTGCCGCATTGGCGGCGCTCGCGGGGATTATGTGGGCGTTTTCCGTAGACGCCCGGGCGATGAGCGCCGATATCTCGCCCGACGGCAAGCAGATACTTGCCACGTGGAGTCCGCGAGGCGAATCGGGACGGGACCTTGTGATCGTAGATGTCGCCTCGGGCAGCATCCGGGTCATCGGATCCACCACGGATTCGGGCGGCGCGTTGTGGTCTCCGGACGGCAACTGGATTGTGTACCAGGGCGCAGACGGGGGAGACCTCGCCACGCGCATCTATGACGTTCGTCAGGGATCCTCGAGAACCGTCAGCCGGCAGTTCGGCCCGCCGTACGCATGGCGCGAGGACAGCCGCCGCCTGGCGGGGGTGGCGCATGACGAGGACGTGGGTCTGCAGGTGGTCTTCTACAACCTGAGCGAGAGAGGCGAGTCGCTCCGTACCAACATCCCCGTGCGCCAGGTGCGCAGCATGGCCTGGATACCGAACACCGACGATGTGGCGTATCTGGGCACATCGGACAGCGGAACCGATGTCTATACGGTGGAAGGCGGTGAGGGGCGTCGCATCTCCACAAGCGGCGACGTCCTAATGCTGCGGCTCGTTCGTTCGCGCAACGAGCTAGTGTGGGCGAGATCAAGCAAGAACACGCGGTACATCCTCTTGAGCCTGTATGCCTACGATCTCAAGACCCGATCGGTCAGGCGCATGGGCTTCCCCGAGCGCGTGGCGGAGATCAATCCGGCGCCTGCCCGCTCGCCCGTCGCCGTTGATGACGTGGTCATCTCGCCTCTGGGTGACCGTCTCGCGGTCGTCGTGGCGGACGTAAAGCGAGGCCCCGGCGCCGCGACAACGCGCATGCAGCGGCTGTTCACGGTCCGCTCCAATGGTTCATCGGCGCGCCTGGTCCGCACGATACCCCAGGCGGGACCGACGAACGCGATGGCGTCGATCTGGTCGCGAGACGGGCGTCAACTGGGCGTGCTCCATCGCGAAGGCTCTCGCTTAACCCTGGCGGTGTTCGGCGCCGACGGCTCGGGCGGTCGGGTGGTGGCACGATCGGAGTGACCGCCTCGTTCATACGTCCGCCGAGGCTCAGCGCCGGATGCACGCTGGGTGTCGTTGCTCCGTCGAGCCCGATTCGCGGTGATCGGCTCGACCGTGGGCTCGAGGCGCTGCGCGCCATGGGCTTCCGCGTCGTCGTCGCGGACCATGTGCATGATCGTTGGGGCTATCTGGCCGGGCTGGATGAATGTCGGGCCGCCGACCTCTCGCAGTTCTTCGCGCGTTCCGACATTGATGGCATTGTGTGCGCCCGCGGCGGTTACGGCGCCGCCCGAATGCTCGAGCACGTTGACTGGGACTCCGTCCGCGCACGCCCAAAGGTGTTCATTGGCTTCAGCGACATCACCACCCTGCACGTCGCGATGGAGCGGAGGGCCGGGCTCATCACGTTTCACGGTCCCATGGTGACGACGCTGGCCGATCCCTGTTCAGAAGCGTGCCTCCAAACGCTTTTCCGGGCGGTGACCGGGCCGGAGCCGATGGGAGAAGTGAACGACCCTGATCGCCCAACGCAGACTCTGGTCGGCGGATGTGCGCGCGGCCGGCTGGCCGGCGGATGCCTTACGCTCCTCTGTTCGGCTGTTGGAACGGCCGATCCGCAGGACTTTGCCGATCGGATCGTCGTTCTGGAGGACACCGACGAGCCCCTATATCGAGTGGATCGGTTCCTCACCCAGTTGCGCGGGAGCGGGCTGCTTCAGCGAGCGGCAGGGTTCGTGGTCGGCACATCGTCTCACTGGGATCGGTACCCGGAAGCTAACCACGGATTCACGCTCCGCGATATCTGGGAGCAGTTGCTGGCCCCGCTGGGCAAGCCCACGGTGCTGGGTTTCCCCATCGGCCATGTCGAGAGTCCGCTGACGTTGCCCCTGGGCTGCATGGCGGAGCTCGACGCCGACCATGGCACGCTCGTCATCACCGAGCCGGCCGTGGCCTGACGGAGCGGCACAGGCACGAACTGGGCCTAGTCGCTCTCGGCGATGAATGCGTTGCGGTAGTGACGGATCTCGGGTACCCGTGAGCTGCGTCGCACGACCTCAACGACGTCGAAGCGGCACGGCCGGTCCTGGATGGCCATCTCGGCAAGGTAGGCCAGAGCAGCCTCAACGATGCGCCCGCATTGGGCCCGGGTCAGGCGCTCTGCCGGCGACCCGATGTCCCGCCCCCCGCTTGCCTTCACTTCCGTGAACACGATCGTGCCGCTATCGTCGCTGATGATGTCTATCTCGGCTCGACCCGACCGGTAGTGTGTCGCCAGAATGCGATGGCCGAGCCGCTCGAGATATGATCGTGCCCACGCTTCGCCTGTCTCGCCGACTGCCCGCGACAGGGCGCTGGATGAGCCAGGATCGAACAGGCTAGAGCTGCATTCCCGAACGGGCGCAAACGAGCGTCGGTGGATGGGGCAGGGGCCGTGGGCACGCAGGGCGCGGAGATGATCGGGCGTAGGATAGCCCTTGTTCCGACCGAACCCGTAGATCGGATACGCCGCGTCCAGCCGGGCCATCATGCGGTCGCGGGTGACCTTCGCCACGATGGACGCTGCGGCGACGGACATGCAGAGCGCGTCGCCTCGCACGATGGCCTCGTTGCTTACCGGAAGGAGCGGCACAGGCAGCCCGTCAACGAGCACATGCTCAGGCGTCGGGACGCAGCGCTCCACAGCGCGCCGCATGGCCAGGTGCGTCGCCCGCAGGATGTTGTGCTGATCAATCTCAGCCGGCGACGCCTCGCCGACGCCTATCGCCACGGCGTTCGCCATGATGGCATCGCAAGCTCGGTTGCGCGCGGCTTCCGTGAGAAGCTTGGAATCGCGTACCTCGGGTAGTTCGGCGTTGCGCGAGAGCACCACGCAGGCGGCCACCACCGGCCCGGCAATCGGCCCCCGTCCGACCTCGTCCATGCCGCCAATGAGGGAGAAGCCGCGCAGACGCGCGGCTTCTTCGAAGCGCCAGGATGGCCGGTTCTTCTCGGGGCTCACCGCACCAGACGTATCCTGCGGAGCGGTCAGAACACCGCCGTAGCCTTGCCGATGATGCGTTCCCTCGGGACCGTGCCCCAGAATCGGCTGTCGTTGCTGTTGTTCCTGTTGTCGCCCATTACGAAGTACTGACCGCGTCCCAGAGTGAGGGGACCCTGCGTCCCATAGGCGGCCTGTAACCGCTCTTCCATAGGCTCCATCGTATAGGGTTCGTGGACAGCCTTGCCGTTGATGAAGAGGCGCACGTCGCCGGCGTCGTCCCGCTTGATCTCCACGGTGTCTCCCGGTATGGCGACACATCGCTTGATCAATACGTTCTCGTTCTGGTGGAACTCAGCGTCGGCTTTCTTCTCCGCGCGGAAGACGATGATGTCACCCCTCGAGGGGTCGCCCAGACGATAGATGAGCTTGTTGACGAATATGTGATCGTGGCAGGTGTCCGAATACGTCACGCCGGTTCTCGAGACGCCACGGTCATGTCCGCACAGCGTCGGCTCCATGGACTCCGTGGGGATGTAGAAGGCCTGCAGAAAGAAGGGTCGGATGATCAGGAACACGAGGACGCCTGCCACGATGAGCGACTCGGCCAGTTCGGCAACAGCACGCGCCAGTCCATGGCGAATGGGCACGAGAGCCGCTCGCACCACGGTCAGCACCGCCGCCACGATAACGATGGTGGTGGTGCTCAGGTTGGCCAGGTACTCAGTAACGCCGACTTCTTGCGGTTGCATCCGATCCTTCTGTCCTCCAAGCGGGCGGCGCTCGTCACAGGCTGCCGCCGCTCAGTGTTACTGTGATTGCGATGCCGACCGATCCTCCTTGATCCGAGCCTTCTTGCCCACGACACCGCGCAGGTAATAGAGCTTCGCGCGGCGCACGCGTCCGCGTCGGATGACCTCGATCCTCTCCACGCGCGGCGAATGGACCAGGAACGTGCGCTCCACGCCGATCTGATGGGAGATCTTCCGGACCGTGAATGCCGAGCGGCTCAGCGTCCCGCGGCGGGCAATGACGACGCCTTCGAAGACCTGGATGCGCTCCTTGCCGCCTTCGATAACCTTTGCATGAACGCGGACGGTGTCGCCTGCTCGGAACTCGGGCACTTCGGCCTTGATCTGAGCGCGCTCAATGTCCTGTATGACTGTGCTCATCTATGCAATACCTCCTTGAAAAGTCCCTATCAATGCCTGTCCTGACGTCTCCGGCTGTCGTCTCATGAAGCAGCGGCAGCGGCCTCCGCCTCTGCCAGCAGCCGCATGTCTTCTGTTGACGGCCGGTACCGCTCCCACAAGTCCGGCCGGCGCTCGCGTGTTCTGAGGAGCTGCTGGCCGCGGCGCCATCGCGCGATGTCTGCATGGTTCCCGTTGAGAAGCACCTCTGGTACCGTCCAACCGCGGAACGATCGGGGTCGTGTGTACTGCGGGTAGTCGAGAAGGCCGTCCGAGAACGATTCCTGCTCGGCAGAGACGGCATTGCCCAGAGCCCCGGGCAAGAGCCGTACGATCGCATCCAGCATGACCATGGCGGGTAGCTCGCCGCCCGATACGACGTAGTCGCCGATAGAGTAGAGATGGGTGACGAGGTGTTCTTTGACCCGTTCATCCACCCCCTCGTACCGACCGCACACGAATACCAGGTGCTCCTCGGCAGATAGCTCACGGGCGATCGGCTGCGAGAAGACCTCGCCCTGAGGATCGGTCAAGATGACCCGATCCGGGCGATGGTCTGCGGCAATGGCATCGAGCGCGCGAGCGATGGGCTCGGGCTTCATCACCATGCCGCCGCCGCCGCCGCACGGCGTATCGTCGGTGGTTCGGTGGCTGTCCTCCGTGTAGTCGCGCAGATCAACAACGCGCACGTCCGCGATGCCTGACGAGATCGCGCGACCCACGACGCTGTGCATCAGTGCGCCGCGGACCATCTCTGGCAGGATCGTAATGACGTCAATGCGCATGGTAGTGCTCAGGCTCCACCGTCACGGCCCGCGCATGGACTGATTGTCTGCAGCATACTCTCAGGCAATAGGCCGTCCGGCGGATCTATGGTGATTACCGCGTTCTTCGTGTCTACGTCCGTGACGATCGCCCGGACCGCAGGGATCAGCGCTTCTCCCACGACCAGCAGGTCCTGTGCAGGGTAGCGCAGCACCTCGGAGACGCACCCAATCTCGCTTCCGTCCGCGAGCCGCACCCTCATTCCGACGAGATCCATCGTGTAGTAGGTGTTGGCATCCGTGGGCTGTCGGTCCGTCGCCGGGACCCGCACTTCGGCGCCGCGCAGGGTCTCGGCAGTCTCCACCGAGTCCACCCCCCGAAGCCTGAGAAGCACGTGGCCCTGGTGATGACGTACGCCGGCAATCGCGATCTCTTCGCGAGAACCGTCTGGACGAGCCAGCGTGGCGACAGCAAGACTCTCGAAGCGCTCGGGCACGTCGGTGAGCACCTTCACCTTGAGCTCGCCTCGTATGCCGAACGGTCGAACGACGACGCCGATCACGGTCTCTGCCATACCCATGTGCCGTCGGCCTCAGGGGCCGAACTCAACCTGTATCTTGCGGTGCGACTTCATCGCGACAGCTCGCGCGACGAGCCGCATGGCCGCAGCGACACGGCCCTGCCGTCCGATCACCTTGCCCACGTCGTCATCAGCGACGTGCACATCATACACGGTGGTGCCACGGTCATCCAAGCATGAGACCGAGACGGCTGCCGGGTCATCCACGAGACCTTCCGCGAGATACTGCAAGGTGCGGGCGACCGAGTCCTGACTCATGGCTATTCGGCTTCGCCGGCGGCATCAGATGCCTGCGGCGCATTCAGGACACCCGCCTTCTTCAGCAGGGCGCGGGCGGTGTCGGTGGGTTGGGCGCCGGTTCCCAGCCAGTATGCAACCCGGTCTCCGCTGATCTTGACGGTCGGCGGATCGGTGCGTGGGTCGTAGTAGCCGACGGTCTCGATGAAGCGTCCATCGCGTGGACTGCGGCTGTCGGCCACGACTACACGGTAGAATGGGCGTCCACGTGCCCCCATGCGGCGAAGCCGTATCTTGGTTGCCAAAGCGTCTCTCCTCTTGCCATGCCTCTCGCAGTTGTCATTCGAGCCATGGCACGTTGTGCTGTTGCTGCAATACGTGATTGTCAGTGATGCATCGGAAGGCGCAGCGACGGGCGGCGCTTCTTGCCGCGAGCCTGACCTCCCATCATCTGGCGCACCATCTGGCGCATGGTCTCGAACTGGTTGAGGAACTGGTTGATGGCCTGCACCGACTGGCCGCAGCCCACAGCAATGCGACGCTTGCGGCTGCCATTCAGTATGGAGGGATCTGCCCGTTCCTCCGGCGTCATCGAACGCACGATGGCTTCCTGACGCGCCAGTTGGTGCTCGCCCACCTTCATGTTGCGCATATTCCCCATGCCGGGGATCATGCCCAGGACCTGTTCCAGAGGACCCATGCGCCGCACCTGCTGCATCTGCTCCAGAAAATCGTTGAGATCGAAGCGGCTCTCGCGGAGCTTGCGCTCCATCTCCACCGCCTTCTTCTGGTCAAACGTCTCCTCGGCCTTCTCGATGAGCGACATGACATCGCCCATGCCCAGGATGCGCGAGGCCATGCGGTCGGGATGGAAAGCTTCGAGACTGTCGAGTTTCTCCCCCATGCCGACGAACTTCACCGGCACGCCCGTAACGTTCCGAATCGAGAGAGCGGCACCGCCGCGCGCGTCGCCGTCCATCTTCGTCAGAACGAAGCCGCTGACCTCAAGCCGCTCGTGAAACTGAGAGGCGAATGTGACCGAATCCTGGCCGGTCATCGCATCCACGACGAGAAGGATCTCGTTGGGCGACACCCTCTGCTTCACCATATCCAGCTCGGACATCATGGCTTCATCAATGTGGAGGCGGCCTGCGGTGTCCACGATGACGACATCCTGTCCGTTGCGCGCGGCGTGGCGCACAGCCTCCGCTGCGATATCGGGCGGAGCGGTTCCTTCATTGCCGACGTAGACGGGCACCTTAAGCTGCTCGCCAAGGACCTGCAACTGGCGGATGGCTGCCGGACGGTATGTGTCGCACGCGACGAGAAGCGCGTGGCGGCCCTGCTTACGCATCCATGCGGCGAGCTTGCCGCACGTGGTGGTCTTGCCCGATCCCTGGAGGCCGCAGAGCATGATGACGGTCGGCGGACGCGGCGCGAAGTTCAGGCGCGCATCGGCGCCGCCCAACAGGCGCGTGAGCTCGGCATGCACGATGCGAACCACTGTCTGAGCGCCGCTGAGGCTCTCGAAGACCTCCTGGCCTACAGCCTGCTCCCGAACGTGCTGAACGAACTCCTTGACGACGCGGAAGTTGACGTCGGCCTCGAGCAGGGCGAGCCGAACTTCGCGGAGCGCCTCGTTGACGTCCTGTTCGGTCAATCGGCCTCGGCCGCGAAGGCGGCTGAACACAGCTTGCAGTTTGTCGGTCAGGTTCTCAAACACGTGTCGCCTGCTGGAGTGTCTTGTTCGCGATTCGTCTGGACCACAGCAAAGCCCGCCGTGCCGAGCCGGTCCGTAACCGGGGCGACACGATCGGGCGAAAGGTCAGCGGCAGACCGCATGCCTGCACGCTGAGCTCGATGTTCCGGATTGGTACGCCATCAGTCTACCGCCCCGGCACCACCCATGTCAACCGGCGGCGGGACCCTGCTCGGCGGGCAGGAGTTTCTTCAGAGCGCTGAGCGCCGCGCGGTCGGTCTCCTCAACGCCAGAGACATAGAATGTTGCCATAGACTGGCCTCGGAACATGGAGAGGCGCGCAGAATGAATGTCCCATCCGAGAGCCGAGAGCGCCCGTGACACGCTGTACAGCGTGGACTTGGGCTCCTGAGACGCCACCTCGATCATCGTATATCGCGGCGAAGCATCGCTCCTGAGACTCACTCGCAAGACAGGGCCGTCCAGAGCGCCATGTTTCTTCCGTTTCTCGAGGATGGCCTCGACGGTCGCCTGACCGGTCAGCACCGCGCCGAGGTTCGCGGCTATCTCGCTGCGCTTACCCGGGGTCAACTGCTTCCCTCGAAAGTCCACGCACAGCGTGTCGATGGCTATGCGTTCGTTTGCGTCAATCCTGGTGAACACCTGCGCGGAATGGACATTGAGATCGGCGGCGTACAGGACGCCGGCTATCTTGGCCAGTAGGCCAGGCCTTGGGTCGTCGAGTGTGCACACGGTTACCTCGGTGAACGTGGCAAAGCGGTCGTCGTGAAAGCTGACAGCCGGCTTGCCCTTGCGCGCTTCGCGTACGAAACCGATGTGCAGCGCGATCTCTTCCATGGAGGTATTCAGCACATACTGGGCGGGGAGACCCTCAAGGTGCGCGGCGACCTCTTCCGCAGGCAGGTTCTCGACGGCGAGTTCCTTCGCGAGACGCTTGCGGGTTCGCATGAGGGCGGCATCATCGAGCGTCTCTTCAACCCCCACCGCCAGAACGCGCTCTGCCTTGCGGTAGAGGTCGCTCAGGTACCGAGCTTTGATCTGTGTCCACAGACCCTGTCCAACCGCTCGCGTGTCGGCGTAGGTCAGCAGGTACAGCATCCTCAGCCGTTCGGGATCGTCAACGACGGCCGTGAACTCACGAATGGTCTCTTCCAGGCCCAGGTCGCGGAGGCGCGACGTCTCAGCCATGAGCAAGTGATGGCGCACGAGGAATGCCACATTCGCCGTCGCCTCATCGGACCAACCCAGAACGCGGCATGCGTTTTCGGCCATCTCCTGACCCGACAGCCAGTGCGGCCGATCGTCGGCAGCCTTTCCTGCGTCGTGCAGAAGGGCTGCGAGATAGAGTTGCTCGGGCGCCGTGAGTTCGGCCATCAGCGTCTGCAGTTCGCGCAGGTCCTCCTGAATGCCCGGCTGCCGCAACTGGTCGAGGTTGCGGATCACGTACAGCATATGCTGGCCGACGGTGAAATCGTGGGAAGCGTCGTAGGGTATCAGATCCATAGTCTCGCCGAAGTCCGGCAGGATCCATCCGAGGACGCCAAGCTCGGCCAGCTCCTGCAGGATCGGGTAGATGGGCTTGCGCGACGAGAGAATGGTCGTCAGACACTCCGCCACTCGTCGGTGGTCGAATCGAGCCGGCGGATCACGCAGAACTGCGAGGATCGCGTTGCGCAACTCGTAGCTGATGCAGAGATCGAAACGCTGGGCGAGCTCGCCCGCGTGAACGACCCATGCAGGTTCCTCGGTCGCCAGGAGCTGCTTCTCCGGCATGAGCTGACGCCCCACACAGTCGAGGCCAATGCCCATGACCAGTCGGCCCATCTCGACGCGCTGAAGGATCTCCGCACAGACCCTGTCAACGGTTGCCATGTTCCGGTAGACATCACGCATGAAGCGCTCCACCGGCGGCGCCCCATCATCCGCGGATGGTTGGCCGGCGGCCAGACCCGCATCATAGCCAAGCGCACCGGCAACAGCCTCCTGACGGGTCACCACAAGCTGGTCGCGTTCCTGGCCCACGATGGCGTGGAGAGCATTGCGGACGCGGAACAGATACTCCTTGGCATTGCGCAGAGCCTCTGCCTGTTCCTGAGTGATTCCGCCGTGCCGCGTCAGGACCTCCCAGCATCGTTCGCCGCGCACCGCAGCCGCATCGAGCCCGTCGCGAGCCTGTATGAGCCAGACGGCGGCCTGAATGTCGCGCAGACCTCCGGGGCCGGTCTTGAGGTTGGGTTCCACCACCCGGAGCGTTCCGCCAGCGGACTGACGCTGCGTCCTCCGTTCGTCAAGCTTCGTGAAGATGAATTCCGCGGGATTGACGCTCGGTCCGAACTCGTTCTCGAATCGTACGAACACGCGGCTGTTGCCGACCACCAGGCGGGCGTCGAGCAGGCCGGAGAGCGTCTGATGGTCGAGGTTGCCGCAATCGCCGATCAAACGGTAGGCGTAGCCGACTTCCATCCCTCCGGCGTCCATCAGAACGCGCATCAGGGCCGCGAACATGGCCTTGACAAGGGGGTCGAGCCGGTGGTCGCCGTCGTAGGCGGGTATGAACGTGATGTCAATGTCGCTGTGCAGACACATTTCGCGGCGACCATAGCCGCCGGTCGCCACAACGGCTAGCGCCGCCGAATCATCGCGATTTGCAATGCCGCACGATGAGCACGCCATGGCGAACATGCGCTGGACGACTGCATCCACATAGTCGCTGTAACGTTGCGCTGTGGCCAGTCCGCCCTGTCCGGCCAACGAAAGATCCCGGATTTCAGCCTGAGCTTCGATCAGATAGTTGGCCAGACCCTCGATATCCTGGCAGTCGTCCGGCAGCGGCCGTATCGGCGCTTCGAAGGTGGTCTGGTCGCGGGTGCCTGTGGCCATTGGGTGGTGTTCCGTACCTGCCCGGCTCATAGCCAGGGCATTTTGTCGGCGCTATTGTAGCCCGTAAGGTCACTTAAGCGACTGAGAGGCCGACGATGGAACTGTTGCGTGCGTGCAGAGGTATACTCTCCGGTGCAGGTTCAACCTGATCGGAATATGATGGGGGACTCATACGGTGGCCGGTGAAGGCAAGAAGAGCAAGACCAACGTCGCGGCTCGCCAGGAGGCGAAGGCTGCGGGCAACAAGTGCCGCGTCTGCGGCAACAAGATCGAAGTTGTGATGACGCTCACGGCGACGGGACGCAAGCAGATGATCCGCAAGTGCTGCGGAACGCCCGTCTAGCGTTCGCTTGGACGTTCGACCGGAGCGAGGGCGCAGTTCGTTGCGCCCTCGTTTTGTTGTCGGTGCAGGTTCCCGGCAGGAGCGACGGCGGGACATGCCGAATATCGGGCGCGTCTCATCAGCATCGTTGACAAGGACTGCGACCTGATGCTTGCCTATGTTCGATCCAGCGCCGTACTGGGTATCAACGCGTACATCGTCGTGGTTGAGACGGATATCTCTACCAGTGTCCCTTCATGGGCGATTGTTGGACTTCCCGATGCGGCGGTTCAGGAGAGCCGCGAGCGGGTGCGATCGGCGATCCGCAACACAGGTTTCGAGTTTCCGCAGCGCAGGATCACCATCAATCTCGCACCGGCGGACATCCGCAAGGAGGGGCCTAGCTTCGATCTGCCGATAGCGCTGGGCATACTCATTGGTTCGGGGCAGATCAACGGCGACGCGCTGCCGGACTCCCTCATCGTGGGCGAGTTGTCGCTGGACGGCGCTGTGCGAGGCGTTGCGGGAGTCCTGCCCATTACCCTGGCGGCGCGAGCGGCCGGACTTCGTCGGGTGCTTGTGCCCGAAGCGAACACTCGTGAGGCTGCCATAGTCGAAGGCATTGACGTGTTTCCTGTGGGGTCTCTTGCCGATGCCGCGCGTCTGCTCAACGACCGTGATGGCATCGAGCCGGCGCGGATCAACCCTGCGGATCTGATGCCTGAGCATCCACCCTACGAGGCGGACTTCTCGGATGTTAAGGGACAGACGCATGTGAAGCGCGCGCTGGAGGTGGCTGCGGCCGGGGGGCACAACGTGCTGATGATCGGGCCGCCGGGCAGCGGCAAGACCATGCTCGCTCGGCGTTTGCCCTCAATACTGCCGCCGATGTCGATACCGGAGGCGTTGGAGACCACGAAGGTCTACAGCGTCTGCGGGATGCTGCCCGCGGGGTCAGCGCTTATCACGACGCGGCCCTTCCGCGCGCCGCACCATTCGTTGTCGAACGCCGCGCTTGTGGGGGGCGGCTCGGTTCCGCGTCCCGGCGAGGTTAGCCTGGCGCACAACGGCGTGCTGTTTCTGGACGAACTGCCGGAGTTCAATCGCGATGCTCTGGAGGTGCTCAGGCAGCCCCTGGAAGATCGCGTGGTGACCATCGCGCGCGTGCAGGCGTCGCTCCAGTACCCGGCAAGCTTCGTGCTTGCCGCAGCCATGAACCCTTGCGTGTGCGGATACTATGGCGACATCTTCCGCCGATGCACGTGCACAGAGACCATGGTGCGGAAATACCAGCAGAGGATATCCGGACCGCTGCTCGACCGGATAGACCTGCACATCGAGGTTCGTCGGCTCAGCGAGGACGAGCTGGTCCACCATCGCAAGTCGGAGTCGAGCGCGACCATTCGCAGCAGAGTATGCGCCGCGCGTGAGCGGCAGATCGAGCGCTTCAAGGCGAGGCGCATCCACTGCAACGCAGAGATGAGCGCGCGCGACATTCGCGACCTGTGTCACGTCAGC